>NZ_CP019724.1:0-310000 GCF_002005225.1 Streptomyces pactum
TTGGCGCGGGTGAGGGCGACGTAGAAGGCTCTGCGGGCTTCGGCGACCTCTTGGGGGCGGGAGGCTTGCCGGGGTAGTGACGTGGGAGCAGTCCTTCGACGAGGCCGGGCAGGATGACGATGCGGAACTCGCGGCCCTTGGCGCTGTGGTAGGTGGTCAGGGCGATGTGGCCGGGGATTTGTCCTCCGGCGAGTTCGGCCATGGTGAGGTCGCCGGGATCGGCCAGGGCCTGGGCCGTGTCCCGGTCGCGTTCGTCGGGGCTGTGATCGGCGAGGTGGGTGGCTCTCAGGGTGTCCCACAGTGCGGCGAGGAAGATCCTCGCCGGGTGGGCTGGGGTTTCGCGGTCGGGGGCGTCCAGGAGCGCCGCCAGGCGTCGTGACAGGGTGCGCTGGGTGTCGGTCGGGTCGTTGTGGTGGGCCAGCTGGAGTTGGCGATGCCAGGTTGCGGCCAGCTCGCGAAGGGTTCGGGCAGGGGCGATGCCGGCTGTTCTGCAGCGCGGTGCTGCGAGGTCTGTGGTGGTGGGCCGGGAAGAGGCCCGGTCAGTCGCCGCGTGGCGCAGGCAGCGATCAGGTCGGCGAGGGGACCGCTGGGACGGCGGCGCTGCTTTTCGCTGTCGAGGGGGATCTGGGCGGCCCGGATCGCGGTGGTCAGGGCGTCGAGCAGGGGGCCTTTGGAGCGGTAGAGGACAGCGATGTCTTCTGGCGGTGTGCCTGTTGCCAGGCGGTTGTTGAGGACTTCGACGGTGCGGGCCGCGTGGGAGTCGATGTCGCCGTCGGCGTGGAGGATAGTGACGGCGCCTGCGTCGTCGCGGCCAGGTGCGGCGTGGTAGCCGCGGTCTTGGCCGAGGACTGCGTGGCCAGCGGATATGAGGGCGCTGCCGCTGCGGTAGTTGACCCGCAAGCGCAGTCGTCGGAAGTCGGGCCGGTTGCTGAGCTGGGTCAGGTAGCGGGGGCTGGCGCCCTGGTAGGCGTAGAGCACCTGATCGGGATCGCCGACGGCGGTGATGCCCACGCCGGCGTCCAGCAAGGTGAGCACCAGGGCGTGCAGGACGGGACCGAGGTCTTGGTATTCGTCGACGACGAAATGCGGGAAGCGCGCCACGAGTTGCTCGCGTGCGGTGCGGCTTTCGCGCAGCAGGTCGAGGGCGCGGATGGTCATGGCCTCGAAGTCGAGGGTGTCGTGGTCGCGGAGCAGTTGTTCGTAGCGGCGGACGGCGCGCGGGTATTGGCGCGGGTAGTCGGCGATCGGCTCCCCGGCGGCGATCAGACGGCGCAGGCGCTCCAGTGTGGTCCGGTTGTTCGGGTTGACGTCCAGGCCGGATTCGTAGGCGGCGGTGTCCCACAGCTGTCTGCAGGCGGACGTGTCGGGGATGGTGAGGTCGGCGGGAAGCGGGTCGCCGATCAGGCGGCCGTAGGGGCGCAGGATGTGGTGCAGGCAGAAGGCGTGCACGGTGGTGCTGGACAGGCGGCGGCCCGGGTGCAGTCCGAGGTGGTGCAGGCGCACGGTGGTCTCGTGGGCGGCTGTTTCGGTGTAGGTCAGGGCGGCGACGCCGCGGTGGCGGCTGGTGGTGGCCAGTAGGTATCCGACGCGGGCGACGAGGGCTCGGGTCTTGCCGGCGCCAGGTCCGGCGAGCACGGCGATGTTTGCGTGGTGGGTGGCGGCGGCGCGTTGGTCCGGGTGCAGCGCGCCCAGTTCGGCGGCCAGGGCGGGCGGCAGCAGAGCCGGCACGGTCGCAGGCGTCTGCTGGTGGGGGGCCGTCATCAGCTGTGGCCCGGGGTGGGGGCTGCGGGGAACAGGGGCCGGCCGCGGAAGGTGCAGCTAAGATCGTCCAGCAGGCCGAGGATGGCTCCCGGACCTTCGATCGTCAGCAGGTTGTCGCGGGTGATGAGGCCTTCCGTGCGGCCGAGCAGTTCCAGGACGCGGTCGTGCAAGCCGGTCATGCTGGCGACGTGCGCGGCCATCCGCTGGGCGTAGCGTCCCTTGCCGATGGCCTCGATCTTGTCCACCAGAGTGTCGCGCTGCTGGCCGGTTGCTGTGCCGTCCTCAAAGGGGGCCAGGGCATCACGAAAGGCGGACCGGCTGCTCTCGCGCTGCCGGAAGGCGCAGTAGGCCGCGGCCATTTCGGGATGCAGCAAAGGAGCGATGTCGGGTTCCAGCGTGTTGTCGCCGACGTAGACGCCTACCCGGGTCGCGGCGGTCACCACCTGCTGCCGTCCGGCGCGTACGCCGCGCTCGGGCAGTTTCTGGACTGTGATCGTATCGATGCCGCGGTCGAGTGCCTGGTGCAGGGCGTCCTCGCGTGCGATGCGCGCCACGTCGCGAGCCCTCCACAGGCCCGGTTCCCTCTGGTGGCGGTGCTCGCCGTCTGCGGCGTCGCCGTCGGTGAGGATCCAGTGCGGGCGCCGCAGCGCCCGGGGGCCCAGCAGGGTGGCGTAGGGGGCGAAGTCGGTGCCTTCGACACTGGAGACGACGATGCCGTGATCGTCCAGGTGAAAGCCAGCTGCCTCGGCGAGTGCGGGCAGCAGGTAGGCGTCGGCTGCGCCCTCGACCAGGACGGTGCCCCGGGCGAAGAGGATCTCGGCGCGGGTGACGTTGATATAGCGCTCGAGGTCGGCCGTCTCGGCGTCGGTGAGCACGCCGGGCGGTACGACGGAGCCGACGGTGTGGTCGCCCTGGCTGCTGGTCAGCACGATGCTGGACAGGGGGGTGACGGCGGCGATGTGCGGGCTGTGGGTGGTCAGCAGCAGCCGGTTGGGCTCGTGCAGCAGGTGGGCGAACACCTTGCGCTGCAGGCTGGGGTGGAGGTGGGCCTCGGGCTCCTCCACGGCCAGGAGTGTGTCCTCGCCGTCGCTGGCCTGGCGGCGCAGTTTCAGCCGCTCGAGCAGCAGGGCCAGGTAGACGACGTTGGCGGTGCCGGTGGAGGTGTGCTGGATGCCGCGGCTGCTCGAGTCGATCAAGAGCTGGACGCTGCGGATCAGGTCGTCTTCCCGGCCGGCGAAGTCCAGCGAAGGGGTCAGCGGCAGCTGGGGGCCGGTCATGGCAGCCAGGCGGGAGGTGAGTTCGTCCACCGCCTGCTGCATGGAGGCGTCCTGGGCCAGCTGGTTGCGGGCCTGTTTCAGGGCGTCCAGAGTGGAGGCGACGATGTCGGGGGCCGGGGGCCGCTCGCGCAGCAGCCGGACCAGGGGGCTGCGGTCGGCGCGGGAGAAGTCGCCCTCGGCGTCGCGCAGGGCGGGCAGCACGGACAACGGGACGTATTCCTTGGCGTGGCGCATGTCGACGCCCGCATCGTCGCCGCCGTAGATGGTCCAGGAGTAGTCGTCGGGCGTCAGCGGCTCGCTGGGCTGGGCGCCGAAGACTGCACCGACTGCCAGCTTGGGCTGGAACAGATAGGTCAGCCGGGCGACGCGGGGCTGCCCGTCCTCGGTGATGATCGCGCCGTCGAGGGTCGCGATGGCGTCGTCATCATCGTCGAAGTCGGCTAGCTCGACTTCGACCCTGACCTCGACTCCTTGAGGCAAGGGCGGCGCACTGTCATGGATGTCGTCGGCCTGGAGTCTGCGCCACCGGTTGGACAGGTCCGGGTCGAGGACCAGGCGCAGCGCGTACAGCAGATTGCTCTTGCCAACCCCGTTCTCCCCCACGATCACCGCGGGAGTCGGGAAAGGATCAATCACCAGATCCCGGAAATTCCGGAAATTCACGATCCTGACCTTTGAAAGGCGCACCGCTCTCCCCTCCCCCGCGCACGGCCCCCGCCCCACGCCCTCCAGACACCCCACCTGCGGACCACCAGCCTAGTTGCCGCATCAACCGACGGGGCACGCACCGTCACGCAGGAACAGCGGACTCTCGCGTGCGTCGACAGCCGGACGGAGTCCGGCTCCGGGTCCTGGAACCATCCGACCTTGGTCCCGGCCGGACGGGCCTCGTGCACAGCCCGGCCGGGCCCACGAGCCGACCGGCTGCACAGGGCCGGCGGTTTGCCCTGTGCAGGAGCCGACACGGTTGCCGGCTGTCTGGTCATCGCCCCGCGGAGTTTTCAGGAGCAGCGAGTTTCTTGGCGCAGGTCCACGTAACAGCGCAGCCGCACACCCGGCTCCCCGGGCTGGCGTGTGACGTGCTCGGCCGGCGCGGTGGCCCACCTCCGGGCAATCGCGTTCTGCATGGCGAACGCCGTGTCGTCATCGGCAGCCGCAAAGTCCACCACGAGCAGACCCGGCTCGGCCACGTGCACATCCCTGGTCGGCTTCATGCCCCACACGACGTCGCCGCATCCGGGCAGGTTCTCCCGACGTCACGGCATCACCCGACCGGGTCACGTACCGGCCTGCCGAAGTCGCACCGGCTTTGACGATTCCGTGGCGCAGCCATTCGAGGTCGTCGGCCGGTGTTTGGCCGTTCTCCTCAATCAGATGCGTTCGCCTGCTCACAGGCCGAGTTCGGCGAGCGCCTCCTGCCGCTGCGAGCTGAGGTTCGCGCGGCGGCGGCGCAGGTTGCTCAGCCACTGCCCCAGACGCACGGGGTCTCCTTCCACCTCCTCGATGTGCCGCTGGGGGACGTCGAGATGGCCTTCGCGGGCGCGGAAGGCCCGGGCGGCGACCAGTCCCCGCTGGAAGGCCCGTTCGCGCGCCGGCGGGCGACTCTCCGTCGCCGGACAGCCGGATGTGTTGGGCAGGCCGATCAACCCCAACTCCTCGAGCAGTGACTTCTGTTCAGGGTGCAGGCGGTCGGAACGGGCGCGCTGTGACTCAAGCCAGCTCTCTGCCTCGGAGGCAGTCTCGTAGGCTGCCCGGCTCTGACGGGCGGCGTGGTAGGCCCGTTGCCATGTGATCGGCCAGGGCGGGTTCCACCACCGGTCAAGGGCGGTGAGGGCGGCGGCGCGCTGGCCGGTGAGGGTCTCGGCGCGGGTGCGCTGGGTGGCCAGCCAGCGGCCGAGAGGGAAGCCGTCGTGGATCTCGTCGACGGGGGCGGCGAGGTGGCCGTAGCGGGCGGCATAGGCGGCGGCGTGGGCCAGTGCGCGGTCGAAGGCCTGCTGGCGGGGGTCCCAGATGATGCCGAGACGTTCGAGGGCGTGGACGCGTACGGCGTCGAGCGTGCCCTTGGTGTGCAGGTGGCGTTGCCAGGTCAGCCAGCGCCCCAAGGGGTAGCTGGTGGGGTCCTCGTAGTTCTGGGGGACGTCGAGGTGGCGGTGGGTGTGGCGGAAGCGGCGGGCCGCGGCGAGGCCGCGGCGCCATTCGGCGCTCTTGGGAGCCAGGACCCGCAGGGACAGGGCGAGGGCGATCTCGTCGGCCTGGGTGGGGCGGTCGAAACGCAGCCAGGCTTCGGGGTCTTCGGGGGGCATGGTGGGGCGGTGGGTGCGCGGGTCGGACAGGCGGGCATCGAGGCGGTCGTCGTGGGCACGCAGAGCCTGGATGGTGCGCCACAGCGGGGTGTAGGCGTCGGCACCGAGAAGGTCGTCGGGGTCTTCGTCGGGGGTGAGGTAGACGGGGACGACGAGGGTGGCCTTCTTGCCAGCGCCAGGGTGCTGACGCAGGGCGCGGCCAACGGCCTGGATGGTGTCGACGGGGCTGTTCTTGGGATCGACGAAGATCACCGCGTCGATGTCAGGCACGTCGATGCCCTCCCCCAGTACGCGGGCATTGGACAGGACGGCCGGCGCGTCGGGGCTGGTGTGGGAGGTGAATTCGAGCAGCAGGCGGCGGCGGATCTGCGGGGTGTGGCTGCCACCGACCCAGTCCGCCCACAGTCCCTGGGGGCGCAGGGGTGCAGGAAGAGCGGCGGCCGTCTGCGCCAGGGTGGTGGCGAAGGCGCGGGCATCGGCGACCCGGTGATGGAAGGTCAGGATCCGACGCAGCTTGTGGTCGTGGATGGCGCGCAGGGCGGCGACCTGACGGCCGGCCAGGCGCAGCCCGTCGGCGCCAGCACCGGGTCCGGTGGCGAGCCAGTCACGCAGGTCCGCGTCGGTGACGACGGGGACGAGGATCTGGTAGTCGGCGAGCAGTCCGAGGTCGATGGCGTCGGAGAGGTTGAGGTGGTAGGCGACGGGGCCGAAGAGGTTCTCGTCGTCCATGGAGGCCACCGTCTCCGACCCGTCGCCGGCCGAAGCGTCGTCGGGGTCCCAGATGCGGGGGGTGGCGGTCAGGTACAGGCGGCGGGCGGCCGGCACCTGGTCGTCGTGATGGACGGCAGCCCAGGCCTTGCCCAGGCGGCCTGCGGTGCGGTGGGCCTCGTCGACGACCGCGAGGTCCCAGGTGGGCAGGCGGTGGTCGCGGTGGGCGGCGATGACGCCGGGCAGGGAGGCGTAGGTGGCGTAGACGGTGGCCGGGCTGGGACTGGACTGGCCGACCAAGGCGGCCAGTTCGGCGGGGTCGGTGGTGAGGGGGATGTCGGCGCCGAGCGGTTCGTGATCGAGGGCCTGGCGTTGGGAGCACACGGCAATGGCGGTGCCCTTGCGGCCGGCCAGGCGCCAGGACCGGATCGTCTGGGACAGCAGATCCAGCGTCGGCAGCAGCACCAGGACCCGCCCCCGCGGGGCGATGCGGGCCGTGGTGCGGGCGGCGATGAGGGTCTTACCTGTGCCGCAGGCGGCGATCACGCTCGCGCGGGCGTGGTCGCGGAGCGTGGCGGTGGTGGCGGCTACCGCTTCTTTCTGGTGGGGCCGTAGCTGGATATCGGGGGCCATGGAGGTGTATCGCTCCGTGGTAGTCGGCTGGCTGCTCCGGGAGGGCGGGGCTGGGGCTCTGCTCTCCCGGAGTTCAGGTTATTCGGCTGCTTCGGTCAGGTGGGCGAGGGTGGATCCGGTAGGGCTTTTTCGGATGTGCAGTCGCTGGGTGATGCGGCGGCGTAGTTCGGGGATGTGGCTGATGACGCCGACGGTGCGGTCGTGGGCGCGCAGGGAGTCGAGGACATCGAGGACGTTGTGGAGGGTGTCGTCGTCGAGGGTGCCGAAGCCTTCGTCGATGAAGAGGGTGTCGAGGGGGTTGCCGCCGGCTTCGTGGGTGACGACGTCGGCCAGGCCGAGGGCGAGGGACAGGGAGGCGAAGAAGGATTCGCCGCCGGAGAGGGTGTCGGTCTTGCGGGGGCGGCCGGTCCAGGAGTCGGTGATTTCCAGGCCGAGGCCGGAGCGGGCGCCGTGTGCGGCTTGGTGGTCGGAGTGGCGGAGGGTGTAGCGGCCTTCGGACATCAGGCTCAGGCGGGTGTTGGCAGCAGCGACGACTTGTTCGAGGCGGGCGGCCAGGACGTAGGCCTCCAGCTGCATGCGGACCCGGGTGCCGGAGGCGTTGCCGGTGGCCAGGTCGGCGAGGTGGCGGGCGGTGCTGTGGGCCTGCTCGAGTGCTCCCAGGCGTTCGACGACCCCTGCCAGGGTGGTGCTGAGGTCGGTGAGATCGGTGGTGCGGGCCCGGGCGGTACTGGCGGTGGTGACCGCTAGCGCGTGCTGGTCGTCTGCGGCCGTGCGCAGAGCTGTCGCAGCTTCGACGTCGGCGGCCGGCTGGGCTGCTGCTTCCTGCAGGACGGGGTCGTCGAGGACGGTCTGGTGGGAGGCGCGGGCCTCGCGCCATTGGTTGATCTCTTCCTCCAGTTCGTGGAGGTCCTTGTCGCTGAGCACGGCTTGTTCAGCGGCAGCGAGGGTGTCGAAGCCCTGGGATGTGGCGGCGTTGGCGGCTTGGCTGGTACGGGTGTGCAGGACCTGGGTGGCGGAGGCGGCGGTGCGGGATGCCTCGGCTGCCTGCTCAAGGCGGTCGGCAGTGCGGGTGAGGTCGTCGATGCGGGCCGCCAGGGTGGGGGCGGTGCCGCGGGCGGCATCGAGTTTCTCGGTGAGCTCCGCTTGCCGTTGGGACAGGGTGTCGTAGCTGGCGTTGCGGGCGGACAGGCCGGCGGTGGCGACACTGTCCTGCTCGGTCATGGTGATGTGTTCGCGGTCCAGCGCGAGGAGTTCCTCCTCGACGGTTCCGCGGTCGGCGGCACGTTCGAGAGAGTCGGCCAGCTGCGCGGCGAGTGCCTCGTGTTCGGCCTTGAGGCTGGCCAGCGGGGTGTCGCCGGCTTCGCCGGTGGCACCGGCGGCGTTCTCGCGAAGCTGCTGCAGCTCGGCCGCGATCTTGTCGCGCTGGTGCTGGGCGCGCTGGTGGGCTTTCTCGGCGGCTTGTTCGTCCTCGCGGGTGGGATGCCCGTCGGGAGCCTGGGCGGGAGCCGGGTGGGAGCACGAGCCGCAGACCGGGCATGGTGCGCCGTCGGTGAGGCCGGCGGCGAGTTCGGCGGCCATGCCCTCGGTGCGTCGGCGGCGGATGCCGATGTGGGCCTGGGCTGCCTGTTCGGTTTCCTTCTGGGCGGCGGCCAGGCGCTGCTCGGTAATGGTGATCTCTGCGAGGTGGGCGTCGCGGCGTTCGGCGGCCGCGACGCGGCCGTTGAGGATCTCCAACTGGGCCTGGTGGCGGCGGCTTTCTTCCTCGGCCTCGCGGGCGGCTTCCCGGCGGGCCTGCAGAGTGGTGCGCCGGGTGGTCTCCTGCTCGAGCCAGTCACGGGCGGTGCGCTGCTGGACGGTGAAGTCCTGCCGCTCGGTGTCGATGCGCTTGAGGTCGGTGGTGAGCTGGCCGAGGGTGGCTTCCTCGGGAAGCAGGGTGTTCAGCACGGCGATGTCGTCGCGCGTGCGCTGCCCGACCGTGGCAAGGTCGGCGGCCTGGAGCGTGGCGTGTTCGGGGAGCAGCCGGGTGCGGGCGGCGCTTTCGCTGTCCTGGGCTCGGGTGTGGTCGGTGCGGGCGGTACTGACGGTGTGCAGCAGCGGTGCCAGCTGCTGGGCGCGCCGGGCTTGTTCCCGGCGCCTGCCGAGGGCTTCTTGGTGGGGTGTCTGTTCGTCCAGCCGGTTGAGCTGGGTGCGGGCGGTGGCGTGGGCGGTCTGCCGCCCGTGCAGTTCGCGGGTGACGGCTTCCAGGTTCTGGTGGGTGAGCTGGTTCTTCTTTGCCTTCTCGGCCTCGGCCTGGGCGGTGGCAGCGTCGGCCTGGCTGGCCTGGAAGAGGTCCTGGGCCCACGCCAGGGCGGGGCCGGTCAAGGCGTGCGCGGTGTCAGGGGCGGGGGCGTCGTACTGCGATTTCAGGTCCGGGCCGGCGGCCTGGTGGATGCGGGCCGCCAGGTGCAGCACCTCGTCGCGGGCGGCGTCGCGGTTCTTCTGAGTGGTGCGGCTGTGGTCGTTCAGCCAGCGTTCGATGAAGGCGTACCGGTCGCTGTAGAAGAGCTTGCCGAGGAGTTCGCGGCGCTTGCTGGCATCGGCGTAGAGGAACTTAGTGAACTCGTTCTGGGGCAGGAGGACCACCTGGCAGAACTGGGTCCGGCTCATGCCGAGCAGGTCCTTGATTTCCTTGCCGGCCTCTTGGTGGGACTTGCTGGAGGCCTCCCAGTGGCCCTGTCCCAGGGCGTCGGTCGTGAACCGGCTGAGCCGGGTCTCGGCCTTCTGGACGGTGTCACCCGTGCCGTTCTTCTTGGGGCGCGTCTGCTGGGGGACGCGGTCGATGAGCAGCCGCTGGCCGGCGATGGTGACGTCCAGGGTGACCTGGGTGAGCAGGTCGGCCGGGGCGTGGTGGCTGCGCAGCAGCAGGTCGCGGTCGACTGGGGGTTCGCCGTACAGGGCGAAGCAGATGGCGGTGAACAGGGTGCTCTTGCCGGCTCCGGTGTCGCCGTGCAGGAGGAACAGGCCGTCGGCGGTCAGGGCGTCGAAGTCGACGGTGTGGGTGCCGGCGAAGGGGCCGAAGGCCTGCAGGGTGAGGTGGTGCAGGCGCATCAGACGGTTTCCTTCTGCAGTTCGTTCACGCGGGCGGCGTCGACGGCCTGCTGGAGCAGGGCGTGTTCGTCGGGGGTGGGGGCGGTGCCGCGCATGTCGGTGATGAAGTCGCTGGCGATGTCGAGTTCGCTGCGGCCGCGGAGGCGTTCGGTGTATGTCGGGGGGTCGGTGGCCTGGGCGGGGATGAAGGCCCGCTCGTGCTTGAGGCTGAGCGTGTCGGGGAAGCGGCGGCGCAGCCGGGCCATGGCCTCGAAGGGCAGGGCTGTGTCAGTGAGGGTGACCTCGAGCCAGGCGTCCTTCAGGTGTTCGTGGACGGGGCTGGTGAGGAGGTCCTCGAGGATGCCTTCGACGCGTTCCAGGCGGTGAGGGGTCGGACAAGTCAGGCGCCTGACGGCGGGAGCGGTGCCGGAGGAGGTGACGTCGACCAGGGTGAAGGACTTGGTGTGTGTGGCCTCAGAGAAGGAGTAGGGCAGCGGGGAGCCGCTGTAGTGGACTCGGTCGGTGACCTTCTGGGGGCCGTGGAGATGGCCGAGGGCGACGTAGTCGATGCCGTCGAAGACGTCCGCGCCGACGTGGGCGACACCGCCGACGCTGAGGTCGCGTTCACTGTCGGACTCCGTCACCTGCTGGTCTTCGCTCGGGCTGCTGCTGGGGGTAACGAAGGCGTGGGCAATGACCACCGAGCGGGTTCCGGCCGGCTGGTGGTTGGTGAGGTCGCTGTGGATCCTGTCCAGGGCTGCGGTCAGCACCGCGTGGTGGGAGGTCGCTTCTGCCTCCAGTTGGGTGCGGACCATCGACGGCTCAAGGTAGGGGATGCCGTACACGGCGACCGGGCCGTCGGCATCGTCGAGGACGACCGGGACGTCGCAGGTGGCGGGATCGGTGCGCAGATGGATCCCGGCGCGGGCGAAAAGGCCGGATCCGACACCGAGGCGGTGGGCCGAGTCATGGTTGCCGCTGATCATGATGATCGGTACATCGAGGTCAGCGAGCTGGTGCAGGGCGCGGCTGAACAGGCGCACGGCGTCCAGACTGGGGATGGCGCGGTCGTAGAGGTCGCCGGCCACGAGGATGGCATCGACGTTCTCGCTCCGGGCTGTGTCGACCAGATGGTCGAGGAAAGCTTCTTGGGCGAGAATCAGGTCTTTTGTGTGGAACCGGCGACCGAGGTGCCAGTCCGAAGTGTGCAGAAACCGCATGAGCACAGAAGGTAACTACTGTGGGGAGTGCTGTGGGTGGTTTTCCTGATAAACGGTGTTCCTGAGTGGGTGCACAATGCGCGTGAGGAATGGTTTCTTCGCGTGCCGTGCCGCGGGCTTGCGGGCTGCTGCGCCACCGGGCGATTGTCAGTGGCAGGCGGCAAGATATGCGGTGGGGGAAGGAGGATGTGATGTCGTTATCGCGTTCTACCGGTACTGGATCCACCGTTGCACCGAGTGGGTGCCGGTGGTGTGGGATTGAGGCGCGCGGGCACGGCCGGCAGCACGTCGTGGGGGTGGGCTGGCATGTCTGGACAGCGCCGACGCTGCAGCAGCGCAAGGAGCGGATGCTGCAGCGGCGCGCCGTGAGGCCGGTCAGGAAGCCAGGTCCCGGAGGTCGCTGAAGGCCTTGGTCAGTTGCGAGGGGACGTCTTCGCGGGTTTTGAGGGTGGTGACCAGGCCGTAGAGCATGTCGTCCTTGCCGTCGGGGCTGGTGTGCTCGGCCTTCTCTTTGATCATGGTCAGGACGTGGGCGCTGAACTTGCCGCCGCGGTGTGCGGTGAAGTCCTCGGCGGTCCACTGGATGCCTTCCGGGCGGGTCCAGTGGGTGTTGGCGGCTGTGGCCCACTGGGCGTCGGTGAAGAGTTCCTCGAGTTCGTTGAACCCCTCTGCCTCGCCGATCCAGGTGACCTGGGTGTCGAGGTCGAGTCCGGCCTTGATCAGTCTTTCCGTCCTGAAGTGCTTGTTGGTGCGGCTGTCGGCGTCGACCATCAGCATGACGGTGCGGCGGTTCTTGACGAGGTACCCGGCCAGGTGGAGGGCTCCTTCGTTGTTGCCGCAGGCCCACAGGGCGATGCCCGCCGCCTGGAGGGGCAGGCCCTGGGACAGGCGGAACAGCAGGGGCAGGCACTGCTGTTCCGTGGGGCCCTCGACGGCGAGGAAGCACCGTTCGTGCAACAGGACGGAGTTGCGCAGGCCCACGACGGAGGCGATCTGTCCGAGGTGGAAGTCGATCCCCTCGTGGGATTGGTCCGTGAGGCGTTCGACGAGGGTGCGGCCGCTCTCGCTGAGGCGGAGGTGGACGACGTCGGCGATGTCGACTCCGTCGATGAGGTTCATCGAGTGGGTGGCGACGACGACGCTGACGTGGGGCAGGGCGCACTGTTTGCGGATGATGTCCATGACGGTGCGCTGGTGGCGATAGTCCAGGTGGGTGTCGGGTTCGTCGTAGACGACGATGGTCTGGGTCGGCTCCGCATCACTCCCCTCCCCCGTGGCGAGTTCGCTGTGCTCGAGGAGGTTGCTGGTCCACTCCCACACCGCGAGCGCGATCCGGCGGTTGCTGCCCTGCCCGGAGCGGGTGAGGTCCACCGGCTCGCCGTCGGCCTTGGAGACTTCCAGAGGGGCGCGCTTGAAGCCTCCCTTGAAGGAGACCTCGGGCCTGACCTGCACGCCCACGAACTCCTGGCAGTGCTGGCGGATGTGCCGGCACAGGGAGTCGGCTTCCTTCTCCAGGCGCTGGGTGATCTCCGTTTCGATCTCCCGGACCCGGCCCTGGAGCGTTTCGTCCCCCAGGTAGGTTTCGTAGCAGCTGCTCAGCGCGGTCCGCACCGCGTCGTCGGGCCTTTCGTCCTTGCCTCCGAACGGCAGCAGGCGCGGCAGACGCTCCTGGAGTTCCTGGGGCAGCGGCTGCCACTGCTCCTCCTGCGGCGCCGTGGCCGCGTAGGCGGTGAGGGCCTGCAGCAAGTCGTCTCTGCGGGGACCGTCCGGGGAGACTGAGAACTCGGCTGCCAGCTCGGCAAGCTGGCCTTTCAACAGGCGGGGCATGTCGTGGAGCCGGCTGTCGGCCGGCCGGGAACCGAAGTACTGCCACTGGGGCGGCTGCCCCTCTTCGGAGATACGGCGGATCCGGACCGTCTGCGGCAGGCCGGTAGCGGCCTGTTCCCCGGCGTCGAGGCGGAAGTCCCCTTCGACCGAGGTGCTGGAGCAGCGGCGGCCGCCTGCCGATCCTTCCGCCTGCTCGTAGGTGCGGTCCTCGTCTGTCAGCCGGTGATCGCCCAGCAGGAAGGCCAGCGCCGTCAGTACGGCGCTCTTCCCGCCGTCGTTGTGACCGGCCAGGATCGTCGGACTGCTGACCGGGATGTCCTCGATGCGGGCCAGGGAGCGGAAACCGCGGGCGGAAAAACGGGTGAGGTACACAGTCGGCGTGCTCCGAATCTCCCCTTCCCCGGCCGGTAAGGGGTGACGTGCGGTGTTGGACGGGAAGAAGAGGCGCTTGAGACACCAGCGCAGATGGTCATACTAGAGGTATCCCTCACAACAACCGCACGTTTTCCACCACTTGTACCGACTCGCCGCTCGCACGCCGCTGCCGCGAGATGCAGCACCTCGTTCCTGCCGCGCAGGCATACGCCTCGGCTCCGGACGGACGGATGGCGGAACCAGTCGCTGGAGTCGGGCGGCGGGCGTACGGGACGGCCTCCACGGTCCCTGCAGGCATGCGCGGAGCCCGGCAGACAGGATGGTGGCCACTTCCCCCTTCCAACCGGCCGGAGAAGACCCCTCGGTGCTGGGCGTGGCCGGCCGGGCTTCTGTCCCTTACAGCGTGGCGTTCTGGAGTCCGATGACGTCGTACAAGTGCTGGCCGTGGGCCCATTTCTTCAGCTCTGACCGACCCACGAGGATGAGCCGATGGTGCTGCGCGAAGTCGACGGCAGGCTGGGTGAAGCCGTTGAGCGCAACCATGACGGGGATGTCAGCACCGTGATGCGGGCGGGCTGTTCCGTTGAACTTCTGCACGTGTCCGGAGCCGACCGGGTTCCGGTACTGCTTGCACTGCAAGATCAGAAGTCGGCCCTCGCCGTCATGTGCGCTGACGTCGACACCGAGGTCGCCGGCGCCTCCGACCCGTACGGGGCGCAGAAACCCATCACGCGCCAGGAGATCGGCGCACGCCTGCTCGAAGCCTGTCGCGCTCATCGCCGCGAGCTCCCGCATCCGGAAGGTCAGCTCTTCCGGCTCGCCCACGTCGTTGGACTGCGCGGCGGAAGCGTCGTCGCAGCCCGCATACACGGATGCACCAGACCGGAATGACAAGATCGCGCCCAGCGCGATGAGCGCAGCAAGGCCGCCGGCAACGACGAGTCCCGTCCACCAGGGGTGGCCGGTGATCAGGCCCCACACATCGTCTGTGATCCACCGGCTGACGTCTTCGGTGAGCCACTCCCAGATCATCTTGCCGACAGCCAGCACAAGGACGGCGGACAGCAGGACCTTCAGTGTGGGGTCCAAGGATCCGTCTTCGTCGAACACCACTCCCCCCATTTCTCGACGACGCCGAGTCGGATTGGTCATGCGGCCCGTTTGAACCAGCTGCTGCGCGAGCGGGTGGGCAGTTTGAGGAGCTCGTGCAGCGCGGCCCCGCTCTCGGCCCAGCGCTGCAGCCTCTCCCGGTCGACCCAGTGGACGGTGTGCCGGTTTCCCCACGTCATGGCATCGCGGGTGAGGAACCCGTTGGTCACGACCACCGCGTGGTCGGCTCGGTGGGCGGGACCGGCCGTCCCTTTCACTCCGTACATCACCGCGGATCCGACTTTCCCTCCGACGCGGGTGTGCTTGGCCTGCACGACGATCCGCCCCAGGACGGTGTGGTCGCCGATGACGTCGGCGGCCTGGTCCCCACCGCCTCCTACCCTTCGGGCCGTCCAGCCGTCTCGGACAAGCAGGTCCCTCAGCACGCATTCGAAACGCCGGTCGTCCATGGCGTCGAACTCGGCGAGCGTGATCCGCAAGGCGGCCAGGCGCGCGTCCTTCCGTCGTCGTCCTCCGACAGACCGCCTGACCCTCCACACGGCCGCGGCTCCCCCCACCAAGGCAAGAGTCAGCGGTACCGGCCAGGCATCGATCAGCGCACCGGCCGTCACGGTGAGCGTTTGGGTGGCCATCACCAGCACGGCAAGTGCCACGACGGCGGCTGATGCCACTTCGAGCGGACCGCGGGGCCGCCGCAGGCGCCATCCTCGGCTCATCGGTCCGCCGGTGTGCTGACTGCCGGGTTCGGGTCGGCCGGAGCGGGGGCCGCGGTGTCGAAGCCGAATACCTGTCCCCACAGCCATGCTCCCGCGAGCAGGCCGGCGATCATCCATCCGCTCATCCGCTTGGCGTTCCTGGGCTTCGGGTTACGGCGGATGTGTGCGCGCACCTGGTGGAATCCGTCCGGTACCTTCGCCATGCTTCCCCTCCCATCGGCGCGGGACGCCGAGTGCGTCCCGTCCCAGGAATTGGTGTAACAGCGGGCACTGACAGCACTCCGCGTTTGATTGACCAGGCACGACTTCATCCGGCCACGGTCACCCGATGCGAGAGGCGGGCTGGAGGCGGCAGCTTTCCGTGTGCTGACCTCGCTGTATGCGAGCTCGGCTTTGGGAGATCGGCATCGGATCGATGCCTAGATCTTCTTTGTGGCATGTATGTCGCAGAAGCTGTCACCTGTATGAACAGCCTCCCTTGAAGTCAGCCGGTCACCGCGCCGGAAACGGCGAGATACGGCGGGGCGCCACCCTGGTCCTACCGCGCGCCGGAGCCGCCCCTTGGCCTCCTTCGACGGCAACACCCCGCGTCACACTGCGAGCTGCGGCATAGGCAAGGCACGGGTTCAGCCTGCTCGCCAGGTGGGTTGTCGAATCACGAACCGAGGCATACTCGCTGTTTCGAAGAGAGCGCAGCGCTCTGGCGTCTGGCAATCAGCGGCTGCATTCCCGTTCTTCCGTTGATTGACAGGCAAGCAGGCAGGTGATGGTCCGGGTGGCAGGTCGTCATGGTCAGGTCTGCTGCCCTGGTGGCCTGCAGTCCAGCACTTTGGCCTGCACGGGAAGCCGATGGACTGCGGCCTGTTGGTGCTGTTGCTGCTCGATCTGCTCCCGGCTGTGAGCCGGGGAGCAGCCCGGCCGCCAGCTGGTGTCCCAGATGTCGCAGTCAAAGAATCCGACCAGGAGGATGCCAGCCGTGCGGGGGTGGCACAGGTAGCGGGCTACCAGCTGGTCGGTCAGTGCCGTGGGGAGTGTGGGGTTCCAGCATCCCTTGCACTCGATGACGACCGTGACCGGGGCCGGGTCGTCGGGAGCGGTGGCGGCCTGGATGTGGATGTCGGTGCGGCCTCCTCCCCCGACGCCGGGGCGGTTGACTTGCACTTCGCGGTTGAGGATGACGCGCCGGTGTTCAAGCTGCATCTTCAGCAGACCGGTCACCAGGTCGCTGAAGTCTTCCTCCCACATCGGCCACCAGGAAGAGCTGCCGGCAGCCGATGCGCTGCGGTTCCACAACAGGGTCGCCAGTCCGTTCGGTGCCGAGAGGGCTTCCTGGACGCTGTCCAGGGCTTCCATGACAACGTCGAGGAGGTGGACCTCGTTGCCGATCACGCGCTTTCTGTGATCGTCGGCCAGTCGTCGGAGCTGGTCGGCTGTCAGGGGCTGCAGCTGGCGTTCGGCGGCTTGACGCATGGTGCGCAGTGCCAGTCGGCGCAGGCGGCGGGTCTGGTGGGGCACGGAGTCTGCCAGGGCGAGGAGCTGGGTGGCTGCGGCCTGGGTGCGCTTGTCTGCCATCAACTGGAGGAGGCTGTCGGCGAGGTCGTGGAGCCGGTCGGTCGTGGTGATGGGGTAAGCGACGCCGGGCTCGTGTTCGGGGCGAGGTTGCTGAAGTTCTTCTCGTGTGTGCAGGCGGCGGTGGAGGTCGGCGAGATCGGCTTCGCTGAGCGCGGCCACGCCGTCGGGCCAGTGGTGCCGGAGGGTGAGGTGTGTAGCAGTACGGCCGATGACCTCGTCACAGAGTTGAGGGGTCTCGTCGAAGTAATGACGGATGGTGGGCCACAGCCTGGGCAGAACGTCGAAGGACATCACGATGCGTACGGCTCTGATCCAGCGTTCCTGCTGTTGCGGGTCCCCGTGTGGGCCTGCCTGCACGGCGTCGGTCAGGAGTGTTTGCGCTGGCGTGTGGCCGTGGTGGGCCAGTGCGGCCAGGGCTGTGGCCCATGATTCAGCTGTCCGGCCTGGAGTGGTCGCCCAGCGCTGGATGATGCTGCAGGCTGCCGGCAGCGGCAGTTGCGCAAGAATGCGGACCGCTTCGGCAAGACGATGGGCGTCGAGTACGTCGAGGCATGGCTCCAGTGCGGCATCGAAGGCGGGGCCCGCCTGTTGGGCGCAGTCCCGCAGGAGAGTGTGGTGCTGTGCGGTTTCCTGTGATCGGGGCGTCATTGTGGCCAGAGCCACTGTCCAGCCGGCCCAGCGGATGGCCTGATGGTGGCCGAGGATGGTGTGTGCCTCGTCTGGGGAGACGAATCCCAGGGCCGTCAGTTCCGGTACCTCGGTGACGTTCGGCCCCCAGGGGTCCATGTCCTGGCTGTTCCACGCGGGGGCCGTGACGAGCACGTGCAATGCGCTCCTGGTCAGTTCTTCGTGCAGGTCGCTGCCTGGAGCGGGCAGGGATGGCGCCTGGGTGACCGCGGTGAGCAGGGGCTGGGAGGTGGGCTGATTCGGGGGGCGTGTGCCGTCGGTGGTGCGGTGCAGGTGCCCGAGAACAGCGAGCCATGCTTCCCGTACCGTGTCCGGGCCCGCTGACTGCGCGGTGCGCAGGGCGGTGCGCAGCGCGTGCTCGTCGAAGGTGTTGTTGCGGCGTTCGTCTTCCTGCCGTTCGCGGCTGCGGCGCTGCCATTCCGGCTCCGGTCCGTCCCACCAGGCGGTGGCCCGTTTCAGGGCATTGTCCGTCTGCCGGGCCTGATCGACGGCCTGGCGCAGTTCGGTGTCCTCAGGTCGTGGGCGGTGGCTGATGAGGGGGCGTGCCGCGGTACGTGATTCCTGGGACAGGGTGGGCCAGGCGGTGGCCCAGTGCAGGAGGTCTTCGTCGGGGAACAAGCCCGTGTCCGGACTCTGGTGGGCGAGATGCAGCATATCGTCCGGGTCGGCGTGCTGCAGCACGTATGAGGCGAGGCGGCGGCGCAGTTCCGGTGCGCTGTGCAGGGCGTTGTTGAGGGACTCGAAAGCGGTGCGCGCGTCGGTGCGGTAGGCGAGTTGGTGATCGGCGGCGAGTGCCACGAGGGCTTGCCCGGCCCGTTCTTCCAGCAGGGGGGCCGGCTGTGTGGGGGTGTGGCTCATCTGGCTGATGCAGGTGGCCAGCGCCGTGGCCGCGATGGCGGCCTTGGGGCTTTTCTCTTTCAGTGCATTGACGGACCAGTCGAGGAGGCTACCGGCCTGGCCGGTGATCGTGTCCAGTCTGTCGAGGGTGAGGCGCCAGGGCCATTCATCGAGGTCGGGCAGCAAGTCGAGGTAGTCGGTGAGGGACAGGTGGTGCGGCCACAGGTGCTGGAGGGCTGCGCAGGCGACGCTGGGCTTGAGGTCGGATGCCAGGGTGCGCAGCCGGGCTACAGCCGCTGGGTCCTCGACCTCGTGCAGGACGTTGAGGGCGAAGGCGCGGATGCGGGTGGGTGCGTTTGTCTCTTCTGCAAGGGCCAGCAGGTGTGGGGTCAGGCCGGCAGGCTGGCACTTCCCCGTGATCCACAGGGCGAGGTAGCGCTGGTCCGGGTCTGACTGCGGTGTCAGGAACGGCTGCAGTTGCGGGGCGAGGTCCGGATGGTTCAGCCGGTCGAGTTGGTCCCAGCCGATGCGGTAGGGCTCCTGGTCGGGTACCGACTCGAGTATGGCCCGGGCTGTCCTTCGGCGGTGCTCTGCGGGCAGGGCCCGGAGGTCGGCCAGGAGCAGGATGTACGGGTCGTGCCTGAGTAGGTCGTCGAAGAGTGTGTCGTCGATGACTGCCAGGCGGGCGGCTATCTCCTGATGCTCAGGCAGGATGTGACGGGTCTGGCCGGTTCCGGCCCACAGCAGCGCGCCGCGCACGGCCGGCTCTACGGCTGTTGCCATGTATTCAGCGGCCAGGTGTTCCTGCAGGCTTCGGTGGGCGAACACCCATCTGCGCTGGCCCACCGGGGCCAGGAGGCCCGACTCTGTGAGGTGGAGCAGTTCATGCCGGCCGCACGCCGTTGTCTCGTCGCTTCCTGGCACGTGATCTCCGCACAGGGTGTCCAGGTGCAGCTCTCCCGGGCCGGGGCGGGCTCCGTCGGTGAGCGCGGCGCACGGGCTGAACTGCAGGGCGGCCGCGGCCCAGCGGGCCACGTCGAGGAGATGGTCCACCGAGGGCCGTTCCTGGCGCTGCGAGAAGTTCTGCGGTCGGGTCTCGGTGCACAGGGTGCGACAGGCTTGCGCGAAGGCCTCCGCCACCGTGGTGGGCAGCTCTCGTCCCTCTGTCCGGGCCGTGATGAGGGGAATCAAAGTGGCCGGCTGTTGTGCGAGGGCCTGCAGGCCCCGGCTGAGGACATGCTCCGTGAACGCAGCACCGTCCAGGCCGCTTTGGTCGACGGCGTACTGGGCGTCGGCTGGGCTGAGGGCCGCCAGTGTCACCATCGCGACCTGTCCCGGCTCCGGCCACAGGTCGCGCAGACCTCTTTCCAGGTGTTCTGGCCACCGGGTGGAACGGCAGGCTATCCGCAGCCGGAGCCGGCGCCGTTCCTCCGGAGACAGGGCGCGGAGCTGGGTCAGCAGCACCTTGTTGAGGGCTGGGATGTCGCTCAGGCCCTCATCCAGGCCGTCCAGCAGCACATGATGTGTTCCGTCGCCCTCGGGGTTCAGACGGTGGTGAAGGTGTGTACTCGCGGTCGCTGTGTCATACACGTCCTGCCCCAGATCGATCAGCGTCGCAGGGGTTGCATCATCGAGCAGGCGGGCGAGTTCCTGCTCGAACGCTACTGACTTGCCGCAGCCCCGCTCCCCCAGCACCACCACCACGGGAACATCCCGAACCTCGCCGAAGTAGGTCTCTTCGCCCGCAGTTGGTTGACGCTCGACCACCTGCTGCTGGCCCGGTCTCTCAGCAGGCAGAGCTTCCAGGACCCGTCGCCATGCGTATCGCATCCCGCCATTGTCCCCGGACTCACCTTGGTCGTCAGCCACCGCCCGAGTGTCCGAGCTCATCATGGTCGTCCGACCCGACTGCAACTGAGTCGTAGCGCCCGCGCCCTCTATGATCGCGGCTGCCGTACAGGTGGTGGGGCTTCCGGCGCGGCCGGAAGCCTCCGCTCACGTTGACCAGGCGCACCCCAAATGGCGCTGTGGGATCATGGCCTCGGCATTTCGCCGGACCGGTACCCGGTCGAAGAACTCCTCGCGCTCGTTGTCGTCATGAACTCGATAGACGATCAGGTCATCGCCGACCGCATGCAAAGCCTCCGTCCGCCCCACCAGATCACCAGCTCCTCCATCCAGCAGCTCGCCGGATACCTCCTGCTCGAATACGGCGACACGTAGCGATCGACCGGGTCGGGTTTTACCTCGCTCGGCAAGGAGCCCTCCTGAGATGGAACGTGCCCGACTTCCTGGCGCCCTGGGCGCCACCGCGCCTCTCCCCCGCCTGCGATCCCTGCTGCGTCAGCACCGGGCCGCTGCACTCAGCAGGGTTCCGCAAACTGTTCTGTCTGACCCTGCGCAGTGCACCCGCGGTGGTCCCGTAGAGGTGTTGACGCTTACAGACCGGACAGCACGCAAACTCCGTGCATGCCAGCCTCGGCATGCCGTCGCCTCCTTAGAGGCCCTAACAAAGGCGTTGGACGTGGCGGTGGGTGATCAGGTAGACGGCGAGGCCGAGGAATGCTTCGTGGATGTCGTCGCGTGGTTCCCATCGGATGCGCAGGCGGCGGAAGCCGTGGAGCCAGGCAATCGTGCGCTCGACGATGTACGGAAGATGCCCAGGCCGGTGCCGTGCGGCTCGCCTCTCTTCGCGATCACGGGGCGGATGCCTCGCTGCCAGAGCAGGCGGCGGTACTTGTCGTGGTCGTAGCCGCGGTCGGCCAGGAGTGCGTCGGGGCGGCGGCGGGGTCTGCCGGCCTGGCCCGCGACGGCGGGAATCTTGTCGAGCAACGGCTCGAGTGGGGTGACGTCGCCCGCGGTTTCCGCCGGTCAGCGACACCGCGAGCGGGATGCCCTGGCCGTCGACGATGAGGTGGTGCTTGCTGCCCGGCCGTGCGCGGTCGACCGGGCTGGGCCCGCTTTTGGGCCCCGCCGGGCGGCCCGCACGTGCGAGGAGTCGATCACCGCCCGTTCCCAGTCCAGCTGGTTCTTCGACCGCAGCTCGTTCAGCAGCAGCTGGTGCAGCCGGTCCCAGACGCCGGCCTCGTTCCAAGCCGCAAGACGCCGCCAGCAGGTCATGCCCGAGCCAAAGCCGAGCTCCTGGGGCAGGTACTCCCACTGGATGCCGGTGTGCAGGACGAAGAGGATCCCGCACAGGGCCTGCCGGTCCGGCACCCGCGGTCTGCCCTCGGCCTTCTTCGGACCCGGCTTCGGCAGCAACGGCTCGATCAGCGACCACAGTTCATCCGACACGATCCACGGCCGCGACTGACGGTTTCCCATGCCCAGACATACGAGCAGAGAGGGCGACCGACTCATGATCAGCAGCTTTTGTTAGAGCCAGTAAGGGCGATACCTGCAAATTTGCGCGAATGCATAGGCGAGGGCGGGGCGCACCATGTCCGCAGACGTTGCGGCGGCGGAGTGCGCCCCGGCGTACGTCAGGGAGGCAAGACGGTCCATTCGTCTGGATCAGTCGCATTTATGCAGCACAGCGGGGGGTTGTCATTCGCGGTCGAGACCGATCAAGGATGGGCTGAAGTCGACGATGTTCGACGCCTTCGCAGGCCACAGACTGCAATTGCTCACCGCGAGGAGATTCGAACTTTGCGCGATGAACGGTTTATATGGCGCCATCTGTGACGGAGGGGCTACCGTCCGTTGACGCGAGGGAACCCCGGGCAGGCTCGCTACCGACTCCGGGGCCCCTCCTCAACGAGACCAAGGAAGGCAGGTAACCACCTATGCTTGTCCCGTACTTCGCCGCTGCCGCAACCAGGGCGGCAACTCGCGACGACGCTAGCATTCCGCGTCGCTCCCAGCCTGAAACCCGTGGCATGAGTGCCTGGACTGTCACGGTGCAGGCGAGCGCGTTCCTGGCAGTGACCGTGCTCCCCGTGCTCCTGATCCGAGACGAGTGGACGGGACCTGCCACCACAGCGCTGATGGCCGGCCTCTCGGTGATGATGCGCCAGTCGCAACTCCGCTACCAGCGAATTCGACTGATCTGAGCCGTGCTTGATCGTGGCGGCGCGCTGCACAGCGCGCCGCCCGCCGTCCCGGCGGCTGCCGCCGGGACGGACACGGGAAGAGTCCATTCCTCTTCAGCTTGCGCAGAACCCCGCGCACATGGGAGAGAAACGGTCACAGCACGTGGGAGGAAAGGATGGCGGGTTCAAGTCCCCGCTATGGCATCTGCCGCTACTGCCAGGAGCGCTTCGCTCAGACGATCGGTCCGGGCCGCAAGCGGGAGTACTGCAGCGTCGGCTGCCGGAGCAAGGCGCAGCGCGACCGGTCTGGCAAGACAGGCCAGCACAAGGCGCCCACGGCGCTCCCCTTGGGCCGGCGCATCGCAGAGGACCTGCAGGCATTGTCGGCCGCTCTCCTCGAGGCCGAGTACGACGGACGGCCTCTTCAGGAGCTCCTGCGTTGCGCCAGCAGCGTGGCACGGGAAGTGGACTACTACACGGCGGCCGCCGTTCAGGACGCGCGGTCCCAGGGCTCGAGTTGGGAGCAGGTAGCCGAGGCGGCGCAGCTGAGCGTGACCACGGCCCGTACACGGTGGCCGGAGAACCGGGTGCGAGAACGCCTGGGAAGGCGGGCTGCCGAGCGTGCTGAGGTGCAGCAGCCTCTTGCCCCGATGACGGAGGGCCCGAACGCCGCGGCAGACGGTCAGCTGTCCAAGGTGGCCGAGCGGGCGTCGGCGAAACTGGCCTCGGCGCTGTCGCATCTCCACCGATCCAGTGGCCTGACGATCAGGGACGTGGGCGAGCGGACGTGCTTGTCTCCCTCGTATGTCTCGCGCATCCTTTCCGGAGAGCGAACCCCGGCCTGGGCCGTGGTGGGTGCGCTGACCGAGTTGTTCGGAGGCGACCCGGCAGAGCTGAGCGTGCTGTTCGAAAGTGCGCACGGGAAGGTGCCGCCAGCGCAGTACGCGATCACTGACGCGGTGGACCGGCTCCACGCCGCACTGCGCGGTCTGCACCTGGCGGCAGGACGTCCCCGTGTCGGCGTGGTCCGCAGCGCTTCACATGGCGCGCTGAGCGTCCAGGAGATCGACGACATCCTCGAGGGCGTCTTGGTTCCGGGCTGGGAGCAGACGTCGGCGCTGGTGACCGCGCTGGGCGGCTGGCCCGCCGACGTGCGGCCGCTGTGGCAGGCGGTCCACTACACATTCCTGCTCTGCATGGATCCGCCCAAGGATCCGCAGCCGCGGTCTGCTGACCCGTCCGAATCCACCTGATGCCCTGTGTGCTGCAGGAAGTGGGATGCCATGTTCATGCGTTTGCGTCGGACGGACCGGCTGGTGCAGGCAGCCGGCGCGGTGGAGACCACTACCACTGCGCCGTCTATCGAGCTGGTTCTGCCGCTGGAGTACACCGCCTTCTGCCTTCTGTATCAGGAGCGGTACCTGCACTACACGCGGGAGCGGGTCCACGACCCCTTGATGAGCCAGCAGGTGGTCAGGGCGCTCCTGGGCAACCTTGCCACGATCTGGCCGACGGTCATCAGCAGCCCGCGGCCTGCTGCGGTGGCGTGGCGGCTGCTGGACGCCCTGATCTCCTCCGTGCTGCGCAACGGTGATGCAGGTGTCACCGGGCCGGATCCGGTGCGCCAGGTGTTGCCGCCCGCGCAGGCAGACGCGGTCGTCCTGCGATGCCGGATGCATTTGAGTGAGGCGCAGGCGGCGGAGCTGATGGGTGTCGAGCCGCCGGTTGTCGCTACCCGGTTACGGATGGCTCAGCGGGCCTTGCCCGGGAAGCTGACGGCCTCCGCCGCGGCCGCGCATCCGCCATCCGGTCGCGCGCGCCAGTGAGAGGGTTCCGGAAGAGATTCTGCAGCGCGCCTCGACCCACGGGTGCTGATTCGGCGAAGAACTACCCGCGGTGAAAGCGGCCTCCTTACCATGGGTACCCGCAGCACGCAGCGTGCTGCGGGTACCAACACGGGGCGGGGTGCCACCTTGGAGCGCGGGCAGACGCCGCGGCTGGACGTAATCGACTCCAAATCACCGAACCTTGCCCGGATGAACAACTACCTGTTGGGCGGCAAGGACCACTACGGCGCCGACCGTGAGGCGTGCGAGCGGCTGACGCAGCTCGTTCCCGAAGCACCTCGGGTGGCTCAGGCTGCGCATCGGTTCCTCTTGAGGGCAACCAGCCATCTGGCCCGTGATCACCAGGTGCGCCAGTACGTGGTTTTCGGCGCCGGACTGCCGACCTCTGTGGGAGTACACCACGTTGCTCGGCGCATCCAGGCGGGTGCGCGCACCGTTTATGCCGATCACGATCCGCTGGCTCTGGTCCATGGCCGCGCGCTGTGGGAGGACCGGTACACGCTGGTCATGCGGGCTGCTCCGGCTGAATCACTTGCTCTGCTGAGAAGTGCAGCGGTGCGCGAGATGATCGATTTTGCGTCGCCGGTGGCCGTGCTTCTTGTCTCAGGACTGCACAACGTTCCCGAAGACGCTGGTCCTTCGACCGTGCTGCAACAGGCATCGAGAATACTGGCATCGGGAAGTTTCATCGCAGCAAGTCATCTCGTGAGTGAGGATGCCGAGGTGCGTCGGAAGGCTGGTGCATTGCTGCGGGAAGCGGCCGCGGGCCGGTGGGGGCGCGTGCGCCCGCGGGCGGAGGTCGACGCATTCTTCGGCGGCTTGCAGCAGATGGCTCCGGGGCTGGTGGATGTGCACCAGTGGCGGCCGGGCGGTGACCGTGCTGCGGGTGGCGGCAGTCTGAGGTGGGCCGAGCGCGGAGCGGTGGCCGTGGTGCACTGAGGTGCGGACTGGCCGGGTTCAGCTGATGATGCTGTCCAGGAGCTCCACACTCTCCTGCGGGGACAGAGCGGCCTGGGCCAAGCCGTCCAGGACGCTTCGGTAGTGCTGAGTCTCGTCTGGTTTGTCCAAGTACTCGGCGTCCTGCAGTTGCTCCAGGTAGACGACGTCGGGCAAGGCGGGAAGGTCGAAGCGCAGGTGCGTAATCGGGAAGCCTCCGGCGATGCACCCCGGCCGGTTGAAGGGCGCGATCTGTATCGTGACGTGGCTGAGGCGAGACATGCTGATCAGAGAGCGCAGTTGCTCTCGCATGACCAGATCGCCGCCCATGGGCCGGCGCAGCACGGCTTCGTCGAGGACGGCCCAAAGGCGGGGCGGGTCCTGGCGGATCAGGACGTTCTGGCGTAGGGCCCTGAGTTCCAGCCGGTCTTTGACCTCTTCCGGAGGAGCGGCGGGGTAGGCCTGGTGTACCAGGGCTTCTGTGTAGGCGGGTGTCTGCAGCAGTCCGGGAACGAGCTGCACTTCGTAGGTTCGGATGACAGAGGCTGCCTCCTGCAGTCCGATCAGCTTGCCGCACCAGTCCGGCAGGACTCCGTCGAATCGATGCCACCAACCGGGCTGGCGGGAGATGCGTACGATCTCGGCGAAGCAGGCGCGGACGTGCTTGTCATTGACACCGTAGAGGGTGAGCAGGTCCATCACGTCGTCGTGCTTACAGGTGACCTGGGCTCGCTCCATCCGGGAAATCTTGGCTTCCGAGCTTCTGATGGACTTGCCCGCCGGCTCCGCGTCGATGTGTGCCGCCTTGCGCAGGTGACGGAGGTAGTACCCGAGGACCAGCCGCAGCGCGATGGGGCTGCGCGCGGAGGCGTCGAGGTAGTACTCCAGGGTCGGTGCATCGACCGGAGGGGCGGGCACGGGCATGATGTCTCCTGTGGTGGCCGGACGACGAGCGTCAGTCTTCCAGGAGACGATGCGACGGGCGCGTCAATTGGACTGTCTCAGGCTGGCGTTACTGACTTCGGCTCGCCAGGGTGAATCTTTGCGAAGTCCCTGATGGGTCTGGAGCGGTGGCTGTATTCCGTGGTGTGTGAGATATGCGGATGGGGGCGGGCTGACCGCTGCGGGACGTCGGCGCCGGGAGTCGGTGCGGATGCAGGCGGCCGAGCTGTTCGAGCAGGAGATCAAGCCGCCGGAGGTGGCACGGCGACTGCGGGTGAGCCTGAAATCGGCCTACCAGTGGCACCAGCTGTGGCGGGACGGTGGTCATGAGGCTCTGGCCTCCCGCGGCCCGAGCGGATCCCGTTGCCGGCTGTCCCCGCGCTGTCTGGAGAAACTGGCTGCGTACCTCGATGAGGGCCCGGCCGCCCACGGCTGGGTGGAGGACCAGGTGTGGACCGCGGCGAGGGTGGCCACGCTGATCGGCCGGAAGTTCCACGTCTCCTACAGCGTCTCCGGTGCCACGAGGCTGATGCACCGGCTCGGCTTCAGCCCGCAGGTCCCCGCACGGCGGGTCGCCGAGCGCGACGAGAGGGCCGTCACCGTGTGGAAGGAGGTGACCTGGGCGGAGGTAAAAGAGCCCGGGCGGCCTGCGGGGGCTACATCTGCTTCGAGGACGAAGCAGGGTTCACGCGGAAGCCGCCCCGGGGACGAACCTGGGGCCGGCGCGGGCACACCCCGGTCGTGACCGTCAGCGGGCGACGCTCGGGGCGGCTGTCGGTGGCCGGACTGATCGCCATGCGGCCCGGCTCCCGTACCCGGCTGTGCCACCGCCTGCGCGCCCACCGGGCGGGCAGAGGCAAACGCCGCAGCATGGGCGAGCGTGACTTCATCGCGCTCGTCGACGGCGTCCACCAGCTCCTCAAGGCACCTATCGTGCTGGTCTGGGACCGCCTCAACACCCACGTCTCTCACGCCATGCGCAAGTTGATCGCCGAGCGCGCATGGCTGACAGTGTTCCTGCTGCCCGCCTACTCACCCGACCTCAACCCCGTCGAATGGGTATGGGCACACATCAAACGCAGCCTGGCCAACCTCGCCGTCGTCGCGCTCGACCGGCTCGAAGCACTCGTCCGTAACCGACTCAAGCGCCTTCAGTACCGGCCCGGCACCCTCGACGGCTTCATAGCCGGCACCGGCCTGACTCTCGACGAACCTGCCTCACCCTGACGAGCCGAAGTCAGTAACTGGCGATCGGGTCGAATTCACCGTCCTTCACCCCCGCGATGAAGGCCGCGATCTCTGCCCTCGAGTAGACCAGCGCCGGTCCGTCAGGGTGCCGGGAGTTGCGCAGTGCCACCTCACCTCCTATCAGTAGCGCCACTTCGACGCAGTTGCCGTCTGCTGTGCTGTGACGGCTCTTGACCCATGTCACTCCTGGAAGAGAGTCCGCCGAGACACCGTTGAAGGCACGGGCCATGTCCGACCTCTTTCGATCGTTTCCGACTTCTTTCATTTTTGGGTGACGCTGCTCTGGTTGCTGGGGACATGCTTTCCCTCCCCTCCTCATTTGGATGCAAGTCACGGATGCAATTGCATCCGGAGCGGGGCGACGCGGATACTTATCAGTCAGGGCAGAGGACCGCGGCCCATACAACTGGACGTCTTCCGGGGGGATGAACAGTGTCAGCTCATGCGGCGACGGCGCCGAGCCAAGGGCCGAATGCGGAGGCGCTCTTGCCACTTCGGAGCATGAGCTGCCCCTCCCGTTCACCGCTGACGCCACCCACGGCACCGGACTGGGGACTTGCCCTGGGCATCAGCACATCCGACTTTGCCGCTCGGGCATTCACGCGGGACCCGAGTAGTCTGAAAAGCATCCGCTGCTTCGTCCGCGACACCGCCGTGGCATGGGGCATCGGCGCTGTGGCCGAAGACCTGACTCTCGTGGTCAACGAGCTGACCACCAACGCGGTTCGGCATGCGCTGCGGTCGAGCCCTCAACGGGAAGCCAAGGCATGGCTGGGTATCGCCCAGACTGCGGGCACGGTGCTGTGCGCTGTCTCCGACCCCAGTCCGGCTCCCCCACTGCCTCACCCGCCTCGGGGTATGGCCGTGGCGGGCCGGGGCCTGCTCATCGTGGACGCCCTGACCAGCCAATGGGGTTACGCCGAGGCAGCACCCGGAAAGACCGTCTGGGCACGGCTGAACGCGCACGCGCACTGACTTGGTGATGACGGTCACCCCTCCGCACCCTCACACGTACGCGGGCCTTCATGACGCGTCCTGCGCCGCAGCACCGTCGGGGTGATCACGGACCCATGACAGCCCGCCGAGGTCGAGACACTGGCGTGCCCGTGTGACCGCCACGTACGCCAGACGGGCTTCTGCCTCGTCGATCGGTTCGGGAGGCGTCGGAGCGCCCTCATAGCTGTCGACTGGGGCGAAGTCGTCGGCGATGAGCACGCGGGACCACTCCCGTCCCTTCGCTTTGTGCGCGGTGGAGACAGTCGCCTGCGCCTGTGGCTCGGAGACGAGCCGAGCTACGGCGTCGAGAATGGCATCGGTGCCGTGGCTGTCGACGAGGTTGACCAGCGGCTGCAGATCACGTCCCGCCGGGTCATAGGCTGCGTAGTCCTGGAGGTCGCCCCAGTGAGTGAAGAGGGTCAGCTCCGGGTGGTGGGTACGCCGGCCTTCTTTGAGGTCCCGGGCTGCCAGGGCAAGGGCCTGCAGACTCTCTCCTCCCCCGGCCAGAGCTACTCGGCTGCCGACGGCCATGAGCGCCATCACCTGCGCCATGGCACCGACGTTGGTGCGGCACAAAACGGCATCTGGTTGGGTGACGGTCCCGAGTTCTGTGGGGATGTCGGGGGTGCCGGTAAGGCGGAGCGGAGCGCCGGCGAGGTGGAGCCAGCGGTTGGCCTCTGCGGCAAGGTCGGGGCCGAAACGGAAGGACTGCGACAAGGCCAGGCGGGTGCCGTCGAAGCCGGTCATGATGTCCTTGGCGCCGCGCCAGTGGTAGATGGCCTGTGCAGAGTCACCGACCATGACGAGCTGGGCGTGGCCGCGCTGGGCCAGGAAGACGTCTTCGACGACCGGATTAGTGTCCTGTGCCTCGTCCAGCAGGAGAAAGTCGGTGTCGAGCCGAGGTCGGGTGAGTGCCCAGATTTTCAGGTAGTGGTCGTGGTCGAAACGGACGGCGCCGCCGTCGGGGTGCTGCAGGTCGGCCCAGGCTTTACGGGCGAACGGAACGATGTGGTCGGCGAGTTCAGTATGGCAGCCAGGATCTTCCAGGCCGCGCAGGCGGGGCACGTGGTGAGGAGCGATGCTCTCGTCGGCGGCATGACAGAAGCGGGAAACGGTACGCAGGGTCGCGTTGGAGAGAGCCATAGGGCTCACCTCCTTCTCGTCGATGCGGAGGGCCTTGGTGATGCCGAGGTCCTGCCCGCTCTTCCATGCGGGGCGGCGGGGGGCGTTCAGACGGCGGCGGTATCGGTGGCCGATTGCCGCGTAGGCCAGGGCGTGGGCAGTTCTGCACTGAACGCTGCTGGGGAACTGCGCGGCGGCGCTCTGGGCGATGGCCCGGTTGTAGGCGAGATAGCGGCCTCGGCGACTGGTGGTGCGAGCGAGCAGGTTGAGGGTGGTGGTTTTGCCGGTCCCGGCACCGGCCTGCAAGGACAGGTGATCGCCGTTACGGAAGGTGTCGGCTGCGGCGGTCTGCTCGTCAGTGGCGGTCACCATGGTACTGCTCCAGGGAAACGGGTCAGCGCGTGGCCGACGGCCGTCAGAAGGCGGGCGGGCGTGGTACCGATGAGGAGGTGATTCACAGCGCGGCTGAGACGCTCGGTTTCCTCCCTGTCGTACTGGGTCAGTTCTTGGTGCAGCGCCCGTTCCAGCACCTGTTCGGGGGTTTGACCGGCCTGCTCTGCTGTTCGGCCGAGGACGGCTCGAGTGGCGGGCGGCACAGAGACGTTGAGCAGAACCTGGCCATGCGTGTCCGGGTAGTGGGTGGTGATGACGTCGACCGGCAGGTGTTCACCGAGACGGCGGCGCAGACGGTGGGCGGCTCGCCGGGCTGTCTTTCCGGGACAGAGTGCCATCAGGCGTGTGGCGTCGTGGTTGGCAGCGAGTGGGATGGAGCGGGTGGCTGCGCGGAGCTCGGCCGGACGAGCGGAACGGGTGAGCAGGACTTCCAGGGCGTGGTGGGGCATCATCACGCTCCTTGGCAGGGTCGGCGCGACGGGCGTGGAAGCTGGGTGTGGATGTGGTCGGCGTGCAGGAGGGGGTCGAAGACCTTCCATTCGGTCTGGTCGAGTTCGACGGGACTGGCAACGTGGTCCGGGCAGTGTTGAGCGCGCCAGCGCAGTTGCTGGACCGGGTCGAGTCGGTCGAGATCGTAGACGGCCACCGGGAGCGGAGACTGGCCTGGGCTGTGCTTGGCGCGGACGGGCAGGAGGCGCCAGGTGCCTGCCGGGAAGCCGGCGTCCAGGAGGCGCTGGCCGCACAGGGGATGGTGAGGACGCTGTGCGATGCAGCGGATGTTGTCCAGTGGTGCGCTGGCCAGGTAGAGGGTCAGCAGGGCTCGTACGACCGGGCGGGCAGGGGTGGTGGACGGTTGCTCTGAGCGGTGCGGTGCGGGGGTGAGCAGGCCGGTGTCGATCAGGCGGCGGGTTCGCAGGGCGAGCCGGAGGCGGAGGGCGTCCAGGTGGGGCCGGGACTGTGACGAGTCCGTTCGGCGGGGGCAGACGAGCCGGTGTGGGATACGGCACCACGGGCTGCCGTCACCGCTCGGGTGGGCGATGCCTGCGCTGAGGTGCCAGCGGCAGTCCTCGGGGATTACGGCAGTGGCCAGTTCTGCGGGGTGCAGGGCAATGAGTCGGTGATCCGCGCGCGGGAAGAGCTCGATCGGGTTGCCGCAGGCGTAGCAGCGGCGAGTTTGACCGGCAGTCGGAAATCGGTCTGGGCTGGTGGCGGTTGTTCGTAGCGGTCGCCTGCGGGGGCGCGCGGTGTGAGGGATGCCGTGCAGGCGGGTGAGGTGGGAACGCATGCGCGGACCGTGTCAGGCGACACGCTGTGATCGGCGCAACGACAGCCGAGGATCCCGCGAACGGCCCAACACTCGCGAACGTGTGAGCGGAGGTGCGTATGCGAGTGCGACTCTCCCTCGCCTCTTCGGGTGATTCGCTGCGGCGTGATTTTCAGGGCGTGGCCGGTTGGTCAGGTGTCGTTGCCGCCCGGCGGGGTGTGGTTGCCGCAGAGCACCGCAAGCAGGTGCTCGATGGGTACGTCGAAGACGTGGGCGAGGGCGTGCCAGGTGGTGAGGTTGCCGGGGGTTCGACCGTGTTCGAGGTCGATGAGGGTGCGGCGGGCCAGGCCACTGCGGTTGGCGAGTTCGTCGAAGGTCCAGCCGCGTTCGCCCCGCAGGCGTGCGAATTCCACGCGTAGTGCGCTGAAGTCGGGATCGGGGGGCAAGATCGTCACTCCACCATCCGACGGTGCAGAAGCCTGCCCTGTCAGTGCGGGTTTCTGCACTATCTGCGCTGACGAGAGTGACATTCACGGTGCGGAAATCTGCACTAGCGTTCTGGCCGTCCTGGCGCCTGCTGCCAGGACGCCTGTCAGACCAGTTGTGTTCACGGGAGGACGACGAGCCGATGAGGCTGGCCGGTACACAGGCCGCGGTGCGGCGCGTCTGGACAGTCGAGCTACGCCCGCGAGCGGGAGGGCCGAGACTGTTCTGCATCCAGTGCAAGGCCCACACACACCCGGTGGATGTGTCCTCGGCCCGTTCGGCGGCCCTGACACATCTGGCCAGCCACGCTCGTGCCGAGGCGTTGCCCGGGCACCTGCGCACGTGCCAGTGCCGCGCCCTGGGCTGTACGTGGCATTCCCGCAGCCGAGGCTGCGGGGGGCTGGTGCTCCTGGCGCTCACCCGCCAGGCGGGCGGGCGCTCCTGGCGCCTGGCCGACGCCTGCGCCGCCTGCGCCGCAGCAACCAGCGAGACCGCCGTCGTGCCGGACACGCTGCTCGGCGCACGCCGGCCCAAGCCGGCGGGAGGCATCTTGCGGCGCGCCCACCACGGCCTGTCTCCGGGGCCCGACGAACGGGCCCGTGTGCGGGAGATGCTCACCTACCTGTCTGCCACGCTCCCCCAGTTCACCTCACCCGCTGCCCGGCTGCTCGCCCTGCAGTGCGCCCTGCGCTCGGACACCCGGGGACATGTCACTGTCGCGGACGGGCTACTGCGCAGCATGCGGCTGCGCGGGCGCCGGGAACTGTGGCTGGAGCTGGCTCAGGCCGGATGGCTGGAGACGACCAGTCCCCGGCCCGGATCCGTGGCCGTACGGCTACTGGACGCCACCGTGCTCGACCAGGCGCCAGGCCGCGGCGCGCGGCGCCGCGCCGCTCACTGGGCGCTGCACCCGACGCCCCTGGTGCTGCCGGCTGCGGCTCCCGCTGTGTTGCGGCTGACCGCTCTCGCGCTCGCGTCACATACCTTCCGCACGGAGGATTTGGATGCTGTGTCCCGCCTGTGCGGGAACTCCCCGCAGCAGACCATGGAGTTGCTCGACCGGCTGGTGTCGGCTCGCACACTGGCGGCCTGGCATCACCACCAGGACACCGATGAAGTGCTCTGGCAGTTCCCGCAACAGCTACCACGGTATTCGGCAGACCGGGACAGCTAACGCTGCAACCCGCGGCGTCCGGACCAGGAGTACGCATGGACGTGGTCCGGGATGACCAATCCTCATCTCTCATCCGTACTATCTCCGCACGGGGGTATGCGCGGCAGGTGCTGTGCAGCGGCTTTCCTCTCAGGCGCAGCCAGCACATCCGCGCCCGGCAGTTACCTCCCCTCCCCGTCCCTCACGCAACCAAGGAGAACCAGCGCCATGTCGGAGACATCGAACACAACCGAAGTGGCCTCGCAGTATGCCGTCCAGGTGGCCGGCGACCTCGAGCGCAACGCCAAGGAGCAGGAGCGCATCGGCGCGGACATCGCCACGCTGCAGGAGAAGCTCACCGCCCTGCAGCAGGACCACAATGTGCTGGTAAACATCCAGCAGGCACTGGCCGCCACTGTGCCCGCACCGGCTGCTGAGAGCACCACCGTGCCCTCGCCCCGCAAGAAGACGGCCGTTGAGCCTACCGGCGGCAGGCGCTCGCAGGCCGAGAAGACCACGGCCTCGCGGGGTCGCACAGCGGCCAAGGGGCCCGTCGCCAAGAAGGCACGTGCCGCCAAGGCTCCGGCCAAGGCAACAGGGGCGAAGAGCGACGCGCCCACCCTCGTCGAACTCGTCCGCCTTCACCTTGCCGCGCAGAGTGAACCGCGGTCCGCCGCAGAGGTCTCTGCCGGGCTGAACCAGGCCCATCCCGAACGTGCTGTCCAGACCACCGTGGTTCGCAACACGCTCGAAGGTCTCGTTGCCAAGCAGCGTGCCCAGCGCACCAAGCAGGGCTCCTCGGTCTACTACACCGCCACCGGTGGGCCCGAGCCCGTTGCTGCTTCCGAGGTCGCTGCACAAGCCGAGAAGAGCAAGTAGAAGCCCAAGCCCGCTGCGCTCGCCGCCCGCAGACTGGGCTGTGTGGTTGTCACATCACCGGCGACATAGCGTTGGCACGACGGGCCTGGCCCGGAGCGGGCGGCGGAGAGCCAAGGACGTCCGCCCTCTCCAGCTTGCAGCCCTGCTTGATATCACGGCTGAGCCACCAACTCGGGTCAAGCAGGCCGGCCACAGCTGGATCGCGCCCGATGCACTGCGTCATGACGTCCATCGCTTGCGCTTCCGCATGGCGGCAGCCGTCGTTCCGCCAAAGTCCCAAGGGTCCTGGCCGGTTGGGTTCCCTGTCCTCCCCGTGAGGGGATCATGCTGCCATTCTGGCTATACCGATCGTGGCGCCGTCTTCTCACCTGATGCGGTGGCGACCGCCATCGCACTTGCGGCTGCGCCACTACGCTACTTCGGTGCCCGGGCCGGCGCGAAGGCCACTGTGCAAGCCGTCCGCGAACAGACCCGAAGCGCCGCCGACCAGCAGGCACTCACAGCCCGCCGCACTGTGTATGCAGAGTTCGCCCGGGGCGCGGTCCGAGGCGGTCCTGCACGTGGACCAGCAGGTTGAACGGATTCGGCGCGCCGCTGGGAAGTTGCCACCGGAGTGGCGAATGCTGGCGAGAGCCTGGAGCAACGTGCCTGGTCTCCGGGAGCGCTGGGAAGAGGAACGAAGGCCGTCCCCCGCGCGAAGCTTCTGAGCTTGAGGATTTGGCCGCGCTGGTCGCTCTGCTCAGAGGCGGCGTGCACCCGAATGCGCTGAAGGAGGCCGTCCAGCTTGGCCTTCTGCCCCCGAGGGATGCTGAACGGATCACATCATACTCGGTCCAATGGCCCGATGATGAGCCGCTGGAACGGGGTCGGCAGCAGCTTCAGCCCATGAACGAGGCTCTGGGTGCGTTCATACGCGAGGCTCACTTGGTTCTGCATCCGCCAGAAGTGGAACGGACCGCCCGGACCGCCCGTGACCGACCGATGCCGATCCAGTTCAGACGGGAGGAACCTTCACTCTACGCCTCGCACACAGCGGGGGGCCGTTGGCCGCACGAGTACACAGAGCCGTCAGCGAGGGCGCCAAGTGCGTACTTCAAGATGGAGAATCTGGGCTTCGGGGCGGATACGGCCGGTCTCCGAGAGCCACTGGTGCACGGCGGCGGTAACGTCACCGCCGGCGGCGTCCACGCGGCGGGCGAAATCGGTCGCATCGAAGCCGCCGGTCTGGGCGGAGCCGTAGGAGCGTTCTTCGGTGTGGTCAGCGCGCTGGGTGACATCGCGGCGGATCCCGGGTGAGTCGGTGCGGCTGCCGGAGGGATGCACATAGGCGGTCTTGGCGAGGCGGACCGTGAAGGCCAGGCGCAGGCCGCGGAGTGCCGCTTCGGCAATAAGGGGGCGCAGGCGGGCGGACCCGGAGGCGATGGCCTGGGAGGCGACGCGGCCGGTGCCGGAGCCGGTCGGGGTGATCAGCAGGGCTTTGGTGCGGACGCGGGCGCGGGTGCCGGAGGCGGTGGTACGGCGGGTGGTGTGGCGGGCCGCGATGGCGGCAAGTTCGGGCAGGTCGGTGATCCCGCCGGTTTCGACGGCGGTGAGGACCTGGCGCAGGGCGGGGACGAAGGCTGCACCTTTGTTCCTGGAGTAGAACTGCGAGACCAGGGAGGGGTCGCGGTCGATGATGCGGGCGATGTCACGTTTGGTGTAGCCAGCCTGCTGGAGCCGGTCGGCGAGCTGAGCAGCTTCGTTCCTCCCTGTGTCCTGCGAGGAGCGTCGGCGACGAGTGCGGGGCGGCATCAGGCCTCCTGCCGGGTGATGGCGTGGGTGGCCCTTCCAGCGTCCCGAAGGGTGAGGAGTTCCTCCTCGGTGGTGGGAGCGGTGACGGGGCCGGTGAGGTGGCCGCGCAGAAGGTAGTCGCCGGGCTGGTGGTGATAGGGCCAGTTCTGGTGCTGGGTGAGGTAGAGGGCATCGGTACGGAAGGCGACGACGGTGCCGGGCGGGGTGTGCAGGGCTCCGGCGTAGGCGTTGTCGTCGCGGTGGCGCTGGCTGAGGAGGGCAGCGCGGGCACCGGACCAGATGGCGGCGGCCCATTCTGGGTGGGCGTTGGGGTCACGGCTGAAGCCGGTGGGGCGCTGCCAGGTGATCTGCTCGTCGTCGAAGCCGATGATCTCAGCGTCCGGGGGCAGGTCGCGTTCCATGGTGCGGGGAGTGGTGCCGGTGACCATGCGGGGACGCTGGGCGAAGGAGCCGATGCCGTACAGGAGGATGGCGCGTACGGCGCGGGAGGCGAGGTGGGCGGCGCGGGCCTGCTGGGGGTCGCCGTGGATCTGGGCCTGGGCGGTGAGGTTGGTCCAGGTGTCTTTGAGTTTCTTGGCCCAGTCGTCGAGGGGCTTGCCGTCTTCCCAGAGGATGCCGTCGAGGATTTCGATCTTCCACGGCTGAAGGGGGTTGGTCAGGGCGGTGTGGAGTTCGGGGCCACCGGCCCAGGTGGTGAAGGTGGTGCCGGCAGTGGCGGGGTAGTGCCAGGCCCGGTCGCCCGGGGCAGGCGCCGGGAGGAGGCCGACGTGGTTCCAGCCGTCGGGCACGGTGACGCGGACGTGCCAGTGGCCGCAGCCGTACAGGGCGCGGATCTGTTCCTTCTCACTCCAGGAGGCGAAGGTGGCGGAGGGGATGCGGCGGGGGGTGCCGACCGGGGATTTCCAGGTGTGTTTGGCGTAGGCGAAGGTACGGTCGTATTCGACCAGTGCGGGAAGCTGTTCAGGTACGCGGGGCGGGGCGATGAGTTCGTTGCGGCCCTGGCCGGCGGTGGCGTGGAGCAGGCCGCGCAGTTCTTCGGACAGGACGGGGAAGCCGTCAGCGTGCTGGCCGCGTTGGGGGATGGTGCGGGTCCACAGGTCGCGGCCGGTCTGCGAGGGGGAGCCCATGAGGACGGCGTCGTTCCAGTGGCGGCGCAGGGCCTGCCACAGGAGGACGAAGGCGTCGCGGACGGTGGCGGGGGTGTCGTTGGTGTCGAGGTCGAACCACTCCCCCACCGAGCGGATTTCGACGTGGGTGGTGCCGTCGTTGCTCTGGTAGCGGCCGACGGGGTTGCGGGCGTGGACGAAGTGTCCGGCCATGCGGTCGCGGCCGCGGCCGGTGTCGGTGCGCCAGCCGGGGGTGGGGGCGTTCAGCCAGGCGGTGACTGCGTCGCGGAGGTAGGGGTAGCGGTCTGCCTCGCGGTGCCAGGGGTCTCCGGCGGTGATGTAGATCCGCTCCACGCCGTCGGGGACGGTGTGGAAGACGGCGGTGAGGATGTCCGCTGCTGAGCGGCCTGCGAGGTCCAGGTGGTGGGTCTGGTGGCGATGCACGAGGACGCCGGTGGCGGTGTCGAGGAAGACGGTGGACCGTGCCTGCTGCGTGAAGCTCGGTCGTGTGGAGGCCAGGTCCGCGGTGTGGGAGAACCAGGCGTCGCCCACTTCTCCTGGAGGAAGGGTCGGCAGGGTCCGTGGCGTGTCCGGTGCCTCGGGCGGGGCCGGGGCACCGACCGGTTCTGTGAACTTCTGCGGAGGCGGCGGGGTGGGCGGTGCGTTGTTCGTTGCGGGGGCTGCTGTCTGCGGGTGAACCACCGGCCGGTCGTCGGTCTCGTGCATGGTGGCTTCGGAGGGTGTGGTGGGCTCTAGGGCCTCGCGGGCGGCAAGGTCGTCTGGGGCCAACTCGGGGGCGAGGGCGACGATGTCGGCGACGCTCATCCCGGCTGCTGGGGCGATGCGTTCGGCCTTGGCTTTGCCGTAGGCCGCCACGCGGGTGATCCGCTGGTCGCGGTCGGTTTCCAGCTTTGCCAGCTCTGTCCGCAGCTTCTTGATCTTGTCTCGCACGGTGCGCAGTTCGGCAAGCGCGGCGTTGTAGCTCTGTGCGTCCATCGGGTTTCCTCCGGGCCGGGCTCAGGCTGTGGCGTTTGCCGGGACGTAGGCGACCGCGCCGCCAGAGTGTGAGACGAGGCGGGTGCCCAGCAGCAGTCCGGCAAGGTGAGGGTCGTCGTTGACGTGGGACGTCATGACGGTGTGCGGAGTGACCAGGTCGGTGACGTAGCCGGCGAGGCGGGCCTTGGGGAACGCGTGGCGGCCCTGGGTGTTCTTCTCCCACTGTTGAAGGCCGGTCAGTACGGCCACGACGTAACCGGACAGGGTGACCGGCAGCACCTGTCCGGCTGCTACTGCGGCGGGATCACAGCGCCACCAGCCGCGCAGAGCGCTGAGTAGGTCATCTGGTGCGAGGAAGGAGGAGAACCCCGTCCAGGCACGGTCGGGTTCCTTGGCTGGCTGGACGGTGTCGACACGCAGGACGGCGACCTCTGGGGAGTCCAGCTGATCGAGGGGGGCGTGGTGGCGGGTACTGAGTGCTTGGACGGCCTCTAGCGGGACCATGACGCGGACACCGCGCCGGGACAGGCCGGGTAGGAGCTCCGCGCGCACGAGGCGCCGGAAAGTGGTGATGGCACAGCCGAGTTCTTCCGCTGCCTGGCCTGTCGTCAGTAGCATCGCACACCCTTGCATGCCAGATCACATATTTGATTTGGGATGCTAGTGATCACCCGGACAGGAGTCAAAGCCCGGCGACGACGATGCGGAACACAGAAGGCCGTCGCCGGACTCATCTGTTCCTGGCGCACGGTCCAGGCATCCGCTCAGGCCCGCACCGGGCCCCGGCCCGTGGGGGCGGAGTGTCTTGCCAGCAAGCAGGTCCTGCGGCTTCGTCGGTGGTCCGAATGATGTCGCCTCCAAGTGCGTGATCGGGAGGGTGGTCTGAGCCCGCTCGGGCAAAGAGCACTGCGGCCGTTCACGTCGACGGTGGTCCCGGCTTCGACGTCAGGAACCCGATGATCTCGCGCCCTGAGGCTCCGCCCCGACCAGGCCCGAGCCTGGGCCTGGGAAGTGCAGTCGGTGCAGACCGTCGCGAAAGTTGCCGCAGATGGCGGGAAACCCGCGAAGTCGTTCGATCGAGTGTTGGCAAGGCGAACTCAGACCCATCCCTCGAACGTATGCACTGGCTTCTCGTTCATCCTGGGCGCCGAGGCGGCGCGGCCCGGCCTGCAGACCGTATGCGGCTGGCAGCCTCCAGCGCATGTCCTCTAGCTTTCATGACTCTGTGTGGCCTGATGGTGCGATTGATGCTTCCTCCGCGCGGCGGGCCCTGTGGAGCGTGCGTTCGTGCGAGGTTTCGACGATCGCGTGCCCCACTTGCGGGGCAGCGAGGCGTCAGGCGTGCCGCACTTTGCGGGACCGGCCCACGCGGGCCCTGCACCGCAGCCGCACCGTCCGCTATCTGAAGATGCGCTTCGCCCTGGATCTGGTCGAGCCGCATGTCCGGCCAGTTCGCCACCGGACCGGACCCGTACTCGCGGGCGCTGGACTGGAGGCGACTCGGGTACCGCACCCGCAGCCGTGGCGGCTTCCGATGCAGGAAGTGGCGGACCTGGTCCATGTGAGTTTCCTCGACCTGGCCAAGGTCGTAACGGCGCATGCATGTGGGCTCCGGCGGACCGGCCTGGATGAGCTGCTCTTCGGCCCGGACTGCATCCAGCAGAGCATCGACGCCCTCACCTATGCGATGCACGACCGGCAGATCCGACGTGAGATGTACGTCCTGGGCGGCGGCCGCTCGGAAGAGGGCGAGTTGTTGGCGGCACAGTGGCGGTCTGTGCGTGGCCGGCTGCGCGATGCCGAAAGGCTCCTCAAGGAGCAACGCGTGGCGGATCTTACGGCTGCGGGCATTCTGCCCTTCCCGACAGCAACCAGCGATCCACGGCGTCTGGCGCGGATGTGGCTGGGCCGCTACCTCCCCGATGAGAAGGAAGCCTTGGTGCGTGGCTTCGCGGCAGAGGCGGGAGTGGCGCCCTCGGCCACCGTTCATATCAGGTCCATTCCGGAGAAGATCAAGCGGTGCATCGACAACGGGTGGCTTGTCGCGCCACTCACGGACGCGGTGGAGCAGTTACTCGAACTGGACAGGCGGGCCTTCCGGCAGCGTCTCATGGTCGATGCCGGCCGGAACGACACTCGCGACGACGCACTGTGCCATCCGCTGCTGCTCAATCGATGGCGCGATCAACTCAACGAGGTCCTCGCCGACATCGCGCCGAGCGCAGAGAACTCGCATACCCGGCACCTTCATGACCTCACGCTCACGGGCACGGCACGAAGCGCCGCACAGCTCGAGCGACTCCACGGCCGCCGGCGCCTGTTTGCCGCGCTGCTGCAGCGACGCTCGGAATGCATCCGGCTGATCACTACGCTCAACGACGCCATGTCCCTGGCGGAACGCCGAGACCCCAGTTATGAGGTGCTGAAGAGGGCCGGGGCCCGGGCCTACGACGAGCTCGTCCGCCGTCACCCCGCCCTCTACCAGCTCATCCGCGCCCGCCTGGCTCCGTACGAGACTGGCCCGGGCCGCCTTGAGATCACGGGTTCACGTGCACGGCTCCGTGATCAGATCTTCGACGAACTCGACTGCCTGTCCACCTCCTCTAGACCCGGCTGCTAGGCCGTGTCTGACAAATGATCACGCTGTGGTGTCGCGGAGCCACAAGATGAGCGAGGCCAGGTGCAGTCCTGACTGATAGCGGACGGCGAGCTTGTCGAAGCGGGTCGCGATTGCGCGGAACTGCCTGAGTCGGTTGAAGCAGCGTTCGACCACGTTGCGGCCTTTGTACTGCTCTTTGTCGAAGGCCGGTGGTCGTCCGCCGCGGGTGCCGCGTCGCTTGCGGTTAGCCACCTGGTCTGATCGTTCGGGGATGGCGGCCCGGATGCCGCGTTTCCGAAGGCTGGCTCGGATGGCCCGTGAGGAATACGCCTTGTCGGCCAGCACCCGGTCGGGACGGCGTCGCGGCCTGCCGACCGTGGCGCGGGGTACCTTGATGGCGTCCAGTACCGCGTCGAACATCGTGGAGTCGTTCACGTTCCCGGCGGTCACGACAAACGACAGGGGCAGGCCACGGCCGTCCGCTGCCAAGTGGACCTTTGTGGTCAGTCCGCCGCGGGACCGGCCGAGGGCCTGCCGCGCCGCCGAGCGTTGTGGATCTTCCAGTTTGTCCCCGTCCAAGTCCCCTTTTTCCCGGCTCCGGCGGAGTGCTGGTGAGCCCGGTTGATGGTGGAGTCCACCGAAACTGTCCACTCCAGGCGGCCGACCGCATCGTCACGGACCTGAACGTGCTCCAGCAACCGGGCCCACGTGCCGTCGGCTTCCCACCGGGCGAACCGCTCGCAGACCGTCTGTCACGGCCCATAGCGCGTCGGCAGGTCCCGCCACGGAGCCCCGGTCCGCAAGCGCCACAGCACCCCGTCGATCACCTGCCGGTGGTCCCGCCACCGCCGCCCTCGACCATCCAGCGCCGGCAAGAGCGGAGCTATCCGCTCCCACGCCGCATCCGTCAACTCACCACGACCAGCCACAAGATCAAGTATGAGACTTCGCTGCATTGGGGCAGTCCACGACTTCAGCGAAGTAGGGCCAGCCGTTCACTTTGAGGTTCTGCACCGATGGCCGGGTGTCCAGAGCAGGCGCCGCGGCGTCGAGCAGGCGTCGAACCGTTCCGGGCTCGTAGAGGTTGAGCCAGGCGCGGTCCGGGAGGCGCACGACCGTGCCCGCCTCGAAGTGCGAGTTCGAAACGATTCTGTCCGGGCCCGGGGCAAAGACCAAGGCCAATCGACGTCGAACGCCCTGCGCCGTGACCTCTGGGAAGAGTGAAAGCGTCAGCCGGCAGTCAGCGTAGTCCGGTTTCACTCGCTGCCGGACAGTCCAACACCAGACAGCCTCGTCGACCACGAGGTGGCGGACACGTCGATCGTTCCCCATCGAGCCAGCGTAGATCGTTGGCCTGGACGAATGGCTTTTTTAGACGACGCGGTCACCCCCATCGTGATCGTTTGTCAGACGCGGCCTAGCCGCGGTCAGGTCAAGGAGGTCCCAGGAGTCACTGACTGCCACTGCCCATAGCCGTTCCCCATGTCAGCCAACGGGCCTGCACGAACTGAAGAGGGGCGGGTCTTGCGAGCCCCCGAGAAGGGATTGTCGTGGTAGGCACCGGGCAAGAAGCCGCGGGACTGGTCGGCGCTCCCGACGAGGTGACCGTGCGTGACCTGGCCCGTCTCCAGACGCAGGCACTGAGCGACTACCTGACCCGGCACGCCGGCAACGACTCCCTCGCAGAAAAGGCCCTGCTGTCCTGTGCCGCCAGCGGATACCGGTCGCGTGACGACTTCGACAACGTGCTGCGCCGCCACAGCTGTCCCGACACGGTGCTGCTCCGCCTCACCGAGCGCCTGCGCACCCGCCTTGGCGGCGGGCCTTCCTGGCGTGAGACCTGGACCCAACTGGTCCTGAGCAGAACGGGGGCCGATCCGGCACTCGTGCGCGCCCCGCCGGCCTGGACGGCGCTGCGCGCCCGGGGCGACTACCACGCAACCGCGCACGCCGCTGTGGTCACGGCCGTACGCGAGGCTCTGGGAAGTGACCAGGAGGCATGGGACCGCTTCGCGGCCTGCCCCGCCACTCACTCCGGCCCCACCGCCTGGCTGCGCCTGGGCGACTTGCTGGACGCAGCCGCCACAGGGAGCCCGTGGCCGAAGCCGCCGGGCAGCCGATAAGCCCCGCCATGGCCTCAACGGGCACGAGGCCCTCTCACCGAGCAGCAACGCGTGCCAGGTCTGCGCTGAATTCCCGCAATTCCGGCGACGGGCGTGGCGCAGACTTGACCAACTGCGCTACAAATCGGGCTTGTTTGGAAATGCAGGAGGGGGCATCAGCCCCGGCCCGCCCGGCTGCCACGGACCCGTGGCCTGATCCGCCATGGCGAGAAACGCCGTGGCTCTATCGGTCGGAGCCAGGTAGGTGACCTCGGGCACCGTGACCGTGGCACCGTCGTCCATGTACAGGGAAATGGTGAAGGTGTAGATCCAGGGCATCGATCCCTCTCCGTACCGCTCGGCCCCACCGTGAACGCAACCCGCTCCTGAGCATGCGGCGGCAGGGTGTACTTCATTTTCCGGGGGATGACGGCTCCCTCGCGGGCTTCGGCCGGGATCTTGATGTCGTACTGCGCAGTGATGTCAGTCGGCCCGGCCCCGTAGCGGCAGAACACCTCAGCAGCGGAGACAAGGTTCACTTCGGCACGGGAGATCAGAACGGGATTGTCTGCGCTGTTCCTCAGCGTCGCGCTGACGACGGATGCGGGTACCCGAGCCTGTTCGGTGACTTGTCCGTCGAAGACCACATCGGCAGCGACGTTCTGCTCCCGGTGGACGTCCGAGTCGACCAGTTCGACCGCCGGCACCGGTTCGGGCTCAGGTTTGGGCTGCACGTCGGGCCAGAAGAGAAAGATCAGTCCGGCTACCCCAGCAATCGCCGTAACAACGGCGCCGACGATCTCGAGCATCCTTTTCTGCTTGTGCCAGAACCCTCCCTCCGGCTGCGGGCCGCTGTCCCCGGTTTCCGCTGCCGCCGCATCACCTTCCGGCCGTGTGGAGCCCTGACCGCCCTCATCGCTCGTTCGTCTGCCTGACCGCGGCCGCGCAGCGCTGCCGCTTGCCCCTTCCCCCGAAGGCCGACACTGCTCCCCCTCATGTAATCCGTCTGTCTCTCCAGAGCTCATACCCTTCTCCTCCCTTGCCCCCATGGCAGCCATCCACCCACGCGTAGCCCAGCGACGGTTCCGCGCAAAAGACCATCACCGACCCGAACCCAGGTGGGGCCGGCGCCCTGCCAGGGTGCCTCGCGTACCCGCAGCCTTCGCCGCCGGGCAGTGCGTCCCAAGGCACTGCCCGGGAGCGGGTAACGCGAGCACGGAAGGTTCTGTATAGGGAAGTTCACTCCTCCGCAAGTAGCCTCTCTCGCAGCTGGGCCAGTGTGCGCGCCAGTAGCCGGGAGACGTGCATCTGGGAGATGCCGATCTCCTGCGCGATCTGCGATTGGGTCATGTTGCCGAAGAAGCGCAGCAGCAGGATCCGCTTCTCGCGCGGCGGGAGGCTTTCCAGCAACGGCTTGAGGGACTCGCGGTACTCGACGCCCTCGAGTGCCTCTTCCTCGACTCCCAGGGTGTCCGCGACCGCCGGGGACTCGTCGTCGGTGTCGGGGACGTCCAACGACAGTGTGGAGTACGCGTTCGCGGACTCCAGGCCCTCCAGGACTTCCTCCTCCGAGATCGACAGCTTCGTGGCCAGCTCGTGGACCGTGGGCGGTCGGCCTTGTTCCTGCGACAGCTCCGCAGTGGCCGTGGTGAGCGCAAGGCGCAGTTCCTGAAGGCGCCTGGGTACACGCACTGCCCAGCCCTTGTCACGGAAGTGGCGTTTGATCTCACCGACCACCGTCGGGGTCGCGTACGTGGAGAACTCCACGCCACGCTCCGGGTCGAAACGGTCGACCGACTTGATCAGACCGATGGTGGCGACCTGGGCGAGGTCGTCCAGCGGCTCATCGCGGTTGCGGAAGCGGCGTGCGAGGTGCTCCACGAGCGGCAGATACATCCGGACCAGCCGGTTGCGCAGCTCGGCGTACTCCGGGCTGCCGCCTTGCATCGCGCGCAGTTGGAGGAACATCGCTCGCGCGTCACTACGGTCGGCGTCGGACGACGTAGTGCGAAGGGGCTGCTGGGGGGTGGGCTGTGTCTTGGTCCGCCGCTTGACTCTGGCCAGCGCGGACTCGACGTCCTGGGCCGTGGCCATGAGCGATCCGATCGGTCCTTCACTGGCCATGAGGGTTTCTCGCAGCGCGGCAATGTCGTCCTTGTCGTGGTGGTCGGCCCTCGCCGCCTTCCGCCCGCGACGGACCGCCCCCGCAGGCAGTGCGGCAACTTCATCCTCGTCGTGGTGGCCGGTCATCACTGCCTCCCCTCGCCCGTGTCGATCACACCCAGCTCCTGCAGCTGGCTTCGTACATCTTCCAGCGCCTGGCGGGCGCGGTGCAGATGCACGCGCGCGGTGGCTACCTGGATTCGCATCTCCTTCGCGGCATCCCCCAGCGGCTGTCCGGCAATCGCGCAGCGGCCCATGACTTCGCGCTGTTTGTCGCTGAGGGACACGATGCGCTCCAGCACGGTGCGGTAGGCGCCGCGCGCATCCGTCCAGGACGCCATGTCCACCTCCGCCGCGGCCCGGTCGTGGTGCTCTGTATCGAAGCCGATCGAGCCGGCTTCCTTCTGCAGTCGCAGCACCTCCCGCACGACGGTGGTGCGTAGCCATGCGGGCCAGGCCCTGACCGGTTCCAAGTGCGGGGCGTTCCAGCGCTGCCAACATTGCAGGAAGGCCTCCTGCACCGCGTCGTCGGCCAGAGTGCGGCGCCCTCCGGAGACGAAGATCGCCTGCGCCAGAAGGGGCCGGTACCACGTACGGAACAGAGCGTCGAACTCCTCCTCGGGCGGGGCCGTCATTGAGGATCCTGCTCGTCCAGGCGGACGCTCCATGCGGTGCCGTCCTGGTCGCTCACCTCGGCCCTCCCCCCGCGGGCGGACAGCTCACGTGCCATCCGGACCATCGCCCGGGCACACACCTGCTCCCTGAGCAGGTATCCGCAGGTTCGTACAGCCGCGCCCGCAGCAGCCGCCCCGGTGCCCACTATCACCCAACTCCACTGTCCTGTCACGGCGTTGGCCTCCCGAGGCTCGATGTGCTTTCACCAGGTAGAGGAATCAGGCGCCGAAAACGTGTACACGCCCCGCCGACTCCGACCGAGAGGCGACTGGACGATCCGTCCGGCTCGGACGAGTTGGCCTGCAATCCGATGTACAGCCGAGTACCGGCGCCGGAGGGACGAGCCGAAGGCGTGCGCTGGCAGGATTCCCGTCGATCGTCCGCATCCGACGTCCAGCCCGGCGGCCCGCTCGTCCTGGTCAGGAACTTCTTGGTGATCAGTGAGTACGTGGTGTGGCTCTCGTCGGTGGCGTCGGCATAGATGACGATGGAGCGGCTCCAGCAGATGACGGCCGGCCGGGACGGCGTTGAGCGCGTTCAGATCCGCGGTCTGGAGCTGCGTCCGTAGGCGTCGCGTTCGCGCGGCGGCTGCCCGCCACGGAGCCGTAAAGCTCGCCGAGCCGAGCAGCGACGGCTCTCGTTGTGGCCTGGCTGGCTTCGAAGAGATCGCGACGGACGCCCCCCCCTGTCCCGCACCGCAATCAACCCACACCCAACATCAAATGAGCACTCAATGAGTGCTAAAGTTGCGCCTGTCTGTCGGGCACCGAAGGGGCGAGCATGGCCAAGGAATCGGCGAACAACGCGGTGAAACAGCGCCGTGCCGAGCTGAACCTCACACAGCAGGAGGCGGCTCGGCGCGCTGATGTATCTCTGGCGACCTGGCGGCGCTTCGAGAACAACGCAGACAGCGCCGGCGCACTGGACGGGTTCCGAGCGGACAACCTGCAAGGATTCGCCCGAGCACTGAAGCTCAGCGTCACAGCGCTGAAGCAACTGACTGATGCCGGGGCCACGCCGGGCAACGTAGAGCGCGTCGAGACCGACCACTCAGTCAGCGATGTCGTGCAGCTGTTCAACAGGTCTTTCACAGGTGAGCCGCTCACCCCGGCAGACGCCATGGCGCTGGCCAGTACCGTCGACTTCTCCGATTTCGCCCCCACCCGGGACGGCAAGCTGCACCTGGACACCTCCTTCACCTACGAGTTCGCCGCCTACCTGAAAGGCGAGGCGACGATCCGGGACGTCGGTCTGCTGCGCGACCTGCCTGAACTGGCTCTCACCCAGGTCAACAACCACTGGCTGGTACGCATGGGTGAGCGCATCATGCGGATCGGCAGCGAACTGGGAAAAGGGCGTGTCCCGCGTCCCCAGTGCCTGGCCGACGAGTACGCCCTGTGGATCGTCATCCAGAACACCGACCCGCCTCAGATCGGCGACGTCCTCGACATGTTCCCCGGACTCCGGAGTGCGGATGACGTGTTCGGCTACGACCCCGACGTCGATGAACCCGATGACGACCGCGCGATCCGGGAGGACTGGATGAACCGCATGGCGGGCGGCCTCCTCCCTCCGGACGAGAGTCACAGCCACCGGCGGTATGACCTGACCCTCATGGAGGCGTACGGACAAGGCGTCTACGATCCCGGCGATCCCCGTCACCCGCTGCGCTGGTTCGACCGGGACGACCTGCGCGAACGGTGCACATCGGAGCTGGCCTTCGTCAGACTACCGAAGGAGGAACAGGAGGCCCGGACCGCCGAAGCGTTCAACCGCATGTCGGAAATACTGCGTCCGGGAACAGCGGGCAACTCCCACTGACCACAGCGGTTCACCCAGGCCACGCATGCAGGACGAGGCCAAGAGCCCCCCGGATGACGGCTGGCATGTCCACCCGGGGGGGCAGTGACATGACGCGCGGAGTCGGCGGAGCAGCCGGTTTCCGCACCACACCGGCCGGCTTACGCCGATCACGCCACCGGTTCCCGAAGCCTGTTGGCGTCAGCGGCGTTTCGCACGCGCGGAATCGACTCGTGCGAAATCCTCATGCCCTTCGTCCATGAGCAGTCCCCCGGGATCCACCAGCGGCGCCACCACCAGGTGAAGCTCGTCTCCAGCGGGCTCATCCTCGCCGTCATGCCACCGCGCAACCACACGCCCCGCGCCCGCTATCAGGTCAGCGAGCTGGAGGGAGGGGTGGTCCACCGAACGGCCGCGTACCAGATCTTGAAGGTGGTTTTCCTTGATGAGGCCGTGGACCAGACCCACGGCCGTGGCCCCGCGCTCCAGCACCTCGAGTTTGTCATCGGTCAGCAGCCGCTGATCGTCCGCGAGCACCTGGAGCTTGCCGCCGTAGCGTATCGACGCGTGGAGAATGACCGTGGGCACCGCAGTGACGAGGGGGTCCATCGCGTCATCCAGAAGGCCGTGCTCTCCGGTCGGTGTAGCCTCGGCCGGACGCTCACGGGCGAACTCCTCCGCCTCCGGGCGGGTCTTGCGCAACATGTCCAGGACCTCTGCCGCTTTCTTCGCCTGGGGCGCCTTGCGGCGGCGGGCGTAGGCATAGGACTCCCGGATGACGGCGTAGAAGTCGTCGACCGTGACCTGGTCGCCCGTGCGGTTCTTCTTGGAGAAGAAGCCCACGGCGGTGGCAATGAGCCGGTCGAAGCCGTCGCGGCCCAGGGCTCGGGGGCCTTCCGTGGCCAGGTCCAGAGCCAGCTGCCGGCCCACGCCGTTGCTGTCGATGTCGTAACCCAGGGCGTTGAACCGCTCCTCCAGCAGGAGGGAGACGAGCTTGGCCGCCACGAAGTAGTGCTTGTCGATCACGTACACCGAAGCACGATCGTGCAAGGACCCGCCCGGCCCCAGCAGTTCGCCCAGGAGCCGGCGGCGCCGGCTGGCTCCCCCGCCGGTGAACATCTTCTGGAACTTCACCTCCGTCGCGGACTGCTGGATCCCCGCATCACGTCTCAGCGTGTCCACGATCGCGGCGGCTTCGGCGTCATCGATGGCCACCGAACCCAGGATCATGTAGCGGTCGCGGCCATGGAGTTGATCACCGTTATAGCCGGACTCATCGATGGCGATCCACCTGCCGGTGCCGACACCGTCGTCGGTAGGTGCCTGGCGGTTGCGGCGGCTGAAGTACGCTCCGAGCAGTCCCGTGCCGGCATTCGGCGCGTGGTCACGTTCGATCATGCCGCTCATACTCGGCGTACGGAACCTTGTGGACAAGCCACGCTGCACCCACGTCCCGCCGACCACACCCCGGCCTGCGCTGTGGGCACTGTCAGGGGCCCGACGGCAACCAGGTGGCGAGCGACCCGGCGAGAACGATGGTGGTACCAGCAGAGCCGACACCAGTCGAGAGAAACTATCCGGCCACGGCCAGCCCACCTGTTCTCGACCGCCACAACCGGCCGCCCAGCAAATCTGAGCAGTCAACGCTCAGCGTGAGCAACCCAGAAAGAACCGCAGATCACACCCACTCAACCGACACACCCCAACAACCTACCTACGAGTAACTTCAAGTGCGCCCCGCTCATCAAACTGAGCAATGCGCAGGTCAGCCCTCGAAGAGCTGCTCACTTTCAGGGGGGCCGCAACAAGTGAATAACCGCCGAACAAAGTCCTCTGAGTCGCCACAGTCAGCTTGAAGCATCCTCACGAGGAACCGGCTGGGGCCGTGAAACCAGAGGCTCACCCTGCAGCTCATAGTAGCGACGCCAGCTGCGGGCCCGCTGAATTGCTTTCTGCTTGTCTGCATTGAGCTGTTGGACTCTCGCTCGGTCTTTCCTGATCAGGTCCTTCACCTCATCCTCGAGTTCAGGGAAGAGACCGTCCACAGCACCACTCAGCAACGCTAGCGGCATGGTAGTGGTGACCAACATCACCGCGTAGATGACGATTTGAACCGGTAGCGGGCCTTCGGCTAGATGGCCCTCCAGATAGGAAATTGTAGGTCCGGCCATAACGCCGGCAGCAAGAAGGTAAAGCAGAACGATCTGCCGTCTCGCGTCCAACACCTGAGTTCGGTTGATGATGTCCGCTAATGCGGCTGCCCAGGGCACCATCAGAACACTAGCCGAGTACATAATTTTCACGAAGAGTTCGGTATTATCAGCCCAGGCCAACGCAACGATACAAATGGTTACAAGGCTCACGAGGCTCCCAGCCATACAGGCGGTAATTCGTGCTTCCTTCGGAATGCTGGTATCGAACGTCGATTCGACGATGCGGACGTACTCCTCGGCCGTCACGTCACCCGAGTCTTCCTGCTGCGTCGTCGTGCAGGTGTCGTCGCCGCTCGTGTCTTCGCTCGTACGGGTTTGCTCGGCTATGTGCAGGGATTCAGGTTCGTAGCTGGTGTCGTCGTGGACCTGCTTGTCTGTCACACGCAGGCGCTTCTTCGCACGCTGGGCCTGGCGCTGCAGCACTTTGACGTGCTGCCAGCGGTCGCGCCACTCCTGGACCATGTCGGGATCTGCACGGAACTTCGCCGCGGTCGGCTTGTCCAACCCGCTCGGGGTGGTAACGACCCGAACGAACTCTAGAAGTGCTTCCTGCGAGGGCAGCCGCTTCCCAGTGAGCATCTCGGTCAGGCCGGACTTCGTCAGTCTCGATCGCACTGAGGCGGAGGCGATGGTCGCGTAGGAGGGGGAACCGCTAGCAATATGGAGCAGGGTCAGCTCTTCGGCGAAGGCGGTCAGCGCGGCTTCGAACGCGTTGATCACTTCGTTGCCCTGCGGATCCACTGCAGACTCCTCGCCGATCATCAGATCTCCCTTCTCTGGTACGAAAAGCCACGGTAGAGCCCTGTGTCGGCGTGCGTACGCGGATTGTGCCGAACGGATCCGGACGTCCAGCCTCGTCCGGGATCGGGCCAATCCTCAATGGTGTTGTCCGGGGCCGTACGGGGTCGTACGAGTCACTGGGAAGACGGCTGCGAAGGCGGTCTCCTGGAGTCATGACCAACGCAGACAGCACTTCTATGAACCCTGCTTCCACACGGCCCCGCACCCGAAAGAACCCAACGGTGGCACCCAGGACACGCAAGGTGCCGGCTCCTGACGCCGTGGTGCTCGTGGTGCTTCTCGCGTCCTGTGCCGGCATCTACCTCGCCGTCGGCGAAGCGGGCTTCGCTGGCGTCATCAGCGCTGTCGCGGCTCTGTACGGAACCTGGCGCACACGCCGCTGACTGCCATCGCTCGAACATGCCCCAGTGCCTTCAGCGCAGATGCGATGCATGAGCACATGGCCGAACCTGCAGTCGCCGTGGTGGATTTCAGCGCATCAGAACTAACCAAACTGAGACAGCGTCACCCCTCACGCGATAACGCTCAACGACAGCGATGCTCTGTGGATCTCTGACCTCCCGGACAGTGCCCCCTCAGCCCCGAAACAACCCACGCCCAGCATGAGCACCCTCAAGCCTCGCTGTCGCTCACTCCGCTGTCGCCAAACCGATAGATCGCACATGCGCACGGCCCCCGACGGACTGATCCGCAGGGCGTCAACTGCTGTTGGGGGGCTTTTAGTGTCTTCTCTGGCCTTTTGGTGGACGAGTCGTCACTAGGCCAGTCTGAGGCTCGCCAAGACGGTGGCGGGCCTCACGGACACCTCAGCGGTCTATCGTCGCTCAAAGCCTCGTTGCCGCTTATCTGGCTTAAGGCCGTTGACTATTCCTCTGTGGCCGTTTCTGGGGTTTCTTCGATGGCCGCTGCGATCACCGCGTATGCCGGGCGTTCCTGGTCAAGTGATTCCAGCAGTTGGCGCCACAGCTTCTTCCGGGAGTCGCCGAGGTGGCTGGTCGCTTGGTAAAGGCTGACGAGGTAGTAGGGCATGAGGCGGCCCCAGCATTGCGGATTCTCTTCCCAAGCTGAGAGCAGTGCTTGGAGTTGGTCGTGCGTCAGGTAGCTGGCGCAGGGCAGTACTGCCGTTCGCGCCAGGGACTCGCCGTGGTCGAAGCCGCCGGCATCGGCCATGAGGGCTGCCAGATGTTCTGCGAAGTAGGTGCTGGGGCTCTGCGCTATGACCGCGGCCCGCTTGTGGGCTGGCAGGTCGGTGAATGCCTTCTCTAGGCTGGGAAGGGTGGCGCGTACGCGGGGGTCTGTGGCCAGGGCCAGCGCCTGGAGTTCGTCAGGGCTCAGCATCTTGTGCCATGCGCTCTCCTCGGCGTGGGTGGCGCCTACCGTGCGTATGAGGGCGTCGAGTTGGCTGTGCATCGGCTCGTCGGTTCCTGACCAGAATGGTTCGAGGTCTCCCATTCGTCCGGCTGCCCGTAGTTGCACCGGTGTCGGCGCGGTGAGCAGGCGTTGTGCTGCTCGGGTGATGGCGTTGCGGACGAGGTCGTGTTCTTGGGCTGCGAAGACTCGAAGGCAGGTCGCCATTCGATCGGCGAGTTCAGAGTCTGTGATCCCGTCTGCGGGCAGCTCCAGGAGGGCGTGCTTGGCAGCGAGGTCGGTGATGCGGCGTCGGGAGGTCGGGCGTACGCGATAGTAGAAGACCTGCGCAATGTGGACCGGATCGCCGACGAAGCCTGGGTCGGTAACGTGGTTCGTGAAGGCTTGCATGCTTTTGCGTCCTTGGCTGGCCGGGTGAACCAGTACTGCGTCCAGGGCGGCGGCCAAGTGAGCACGTGCGTATTCGGGCTGGGGGTCGAACAACTCTCCTAGTGGGCGCAGCGAGGGATGAGCGCACATGTTGCGGTCCTCGCGCAAGCGCTGCAGCTGGAGCTTTTGCGATGCGTCGATCAGCTCCAGCGTCAAGGCGGTGTCAAGCAGTGAGTCTTCAACCTTCTGCATGGTGCGCACCGCTGTGGCGTCCAGGTGGCCCTGGGCGGACTCGACCTGCTGCACGAGCGGCTTTGCGTCGCCCTCGCCCTCCTCATGGAGCTGGCGGATCTTGCCTATCAGGTCGGCGCAGACTGCTGTCCAGGTCAGGACGATCGCGGCCCTGGCTGCGCCTGCTGTGTAGGCGCGGTAGGCCTCCTTCACCAGTGGCCGAACATCGGCGTCTGGTACCCGTCCGACCCACTCTTCGAGGTCCCTCAACCCGCTCATCTTGCCTCCCCTTCGATCAGATCGACATTGTCCTCCCGAGAGCGGCAGCGCCTGGTCGTACCCAGCCTGTACAGGACGGCCGGACGCTGGGGAAGCACAGGCCCGTCTCGGGTGATGGCCAGGGCGTCGTCGTGCCCGCGCTCAGGTGCTGATTTCGGTGATGGTGTCCGCGATCAGGACAGGAAGGTGGCTGATCGCGCGTTCCAGAAGCCGTTCAATCGGGAGGGCGTGCTGACTGTCATCGACGCTGATGAGCTTGACCCAGGTCGCGGGCTGGTAGCGGGCGAGCATGGACAGGGTGTACAGAACGGCCCACCACGCCATGAGTGGATGCAGTTCTTGCTTCATTGAGGGGAGGACGGGCAGGAAATACCGTTCCCCGGCGTAGGAGCGCGTGATGGTCCGCAGGTACTCGCGGCGCTCGTCTGTGGTGGCTGGTCCGTGGGGCATCTGCCAGTTGACCGTCAGTCCGCCGCGGCCGTCCTCGTGACGGCTGTAGTCAGGGGGTGCCTCGGAGCCAAGACGGAGGGCGTGCGTGGTGACGTAGCTGTCGTGCTGGGCGACGGCCGGGTATGCGGTGAGGAAGTCGGCGAGCGCCTCGCGCGTGCCCGCGTCGACGACCCGGCTCGGAATGTCGTTTCGGCTGGCCGGTACCCCGTGCCACCCGCTTCGGCGGACTGAGCGGTGCCGGCCTTTTCTACTGCCCGGGGCTGGCTACACAGTCAGCCCGTGCGTGCGTCGGCGAGCAGCTGCTGCGCGTTGCGCCCGCGGGGCGACCCCGCCGCATCGGGTGGCATCCCTCGCGCTTCAGCGGCTGGAGTCGGTGATGCCTGCCGCTAGCTTCGCCACGACGTCCAACACGCCCCGCCCGAACGCGGTCGGCGCAACGAGGACGCCGAAGACCAGGACGATCAGTACCGTCAGCTTCTCGTCGTTGCGGTTGCGCGCCTCGGTCCGCCGGCGCAGCCGCACGACGATGATGACCGCCAGCAACACCGCCACATTGATCGTGAGCACGAGCAACCCCCACCCAGAAGAAGACCTTTGGTCAGGTTGTAGCTAGTGCGCCTTCTGGCGTGTCCGTGCCCTGCGAGGATGGCTGCATATATCTGGCAGATCGGCCGGATCGGCTGTCTTGCCTCCCGCCGCTCCCAGAAGAAGGGCGTCACGCGAGGCCCGCTCGCCTACGAGGTCACACGGGCGACAGCGACTCTTGAGTGCGTGCCTGGAAGGTTGCGTGGCTGTTACAGGCCGCCCGCAATGGTGAGGCCACTTTTGCTCGGTTGGAACTCGCGTCCGGCTCAGGTCGCGGTCTCCCCCGGTGGCTACTTCTGGGGCACGCGGAGTGCTTCCGCGGCCACTGTACAGGTCGCCACTGACAGTTAATTCATTCGCTTGCGCGCCCGTCTTATCTCACTTTATGTTGACCCTGTCGCTGATCAGACAGCAGGTCAACGACCCTTATTTACGCAGGCAGTTGACGTTTTATCGCTCCCGTTTACCGGGAGCCACCGTCCCGGCTGGAGCTACTCTCTGTGTTCAATGTGCTGATGTCGCCGTGCGTGCCGATGAAGTGGTGCCACACCGCCGACCCCACCGAACTCTCGCGTCTGGTGCCTGGCGCGCTGCCTGCTGCCGCTCCGGGCCTGACGACTCTTACTCCTCTCGGTGAGGTGCTCTCGGCTGCGCATCTCGGCACGCTAGATGTCCCTAACGTTGCCGTCTCCTCCGCCCTGCGCCGGCTCCTCGTGGCACTGTTCATCCGCGTCAGCGGCCTGGACATCGCTGGCCCCGACGCGTGGGACGACCGCTGGGACTTACTCCTTGATCAAGGTCACCTTGATCCCACAGAGGTGAGCGCCTACGTCGCCAGGTGGGGTCACCGGTTCAACCTGGACGACCCTGAGCGGCCGTTCCTCCAGGACCCACGCCTCGCTGAGGAGTGCGGCGACCCGGCGCCGCCGGCGAAGCTCGTTATGACCCGAGCGTCCGGGAACAATCAGCCCTGGCTGAACCGGACTCCGCAGGATGCACCGATCACGCCGTACGAGGCGTTCTGGTGGATCCTCGCGTGGCGGCAGTACGGGCCGTGCGGACTCGGAGCGAACCGCAGCCACAACGGCATCACGCACAAGTCCATGGCTGCCGCCCCGCTTCGGTCCGTCATCTCCTGGCACCCCGAGACCGGCAACGAATACACCAACCTCCTGCTGTCGGCACCCCACCCCACCGACATCCCCGTCACCGGACCCGACCTGCCCGAGTGGGAACAGGCCACCCTGCCCGACCCCCTCCACCCTGAACTGCCATCCGGCCCCGTGTCCCGGCTCATCAACCGGGCCGCGCACGCCACCCTCACCCATGCCGACCCGGCCACCGGCCAGATCACCGCCGTCTGGGCAGCATGGCGATCCCCCGTACCCACCGCCGTGAAGGAGGCCGGCGCGAAGAAGGCTCTCGAAGTCGCGGCCGAGGCCGTCGCCGCCGCTGGCGACCCGTTCCTCATCAACCGCAGCAAGGGCGGTCCCGTCCGCGCCAACCACGCCCGCGCCCTTGTACGGGACTTCGACTCCCTTATCCACATCCAGCGCCCCGGTGACACCACGAAGGCGGCTACCACCCCGCCGGCGTGGATCCGGCTCCTCGACACCCTCCCCATCGAGGCCCTCGACCGACTCGGCCCCATCCGCGCACGAGCTCTCGCCTGTCACCAGGACAAGCAGGAGAAGGAAGAGATCTGGTTCGAGCAAATCACCCCGGTCCCGATCGCCGACTACACCTCGGGCCGCCACCCCGAAAGGGCGGCTCTGGTCGCATCCACCCGCAAGACGGCCGAGGACACTGCGAAGGCCCTGGCGGCCGCCCTGCGGTCTGCGTGGAACGCGATGAGTCCCGATCCTCGCTCCGAGTGCCCCTGGACCAACGACGCGATCGCCGCCTACTGGGACCGCGCCGACAGCCGCTTCTGGCAGGCCCTCAACGCCGACACCGACCCCCAACTGCACTCACTTGCCATCGCCTTGTACGACGACGCCACCCGCGCCGACGCCTCCACGCCCACGGGCCTCATTCCCATCGCCCAGGCGCGAGCCACCCTCACCCACCCCAAGGTCCGGCGCACCACGAAGAAGACCACCTGATCCGCGACCACGAGAAAGAGCCCCGACCGTGACGACCGAATCACCGCCGTCCAAGGAAAACAGTCTCGCCACCTGCGAGCGGTTCATGAACACCGTCCGCCGCGCCTGCGCCACCCCCGAAGGCCGCGCAACCCTACGGCAGGGTCTCGCCGACCATCTCGACAACCCCTGGCCCCTTTACGTGCACCTCATGCCCGCCGGCGGCATCCCTGTCGGTGAGGACACCCCCCACCACGCTCTCCGCCAAGCCGAACACCCGTTCCTGCTCGTCGCGGCCCTGTACGCCGTCCACGACGCGCCCAACCCCCGCGCCGGCGACAAACCGCTCACCGTCAAGCAACCCGCCCCGGCGAAGCCGTGGGAGAACCTCGGCTGGTCCCTCGCCCGCGCTGCGCGCGTCGGCATGCGCCGCGAGACGGCCACCGGCCTCCTCTCTCACCTGTGCGAACTCGACTACGAGGCGTTCATGGCCGAACTCCCGTCCACCATCAGCCTTCTGCGTTCCAGCAACATTCCGGTCAGGTGGCCGGTCCTGCTCCGCGACAGCATCCGCTACCAGCGCTGGGCGCCCGACGTCCGGATCGACTGGGCCCGCTCCTACACCACTCCCGCAGGCTCGAAGGAGACCAGTAAGTGACCCCGCTCTACATCGACGTCCACATCATCCACTCCGCCCCCTACAGCAACCTCAACCGCGACCGGCAGGGCGCCCCGAAGATGGCCACCTACGGCGGCGTGTCCCGCCCTCGCCTCTCATCCCAGCACGGACGCCGCCACAGTCGCACGCACATGGAAGAGGCCCTCGGTACGCGCGCCATCCGCACCCGCGGCACCCCCCTCGCCGTCGCCAAGCGCCTGACCGCAACCGGCTGGGACGAGACCACCGCTCTTGCCGCCGCGCAGATGCTGATCCTCGCGGCCGACGTCAAAGGCCTCGGCTTGTCGGACGCCGGTGGCACCAACGCCCTGCTGTTCCTGCCGGAGACCGCATTCGATTCCCTCGCCGAGATCGCCAACAGCCGCCGCGACGTCCTCACCAAGGCTGCCGGCGCCGCGGCAAAGGCCATCACCGAAGCCAAGGCGAAGGCCGAAGCCAAGAAGGCCAAGAGCGACACCGAGGACGCTGACGCCGACTCCGAGGAGGAAGAGGCCGTCGAGACCGGTCCCCTCGCCACCGCCTACAAGAAGATCCCCGCCGCCGAGCGCAAGGAGCTCCAGTCAGCTGTGCTGGAAGTCTTCCGCCAGCGCAACGCATCCATCGCTGCCTACGGCCGCATGCTTGCCAACGAAGCCGGATCCACCGTCGCCGGCGCCATCCAGATGGCCCACAGCATCGGCACCCACGCCGGCCCGTCCCAGATCGACTTCTTCTCCGCCGTGGACGACCTGATCCACGACGCCGGAGAAGAAACCGGCGCAGGCCACATGGGCGACCAGCGCTACACCTCCGCCACCTTCTACCGCTACGCCACCCTCAACGTCCGCGAACTCATCGACAACCTCGACGGCGACACCGCCACCGCCCAGCAGGTCACCGAAGCATTCCTGCGGGCCTTCCCGCTGGCGATCATGCCCGCCAAGGCCTCCGGCACCGCACCCCACACCGTCCCCCACCTCATCCACATCGCCGTCCGCACCGACCGGCCCGTCAACCTCGTCGGCGCGTTCGAGACCCCCATCCCCGCCACCACCAACGGCTACGTCACCGCCTCACTGGACGCCCTCAACGCCCACGCAGCCGCCCACGCCCGCATGCTCGGCACCAGCCGCATCGCCGACCACGCTCACGTCACCCTCAGCGACACCGAGTTCACCGCCCTCGGAGACCGCGTGGACGCGGTCGATGACCTGATCACCCGAACCCTCGCCACCATCACCAAGCACACCAGCTGACCCGGCCTGCCACCTGCACCCGCGGAGCTGAAGCACACCGTCCCGGGACCGCTCCGCGCACGCGGAGGTCGCATCCGCCCCACCACACCAAGGAGGACCCTTGACCGGCTTCCTGATGCACTTGTCCGCCCCACTGCAAAGCTGGGGTGGACCCGCCGACTTCAAAGTGAGGCCCACCAGCACCTCGCCCACCAGGTCTGCCCTCACGGGCCTTCTCGCCTCCGCGCTCGGCCGGCCCCGCGACCACGAGAACACTGACCTTGCCCAACTCCGCTACGTCATCCGCGTCGACCGCCCCGGGCACCGCGAGATGGATTTCCACACCATCGGCGGCGGCTATCCCAGGGAACTCACCCCACCCACCGCCGACGGCAAACGGAAGAAGCCCGGGGAGGGAACGATGATCACCGAACGGTGGTACCTCGCGGACGCCGCGTTCACCGTCGCCGTCACGGGCCCCGGTGACACCATCGCCCTCGCCGCTCACGCCCTTGCCGAGCCGGTCTTCGCCCCCTACCTCGGCCGCCGCTCCTGCCCACCCGACACCCCCATCCTCCTGCGCACGGACCTGGACGACCCCGTGGCCGAACTCGACCGCGCCCCACTCCACGCAGACCGGCCCCGCAACGCGGCCACCATCGACGTCACCTTCATCCACGACGCTCCGCCCACCCCTGACCTCCCGGCGACCACCACCGTGCGCGACACCCCCGCACCCGGCCGCACCTTCACCACCCGCGACCTGTGGGAAACCCAGCGCGCCCTCCCCGCCAGCCTCTGCGCCGGCCGCGGAACCCAGTGGCTCACCGCCCTCACCGCCTACGCAAAGACCACTGCCGTCCAGGAGACGCCATGACCACTGCCGCCACCGCAACCACCGTCCACCTGGCCCGCATCACCCTCAACCCCCGCTCACGCGACTTCCACAACGACCTCCGCGACCACACCGCCCTCCACCGCCGCATCAGCGCACTCTTTCCCGACCAGGCAGGCACCAGCCCCCGCACCGCCCACAACGTTCTCTACCGCCTCGAACGCGAACCAACCGGCGCCAAACTGCTCATCCAGTCCACCGGCATCACCATCAACCGCAACGCCCTCCCCGCCAGCTACACCACCGCCGACATCGACTACCGCGAACTCAACCCCCTCCTCGACTGGGCGACACCCGGCCGCATCATCCGCTACCGCATCGACGCCAACCCCCTCAAAACCGAATTCGTCCCCGGCCGCCGAGGCCGCCGCGTCCCCCTCACCGGTGAAGCCGCCCTCACCTGGTGGGAACGCAAAGCCGCCCACGCCGGTCTCACACCGCAGCTCATCCTCGACACCCCCCAACCCCCCGTACTCGCCACCCGAGGCGACAAGAAGCGCGCACGCCTCAACGTCACACGGTTCGACGGCATCGCCACCATCACCGACACCCACGCCCTCCGCCAGGCCATCACCACCGGCATCGGCCAAGGACGCGCCTACGGACTCGGACTCCTCTCCATCGCACCCCACCGCGAGCAGTGACACAGCAACGCAACCAAGACAGCACAGGTTAGAGAGGGTGCGCTCCGCGTGAGTGGAGGTGTCCCGAACCCCATCACCGGCGACAAAAACGTCTTTGCATGGGCTCCGCGTACGCGGAGATGTCCCGTTGTTGGTGCCCTGGCCGATGGTGCGGGCGATATGCGCTCCGCCTACGCGGAGGTGTCCCGCAGGACGAGATCGCCGGCTACGAGTGGATGATGCGTGCTCCGCAAACGCGGAGATTTTCTGGATCTGATTGGAGATCTCTGATGATGCGGCCCCTCATTGAGGATCGCCTGTGGGGCAAGTCCGATGGTCTGGAAGACGTGGGGCCGTACCCGGTCCTCGGCCATCTGATCGACACCGCGATGATCGCCGGACAGTTGTGGGACAACTACCTCACCGCCGGCCAGCGGGACATCATCGCGAAAGGCTGGGGCGTTACCGAGGTGCACGCTCGGCAACTGGTGATGTTCTGGGCTGGACTGCACGACCTGGGCAAGATCTGCCCGGCTTTTCAGCATCAGGACCAGAAGGCGGCGGCCGGTCTCCTCGAGGACCCCGCATACCCTGTCCCGGACGACCGCAGTTCGATCCGGCACGAGCGCGTCTCTCACCTCACCGCGCCCATGCTTCTCGCGCAGGCGGGCTACCCAACGAGCGGCCGTCCACTGCGGTCGATCGCCCACCAGATCGGGCAAATCCTCGGCGGTCACCACGGCACCTACGGCAATGCCCTGAACGCCCGCACTCTCACCGGCCCCGAGGACCAGGAGCCGCGCGTCGGGGCGGCCGGCTGGAGCGCGCAGCGGGCCGCGCATCTCCACACTGTTCATGCTCTGTGTGGCAGCCCCGAGCCGCCTGCCTTGTTCGCCCCCGGGGGCGCCTGCGTCGTAGCGACAGGATTGATCGTTCTCGCGGACTGGCTCGCCTCCCGGATCGGCTGGGTTCGCGCACGCCACTGGGAGCGCAAGCACTCCCGTGACCCTCGCGACTGGAAGACGCATGCCGAACGTGCCCAGAGGGCAGCGCCGGAGGCTCTCGCGCAGGTCCAGCTTGCCTCCGCGGTCTGGAAGCCGGCCAAGTCGTTCACCGCGATGTTCCCGTTCATCACCGACCCGTACCCTCTTCAGGCTGACCTCGCCAAGCGCCTCCCGGCGCTCGTCAACGGTCCTGGTCTGGTCGTCATCACCGCCCCCACCGGGGACGGCAAAACGGAAACGGCGTTGTTCACCGCGCACGTCCTCGGTCACGCCGCCCGCACCGAAGGCCTCGGCGTGTTCCTGCCGACCATGGCCACCACCGACGCCATGCACACCCGCATCACCGAGCACGTCGCCCAGGCCGCCAGCGTCCGCATGCCCGTCGCCCTGCTGCACTCCATGGCCTGGCTCAACGCCGACTACAACCCCGACACAGACCGCGTCCTCACCGACGCGTCAACCACCGCGGGAGAGTGGATCAAAGGGCGCCACCGCGGGCTCCTGGCCGGCGTAGCCGTCGGCACCTGGGACACCGCGGCCCTCGCCGCCCTCCCGGTCCGCTACAACGTCATGCGCTGGCTCGGCCTCACCGGCAAAACCGTTGTCATCGACGAGGCCCACGCCTACGACGCCTACGGACATCGCCTGACCGAACGCCTCCTCGAATGGCTCGGCCACACCCGGACCCCCGTGATCCTGCTGTCCGCCACCCTCACCGGCACCATCGCCACACGACTCGCAGCCGCCTACCGGACCGGGGCAGGCCACACCAGCCCCGCCACCATCGCCCCCACCTATCCCGGCTGGACCCATATCGACGCCACCACCGGCACCGTCACCACCAGCGAAACCCTCCCCACCACCCGTGCCCGCCGCCTGGCCGTCAACCTCCACCACATCCGCCACCAAGCCTCCCCCACCAACCCGGACAGCCGCCTCGCCACCCTCACCCGCACCCTCCAGCCCATGATCGACGAAGGCCGAGGCTGCGCCGCCGTCGTCTGCAACACCGTCGCCGACGCCCAGGCCACCGCCCGCCACCTGAGGACCGCATGGGCCGGCCCCACCGCCCCGCTCGTTCAACTGCTCCACGCCCGCATGCCCGCACGCCAACGCCGAGGCGTCACACGCCGCATCGAGCACTGGGCCGGAAAGCCCCGCGCCGCCCGCACCACCCCGGACGGCCACTACACCCCGGCCCGCGGCCGTCGCCCCTCCCGGCCGGTCATCGTCGTCGCCACCCAGGTCATCGAACAATCCCTCGACGTCGACTTCGACCACGTCATCAGCGACCTCGCCCCGATCGCCCTCCTCCTCCAACGCGCCGGCCGATGCCACCGCCACCCCCGCACCGACCGCCCCGCCTGGGCCCCCGCCCCGGCCATGACCGTCCTCATCCCCACCGGAAAACTCCCACCCCAGAGATGGGGCACCGTCTACAGCGAAAACCTCCTCAACCGCACCGTGACGGCCCTCCAAGGCCTCGGCGGCGGCATCTGCGCCATCCCCGAAGATGTCCAAAGCCTGGTCGACCAGGTCTACGCCGCCGACTGGACCACCACCGCCGGCACCCACGATCTCGCCACCGAACACGCCACGCGGGCCCTCGCCGACACCGCCACCATCCCCACCCCCACCCAGCTGATCCGCGACCTCCACCCGCTCACCACCATCGACGACGAGAACCTCCTCGTGACCCGACTGGGCGCAGACAGCGTCCGCGTCCTGCCCGTCTGGACCGACACCAACGGCCGCCCCTGGCTCGACCGCCAGGCACGCCACCGGCCGCTCCCCACCCACATCGACCCCCGAGACACAGCCACCATCCGCAACCTCATGGCCCACACCGTCCAAGTCGACCACCGATGGCTCCAAGGACACGGCGCCGAAACCAACACCCCCACCACCTGGCGGCACATCGGTGCCCTCCAAGACGTCCTCCTCCTGCCACAACGCGTCACCAGCACAGGAAGACGGCCGTATCGACTCAACGGCAAAACCCACCACCTGTCCCGACTCGACGGCCTCGTACGCGAGTAACATCACAAACACACTCGCACCTTGAAAAAAGAATCACGCAACACCCACGACATCGCAGGTCACGAAATACCCGCTCCGCGCACGCAGAGGTAAGCCGGCCCAACCGGTCTGGTTGATGTCCCACCGGTAGTCCTCTCCGCTCGAGCGGAGGTGAGCCGGTGCCGCCGTCGGTGGTGACCCAGCCGAGGCAGTCCTCTCCGCGCGAGCGGAAGTGAGCCGTTGCAGCCGGTGGCGTCCAGCTCGACGACCCACCCCTCTCCGCGCGAGCGGAGATGAGCCGCCAGCGTCGCTCATGTGGACTCCGTCCGTGCCGTCCTCTCCGCGCGAGCAGAGGTGAGCCGACCGTCGTTTTCTCCCACCTGGCACACCGGATGTCCTCTCCGGGCGTGCGAGCGGAGGTAAGCCGGTCGGAACCGTCTCCCGTACCGGCGGAGAGAAGTCCTTTCCGCGCGAGCGGAGGTGCGCCGGGTCACTCGGCGTCTGTGGGTACGGTCCTCTCCGCACGAGCGGAGGTGAACCGACGTTCACGGCGAGCTCCACCGCCAGGCCGACGTCCTCCCCGTGCGAGCGGAGGTGATCCGAAATCGACCAGCGTATCTACGACCTCCGCCACGAGTCCTCTCCGCGCGAATGGAGGAGAACCGGCCTCGCGGCGGCCGCGGATCCCTCATGGGGACCCTCTCCGCGCGAGCGGAGGTGAGCTGGTGACCAGGCGCACGCAGACCGGCATACTCGGGTCCTCTCCGCGTGAGCGGAGATGAGCCGCAGACCTGTCACCCCAGAGCGCAGGTCGAAGGGGCCCTCTCCGCTCGGCGGAGGTGAGCCGTCGAGTGGGTCGATCGCCACCAGGCGGCCGAAGTCCTCTCCGCACGAGCGGAGTGAGCCGACGCAGGACGGGAAGACGCCCGCGCTGGAGCTGTCCTCTCCGCGCGAGCGGAGGTGAGCCAGTCCGCCGGCCGACGCTCCCCGGCGAGATGATGTCCTCTCCGCTCGCGCGGAGGTGAGCCGGCATCCACGTCGGTGGACGGTACGCCCAGTTCGTCCTGTCCACGCGAGCGGAGGACGAAGCGCCCTCTCCGCGCCAGCGGAGGTGAGTCGCTCCTGGAACTTCCGCTCCCATTCCGTGGAGCGTCCTCTCCGCGCGAGCAGAGGTGGGCCGGACATCAGCGCCTGTCTGGGGGTGCGTAGGGAGTCCTCTCCGCTCCAGCGGAGGTGAGCCGTTCTGCGTCGCCTCGGGGTACGCGTCGTCGGTGCCCTCTCCGCGCGAGCGGAGGTGAGTCGTGATAGACGGTCTTGCCGGCGGCGTCCGGGTAGCACTCTCCGCACGGGCGGAGGTGAGCCGTACAGCGCGCGGACGGAGACGATAGCGTTCACGTCCTCTCCGCGCGAGCGAAGATGGTTCGTGGCGCTGCGTCAGGCCGGCCTCCAGATGGTCCTCTCTTCGCAAAGCGGAGGTGAGCCGTGCCCAGTCGTCGTGGTCGAGCTGCACGGCGTGTCCTCTCCGCGCCCACGGAGGTGAGCCGTACCTGGTCAGTGAGCTGGAGCAGATCCTCCTGTCCTATCCGCGCGAGCGGAGGTGAGCCGTAGAAGGGAGGCCCGGGGGAAGGGCACTGGTGCCGTTCTCTCCGCCCGAGCGGAGGCGTCCTCTCCGCGCCAGCGGAGGTGAGCCGAACGCGAACGGCGCGCTGAGTTCTGACCAGGTGCCCTCTCCGCGCGAGCGGAGGTGAGCCGTTCGCCCGCCCGGTGCCGACGATGGTCCCGGCGCCCTCTCCGCACAAGCAGAGGTGAACCGTCGTGGACGTTGCCGTCCTCGTCGATGCCGGTGTCCTCTCCGCACGAGCGGAGGTGAGGCTCAGCCGTCGCAGAAGGAGACGTCGTGGTCACTGTCCTCTCCGCGCAAGCGAAGGTAAGCCAACGTATCCGTTCTCGAGACCGGGGATCTGATTGTCCTCTCCGCGCGAGCGGGGGTGAGCCGGGCATGGACGTCTACCCGGTCACCGTGGTGTCGTCCTCTCCGCGCGAGCGGAGGTGAGCCGTTCTGCCGCCCGTCAGGTGAGCCGGTCAGCCGGTCCTCTCTGCGCGAGCGGAAGTGAGCCGTGGGACAGGCTGCCGACGGACACGGTCCGGTAGTCCTCTCCGCGGGAGCGGAGGTGAGCCGGTCACCATCGGCCAGGGCACGGATTTCGATTTGTCCTCTCCGCGTAAGCGGAGGTGAGCCGTGCCACAGGACCTCCAGGTCCGCGCGAGCGGAGGTGAGCCGGATTACACGGTCGAAGCCGTGGGCATCGGCGGGTCCTCTCCGCCCGAGCGGAGGCGAGCCGGATCCCGATTCGGGTTTCGTGGTGACGTCCGGGTCCTCTCCGCGCGAGCGGAGGTAAGCCGGACAGCACAGCGCTGATAGCTTGCTTGATCGCGTCCTCTCCGGGCGAGCGGAGGTGAACCGGTCGGCGACGGTTCGACGTACCGGTGGTGGCTGTCCTCTCCGCGCGAGCGGAGGTGAGCCGGAGGTCTGCCCATGGCAGGCAACTCTCGGCCGGTCCTCTCCGTGCGAGCGGAGGTGAGCCGTCCGCCAGGAGCAGCAGCCGCTCGATCGCCGAGTCCTCTCCGCGCGAGCGGAGGTGAACCGGCGGTCTGGGACTCCGTCCTGGGCGACATCATGTCCTATCCGTGCGAGCGGAGGTGAGCCGTTCTGCCGCCCGTCAGGTGAGCCGGTCAGCCGGTCCTCTCCGCGCGAGCGGAAGTGAGCCGCCGGTGGGGTGGGCGGTGTGGCCGCATCACACGTCCTCTCCGCGTAAGCGGAGGTGAGCTGTCGGCGACGGCTGAAAAGTGGACCAGTAGCGGCGCTTGAAAGTTGACCCTCTCCAGGGGTCTGGCTCGTTGAGTCAGGCCGGGAGGAGTGGTGATCAGCGTGGAGGACTGGGCGGAGATCCGCCGGCTTCACCGGGCCGAGCAGATGCCGGTTCGGGCGATCGCAAGAAAGCTGGGGATCGCGAGGAACACTGTCCGCAGGGCGATCGCGGACGACGCGCCGCCGAAGTACCAGCGGGCTCCGAAGGGCTCGATCGTGGACGCGGTCGAGCCGCAGATCCGTGAACTTCTCGAGCAGTGGCCTGAGATGCCGGCGACGGTGATCGCCGAGCGGATCGGCTGGGACCGTGGTCTGACCGTGCTCAAGGACCGGGTCCGGGACCTGCGGCCGGCCTATCGGCCTGCGGATCCGGCCTCGCGGACGGTCTATGAGCCGGGCGAGATCGGCCAGTGCGACCTGTGGTTCCCGCCGGCCGACATCCCGCTCGGCTTCGGCCAGGTCGGGCGGCCGCCGGTGCTGGTCATGGTCGCGGGCTACTCGCGGTGGATCACCGCCCGGATGCTGCCCTCCAGGTCAGCGGCCGACCTGATCGCCGGGCACTGGCGGCTGCTGACCGAGCTGGGCGCCGTCCCACGGGTGCTGGTCTGGGACAACGAGGGAGCCGTCGGTTCCTGGAGGCCCGGCGGTCCTCAGCTGACCGATGAATTCGCCGCGTTCGCCGGACTGCTGGGCGTCAAGTTCCTGCTCTGCAAGCCGCGGGATCCGGAAGCCAAGGGCCTGGTCGAGCGGGCCAACGGCTATCTCGAGACGTCGTTTCTGCCCGGGCGGGTATTCACTTCGCCGGCCGACTTCAACATCCAGCTCGCCGACTGGCTGACCAGGGCCAACCGGCGCATCCACCGCACCTTGCAGGCCCGCCCGGCGGACCGGCTGGAAGCCGACCGCTCGCGGATGCTGGCCCTGCCGCCGATCGCCCCGCCGGGCTGGTGGAAGGCATCGCTGCGGCTGCCGAGGGACCACTATGTCCGCCTGGACACCTGTGACTACTCGGTGCATCCGCTGGCTGTTGGCCGCCGCGTCCAGGTCGCCGCCGACCTGGACCAGGTCCTGGTGACCTGCGACGGCGTCGAGGTCGCCCGCCATGCCCGCAGCTGGGCCCGCCACCAGACCATCACCGACCCGGACCACGCTGCGGCTGCCGCAGCCGCCCGCAAGGCGGCCGCCGGCACGAAACCGGCGCCGGTGGACGTGACGGAGGTCGAGGAGCGGTCGCTGGAGGCCTACGACCGGATCTTCGGCGTCATCGACGGCGGGCTGAGCACGGGCGAAGGGGCAGCGTGATGAGCATGAAGAACGGCACGAACCAGGCCAGGACCAGCCGCGACGTCGGTTCTGAACTGATTTATCTGACCAAGGCGCTGAAGGCTCCGGCCCTGCGGGATGCGGCAGCCCGGCTCGCCGAGCGGGCCCGCGACGAGGGCTGGAGCCACGAGGAGTATCTGGCCGCCTGCCTGCAGCGGGAGGTCGCCGCCCGCGACTCCCACGGCGCCGAGGGACGCATCCGGGCGGCCCGTTTTCCCTCTCGCAAGTCGCTGGAGGACTTCGACTTCGACCACCAGCGGTCCGTGAAACGCGAGGTCATTGCTCATCTGGGGACGTTGGACTTCGTCGCCGGAAAGGAGAATGTGATCTTCCTTGGGCCGCCCGGCACCGGCAAGACCCACCTCGCCACCGGGCTCGGCATCCGGGCCTGCCAGGCCGGCCACCGGGTCGCCTTCGGCACCGCCGCCCAGTGGGTCACCCGCCTCGCCGAAGCCCATCAAGCAGGGCGTCTGAGCGATGAGTTGACCCGGCTGGGACGGATCCCGTTGATCGTGGTCGACGAAGTGGGTTACATCCCTTTCGAGCCCGAGGCGGCGAACCTGTTCTTCCAGTTCATCTCGGGCCGCTACGAACGCGCCTCGGTGATCGTGACCAGCAACAAGCCCTTCGGGCGCTGGGGCGAGGTCTTCGGCGACGACACCGTCGCCGCCGCGATGATCGACCGACTCGTCCACCACGCCGAGGTCATCTCGCTGAAGGGCGACAGCTATCGCATGCGCGGCCGCGACCTCGGACGGGTTCCCGCCGCCAACACCGGGGAATGACCAACATCAACTGACGCAGCGGGGGGTCATTTTTCACCCGCCGGAATCGGCTCACATTTCAAGCGTCGCCGACAGTGAGCCGGGGCCTGACGAGGCTCTGGAGTGCAAGGACGTGCCCTCTCCGTGCAAGCGGAGGTGAGCCGCAAGACGAAGTCGCGGGCTCCGAGTGGACGATGTCCTCTCCGCGCTAGCGGAGGTGAGCCGTGGTGGAAGTGCCCTGTGATCAGGATGTCGGCGTCCTCTCCGCGCGAGCGGAGGTGAGCCGGAGTCGGAGCGCTTCAGTGTGAGGGTGCAGGGTCCTCTCCGCGCGAGCAGAGGTGAGCCGAAGCACACCCGCTTCCGCGGTGGTGCTTCGGCGTAGGCGCCCATGTCGCTCCTCAGTTCGGTGTCCTCCCCGTCCGCAGGGCTGTTGGGTCACCCCCGGCAATCATGAGCAGGACATCCATCCCGCAGCTACTGCAGCTGAGCTGCGGCGCCCGGCGTGCAAGATTGCCCGCAGCCCAGGCCGACCAGACCCTGCCCTCAGCTGGTGGGCGATGCGCGGCGCGGCGGTGGAACTGCCCGCAGCAGTTCCCAGAGCGGCCGTGAGCCGGACGCCCATACGGCAAGTGTCTGGCGGTCGACCACGTGGAGCCGCTGTTGCTTGGCGAAGGTCACGGCCGGGCCGGTCACGCGGCCGTTGGTGACAATGACTGCGACGTCCGCGCCGTGCACCTGCCGGGCCGTTCCGTTGAGTACCTGCAGGTCAGGTGTGCCCACCGGTGAGCCTTGAGCGCCGTTGCGGCGGTGCTTGCACTGGAACACGCTTGAACGGGTCTGTGGCCTTGACGTCCGCGCCCAGGTCGCCGCGGCCGCCGACCCGCTGGGCACCTTGGCAGCCGTCGCGCTGCATCAGGTCCCGTATAGCGTCCTCGAACCGAGCGTGGTGCAGCGCATCCAGCCCCCAACACAGCCGCGACGAAACCCTCCGCCACCTCACCCCCGACCAATACCTCCCCTACGCCCTCAACACCTACCGCGTCCTCCTCACCCGCGGCACCCACACCACCCACATCCACACCACCCACCCCGAAACCCAGCACTTCCTCGCGAGCCTCATCCCTTCACAACCACCAACCGACCAGCCATAGAAACGAAGAGGCGCCCCGCCGCGAGGCACCTGCCAAGTTAGCGATCGCTTCACTGGGTCAAGCCAGGAGCCTCGACCGGAAGGGGCGACAAGGACGTCAGGTGATCATGCAACAGGACTGAGTTCTCCGCAGCTGGAGCAGTGACGGCATGGCCGGTACGTAAAACGACTCACGCGGAGGTCGTCTGGGGAAAGAAACAACGGCGGCCGCCCTGTTCGGGCGGCCGCCGCGTCAACGAGTCGTCTGGCCTTTGATGGTGAAGGCCTTACGCGAGGTGGTCTACAGAGACTCTCCTGTCTGAGGGCGCGAAGCGCTGATGGTCAGCATCGCGGTCCGTCGGTGGTGTGGTCCAGGTGGGCAAGGAAGCTTTCGATCTCGCGTACCAGGGCTTGGGTTCCCTCGACCAGGTCGAGTCCGGTTTCCCCAGGCTCGGGCTCGACCTGGTCAGTGGTGGCGCGTGGATCGATGGATGGGCATGCGAGGTCGCTTACGAGTGACGTGAACGACCTGGCAGTAAGGTACTCCCCTTCTTTCCATTCGCGGCATGCCGGTAGGTCTTCTTCACTCTCGGCATGAAGGATTTCAAGGTAATCTTGTGCGTCTTTGTCTCCCCTGCGCGCCGCTCTGACCCACCATTCCAACGCCATGGTTTCCCTGTCGAGAAGTTCCAGAATTTCTGCGATGCGACGCGTTTGCCGTGGCGTTGCAGAGTCGTGGATTTCCTTTTTCATCAGGGTGCACAGTTCTCGGATTGCTTGAGTTCTGTGGTGTCCGTCTGCGTCTGGATTCGGGCAGGGGGCGGGGGCCGGGGGCCAGCCGGCAGGCTGGCCCCCCTCCGCCTGGACAGGGTCCTCGCCGATCCGAGGACCCTTGGAAACGGCCTGCTCAGATGCTTCGAGCAGCAGCCACAGGGCGAGGAGCCGGATGGGCCCGTGCTCCTCGGACGGCTGGCGCCACGATGGCTGGTTCATGCGGATACCTCCTCGCTGGACTCGTGGATTGACTTCTTCAGGTTGTTGGCGGCGGCTTTGACATAGCGCTTCACCGACTCCTCCTTGATGCGGAGGCGCTTCGCAACCACTGCGGGGCTCAAATCCTGCAGAATGCACAGGGTGATGACCTGGCGCTGACGTTCGGGAAGTTCGGCAATCAGTTCATCGATACCCTCTTTGAAGATTTCGTAAGCGGCGTCGGGGATGCCGATGCCGGATTCCTGTTCGGGCAGTTCCTGTACCGGGGCCGGGACCATGCGCCGGTTCTTGCGGAATTGGCTGATGACGGCGTTCTTCACCGCCATGCGGCCGTAGGCGGTGAGAGAGCCCTGCCTCGTGGACAGTTCCTCCCACCGCCGGTACATGTTCAGGTAGACGTCCTGCACGGCGTCCTCGGCGCTGTGCAGGTCGCCGGCCTGGGCCCGGGCCAGTCGGGAGTACGCCTCGAGGGTCTCGAGGACGAAGGACTCGAAGTCCACTCCCCAGACGGCCTCGCTCACGCAGCCTCCCGCATGGTGATGGCCCGGTGCCGGTCGGCCGGGTCGGCTGCGTCCTTGCGGAACAGCCAGGCCGGCTGTCCCTGCTCGAAGCGGGCGGCGGCGCCGCCGTCGGGCAGGGACTGGGCCATCGCGACCATGGTGGCGCGCTGTTCGCGCTCCGCCCGGGTGGCGATGTGTGCCTTCAGGAGCATTTCCATGACGCCGCGGGCGCGGCGCAGTGCGTAGAAGAGCAGGATGAGCACGGGCAGGGATACCCCGCCCGCTCCTACCCAGTACGACCAAGTCATCGACCAGGCCTCCTCGTAGTGACGGTCTCGTTGACGAAGGCCGAGAGCCTTCATCCCTTACACGCCGCAGAGGGGCCGGATCCGGATGCCTGGGAGCAAGATTTTTTTACAACTGCCGCTCCACTCACGCCTGTCACAGTGTTCATGCAGGTCACACGGGTGTGGTGCACAGTGGCGGGCGGAAAACTCGTGATAGCCACGCGGCCCCGCGCCCCCAGGGCCGGCAGAGAGCTGGGGGCGCGGGGGTCGGGAGCGGGCTCTGAGTGCGGGGTGGGCTCGGATCCGTACTGATGGGGTGGGTGCGGGTTCAGACCGAGGTGGCGAGAGCCGCGGCGGGCTGGAGTTCCCTGTGCCTGGGGGCGGGCGGGCTCTCGTCTGGGCCGGCCAGGCACTTGTACAGCGCCTCCACCCAGAGGTGACGGCGCTCTTCGGGTGCTTCACACGCGAGAAGGAAACCGAGGAGTTGGTGCTCGGTTCGCGGTACGGCGCGGGCCCTGATGATGCGGTGCGCGGTGCTGTGGGGCAGGGCGTTGAAGCCGCCGGCCCGTCGCTCCATCTCTGCGGCCGAGGGGAAGCCGGCATAGGCGTGAAGGTCGCGCAGGGCTCCGCTGAGGTCTCTGAAGTCACGTACGTAGTCGGGGCGCGGCTCGTCGTAGGCGCGGCCGGGGCGCTCCTCGTCGTGGCGGGCGCGTTTCCACAGGCGGACGGCGACGTCAGTGCACAGGTCGCGGTCATGCCCTGGGGTGGTGCAGGCCTGGACGTAGTCCTCCACAACCGTGCGTCGTGGCACTCCCTTGCCTGATGCGGCTCGTTTCAGGGTGGCGGGCGAGGACACTGTCCGCTGGGCGAGCTCGGCGAAGCTGAGGCCTGTTCGGGCGTGGATATCGCGCAGGTACTTGGCGAGCTGTGCCTGTGCGTAGAGGCTGAAGTCCAGCGGCTTTTGAGGGCGGGCCATGGCCGTGTTCCTCAGCGTTCGCCGGAGGAGGCGCGGTAGGCCTGGATGAGGCGGGCCAGGCGCCGTCCGGGCCGGGTGGGCAGCACGACACCGGCGACGGCCGCGGTGCCGATGGCGCCGGCACCGCACAGCAGGAGGAGGATGTCCTGGACCTGCTGGCCGTTGAGGGCCAGCACGGCGGCGGTGACGACGAAGGCGATGATGACGGCTGCGTGTGACATGCCGAAGGGTGCGGTATGGGTGTCGGCAGAGCGCCGGGGCGTTGCGGTGGTGGCGGGGTCCTTGGCCATGAGGGCACGGCTCCTTGTGCGAGGCGCCCGGCGGCCTGGCCGCCGGGCGGTTGCTACGGCTCCAACTTGTCTGGACCGCAGAGCGGTTGGCGACGCCCGACAAGGTCCGTGCTGTCGACTTTGCCAGGCCAAGGACGGTCTGCGGGGTCCCGCACAGGCGGGGGCCAGAGGTAGGCCCAACTGCATCCCTCAACAGTGAGGAACCCTGCACGCTCGTCTCCCCGGGCCGCTTCCGGTGCCCTCGACGTCACGGTGTCTGTGCCCGGTCTGCCGCATCCTTCCTGCTCACAGGTCTGACGCACGAACGGGTGGGGTGGACGCCTGCATACGGGCACGGACGGCGGCACGCGCGGTCTGCGCCCGCCTCCTTTGGCCCCAGCACCGCACACGGACACGCGCCCGACCTGCACCGATGAGGCCGCCCACCGGCGTCCTCACTACAGTGCGGCACCGTTTCCCGGGCGCAGAGGGCCGTTGACCTGCACATATTCCGCACCGGTGATCACTTCGTGGTGGGTTGGCTCATTGGCATCCATGGCCTTGACCAGGCACAACGTCGTCGGCGCTGGATAAATCGCCTGCAAATTGCGACGGTTGAAATGCAACTCGGCCCGCAATTGGCTGAGGCACTGCACGGCAGATCGCTACGGCTCCCACCAGCTGTCGCCGGCAGAACACCGCAGGCTCGTGTTGGCGCAGGACCTGCACCAGAGCCGGCTCCCTTCTCCGAGGGCGTCGGCTCTGCCGCTCACCAGGGCATACGAAGGAGGGGCACGCGTGGAGAGCACCACAACAGCTGGCCGGCCACTGGTCGCCACGCAGCCCTCTACCCCCCTCCGCATCGGCCAGTGGGGGCCGTCCATCTCAGGCACGTCGTCCCAGATCTTGACCCTGTCCAGCCTTGCCCCCCCCCACCGCCCTTCCTGCACGCGCCCGTCCCCAGCACCCGCCGCGCAGCCGGCCCCCTGCCCGGCCGGCACCCGCCACGCGAGGGACGACCTCCCGAACCAGACAGCCGCAGGCCTGGCCCCGGCGTCCGGTGATTCAGCTCAGCGACGTCGGACGGCGCGGGGGCGGCACTGCGCGCAGGAGCTCCCACAGGGGGCGGGATCCGGATGCCCAGGCGGCCAGGGTCTGGCGGTCGACGACGTGCAGCCGCTGTTGCTTGGCGAAGGTGACCGCCGGGCCGGTCACCCGTCCGTTGGTGACGATCACGGCGACGTCGGCGCCGTGGACCTGGCGGGCTGTTCCGTTGAGGACCTGGAGGTCGGGTGTGCCGACCGGTGAGCCGTGGGCGCCGTTGCGGCGGTGCTTGCACTGGATCACCCAGCGCCGCCCGTAGGGGTCGGTGGCTTTCACGTCGGCGCCGAGGTCGCCGCGGCCGCCGACTCGCTGGGCGTCGTGGCAGCCGTCGCGCTGCATCAGGTCCCGTATGGCGTCCTCGAACCGGGCGTGGTGCAGTGCGTCCAGCTGGGGCAGTCCGTAGCGCAGTCCCTGCGCCCGTACCGCCTCCCACTGAGCCTGCTGCTGTCGGTTGTAGAGCCAGCCGGCGCCCGCGAGGACGGCGAGCACCAGGACGACGACGAGGACCCACCAGTGGGTCAGCAGCCAGTTGACGACCATCACCACCAACGTGATGCCGGCCGCAGCTGCCGCGGCGTAGAGGAGTAGCTGGGCGTCGCGTTGCTGCTGCCGTCGGCTGGGCCGCCGGTTGCGCCGCCGCGTGGGCGGCCGCCGGCGGGTCACCGCTGCCACCGGATCGGGTACGAGACGGTCGGGCGGGGCTGTGGCGCCCGCGCGGCGGGGGCGTGGTCGAACCGGATCGGGTACTGCACCGTCGACTTCGGCTGTGGGGTCCCGTCCTCCCCGGCGGAGACGTTGCTGTTGCCCAGCCCGACCACGGCCAAGGCCACTGCCCCGAAGATCATCGTTTCCCGTTTGGCGCCCGGAGCCCACCGCGCATGCGCGCGAACCCGTGTCCCGTCAGAACGCACGTACGACCGCACTAAAGGCATGCAAGCCTCCCCCTCGTAGCAACTCCCCGCACACCAGGTCATGCTGACAGCAAGCACTGACAACGCGTCAGCACATCAGCACCCCGGGTGATCAAGAAAGGGGAGATCAGGCCAGGTCAGGGAAGATGTGAGGCACGTGGCGCGGAGGCGTGCGGGGCGTCGCTCAGGCGCCGGTCACGCGTGCTAGCCGGCGGTCCAGTGCAGTGCGGCGCGCGCCGCCTCGGTCCGCTCGGCTCGTTCAACGGACGTCAGCAGCATCTGCCAGCCGTCGCCAGGCATGGACCGGGGAAGTGCCGGGCTCAGTGCCCCGCCTTCGGCTTCACGAGCGCATCCAGGTAGCGAAGGAGTCGACCAAGCCCGTGTAGAACCGTTCGCCGGGAACCGAGCCGGGGGTTCTTACTGGCGTCGTAGAAGGCGACGTTGGTGAAGGTGGCCGAGGCGGAGGCGTTGAGGTTCTTGTAGAAGGCGAGCTTGCCGCGGCCGAAGCCGACGAAGAGCCAGAAGATGCCCAGGGAAGCAGTGTTCTGGAGCATGGAGCGGACCTCTGCTTTGTCCCAGGGCTCGTCGCCGACCTGGGTCACCACGAAGGCTGGATCGGCGGCTCCGGATTCCTGGTAGTGGCTGACGGCGCGGCGCATCGCGTCGGCGACGTTGCCCCAGCCCCAGTCGACCTGGGTGTGGAGCTGCCCGATGCGGCCGCGGTAGTTGTCCACCCGGATCTCCTCGAGGAACGGCTCGCGTCCGCTGGAGAAGATGACGGGTACGGTGCCGTCGTCGTCGAGGTTGGCCGACAGGGCCAGGACGCGTTCGGCGAAGGCCTGGACGGCGAACGACTCGTAGAGCTCTTCCATGTGCCAGTCGTGGTCCAGGATCAGGTAGACGGCGGCGTGCCGCCCTGTAAGGCCGCGGTTGGCGAGGGCTTGGCTGGCCTGGCGGGCGGGTGCCAGCAGGCCTGGGGCCTGTCGTTCCAGTTTCGTCAGGTCGACCGAAGCGGCGCGTGGGCCTGTCGTACGCGTCTGCGCGGGCAGCGGTGGGGCCGTGGGCTCAGGGGCGACGTCGACGCCATAGTCGGTTGCGAGTCCCGCGAGGCCGCTGGCGTAGCCCTGTCCCACGGCCCGGATCTTCCAGCCGTTCTGGCGCTGGTAGGGCTCCACGGATCAGGGCGGTGTCGGCAGGCAAGGGGCCGGTGCGGGCATGGGAGCCGACGCGGAGAAGCTCAGCTAATGGCACACGGACAACGGGGATCGGCTGAAGACCGTACCCTTCAGGACAATGTGTGTACATGCCATTGTTGCCGGTGATCTTGCAGCTTAGTGTCGCGGAAGTCCGCCGTACCGATTCATGTGAGTCGGTATCAGGTCGATCATTCGCGAAAGGACACGATGAGATCCGTAGTACGCACAGCAGCGGTTGCTCTGGCCGTTGGGTTGCTGCCCACGCCGGCGTTAGCCGCCGAAGAAACACCCCGCCCCCCAGCGCTCGTGTACAACGCTGAGCGCGCGAGCGCACCCACCCTGCCCGAGCCCGCCCCCCAATCGGCCCCGTCAATGAAGCGATCGAATGCCCTCGCTAACAGCTGTGACAAGCTGCAAACGAAGATCGACGCCGGCCAGCTGAGGGCCGAAGATGAAAAGCCCGAGGCAGCCTGCATCGAACCAGGCAGTGCTAGTGCGATCACGGATCGCCGCATGTCGAGGCTGGCCGCCCGGACCCCCGCGGCCATGCCCGACTACTGTTACGACCTCGCCACCGGAAACGGTGCCTGGTACTACACACGCAAGGACGCATGCGCCATCTCAGTGTGGACCCTCAAAGTCACCGACATCCGCACCGGCCGACAGACCGGCCAACTCGAGTACCTTCAGGCCGACCTGATATACACCAGCCACGACTCGCCCTACTGGGCTCACCAGGTAGTGATTGACAAGACCGGCGGCTGGGGCAACATCAGCGGCACCACTGTCAGTGGTAGCGGCTCCTGTGCCGGCAGCTGCACGCTCGCCGCAGGCGACATAGACTTCCCTGTCCAGACGATCACCACGGCGGGTACGACCTACGGGGACATCCTGCCGAAGAGCGGCCGTGTGCTGGGTAACAGCGGCAAAGGCCGCACTACGGTGAGCTACCGCTTGGCGAACACATCCTGGACTTTGCAGCCATCAGGCGTCACCTCGACGCCCACCTTCGACGTGCGCTGCGACAGCGCCACCCCCGGGACCACAGACATCGGTTGCGTGATTCCGGACTACGAAGCTGTCGACGTCGTCAGCCTCACCGGTCCCAATCCGGAATACGCCCGCCACGTTCAAGCAGCCCAGGCGTCCGGTCTGCCCGGCGCCTACCCGGACGGTGCACCGCTCCACCGGCTGACCGACTCGGCCCTTCGAGACAAGAACGGCAACACGGCCTGCCCGCAGGCAGCCAGCGGCGGCTACCCGCGCCCGGCGGACTACAGCTGCGACGAATACCCCTTCCGCTCCACCTGGCAGGGGGCATTCACTGGGTCGCTTCCTCAACCCGCCCCCAATCCGGGCCGCACGTTCAACTGGTGCCAGATCAGCGCGCTGCCTCAGAACGTCACTGGACCCGACGGCTGGAGCGCGTGCATGATCCGGGCAAAACAGAACAGCAGCGCGGGCAGTCTGCTGAACCGCTTCTACATCGAGAACCGGGTCATCGAGCGGGATGCTTTCCGCGTATGGATCGTCGCATGAGGAGGCAGCGCCTACGATGCCGGCCATGAGTGAACCCGTAGCGAAGGCGTCCGGTCAGGTACAGGTGGAGTACCACGCCTTCCACCTGGCGGACGCAGGGCAGTACACGCAGCCTGCTTTCCACCCGGAAAACGGACTGATCTTCTCCAAGCCTGGGCTCGCCGTCGTCCTCGCGGGCGTAAACAGCGGCCCCGTCGACGTGACCGTGGAGATCTACCGCGGCGCCGTCCCACTTCCCGACCCTGCCGAGATGTGGGACGAGGTGGTGGACCACAGCATCGAATCCCTCACGGGTGACATGAGAGTCACCGCCATGATGGATTCCCTCCCCGAACTGCCAGTGCTGACACCGTTCGGGCCCGGTCCTTACCGCGCCCGCGTTCACGCCCGCGGCCGTGACCGAGCGCACGACGCCCACGTCACAGACCCCGTGGAGGTATTCCTCCTCCAGGTATGGCCGGGGCAACGCCAGCCCGACCTGATCCACCGGCACACCGACCGCTACGGGCAATCCATGAGGCGATCCGCACAAAACCAGCCGCAACAAGTCGCCCCACCTGAACCAGCCGAGGAAGACTGGAGACGGGCGGCCAATGAGAGGCTGCGCCGACACGGAACCTGACCAAAAGGGCGGGGCCACCCTCGGCTCCGCCTTCGTTCGATACCGCCGCTGACCACGACCGGTGCCGTCCAGTGAGCAGAACAGCGCATCGCCGCCACCGACGTCACTCACTCGCGGGGCTGCCCGCCACGAGAACCACACACTGGCAGCCCGCCCGGCACGACACGACACGACCAGTCTCGATCCCACCGTTCGCTAGCTCCCGCGCAGCAGCCTGCGAGTCGATATCAACAGACCACGAGCGGAATCAGCCGGTGGTCCACGACGCGCGGAGGCCCCGCCGGCCTCAGTGAGCGACGGTAGTCGGCCATTCTGAGGACACGGCCGTGCGAGCAGAGGCGGCTCTACTGCCCGCGGTTCCGTACGAGCTGGCGCAGGCGCGCTTCGACCTCGTACCGGTTGAGGCGCTTGGTGCGAGCGTACTGCGTCACCGCGCCCTGCGCGGCTTCCGCGGCCTGGCGCCACACCTGGCGTTGAAGGTCCCGCTCGTGGGGATTGTCGAGCTGCTGGAGCTTTCGGTGGGCGGCGTCGGCGGCCTGTTGCAGCGTGACCAGTTCGGTGGGCAGTCCCGTCGTGCTCTCGGCCGCCTGCGGGATCTGGTCTTCGCACGGTCCGAGGGCTGAGGGCGCGGTCTCGGGCGGCGGTGCGGCAGCCTGCAACGGCAGTGCGGCCAAGAGGGGACGGGCCAGCGGAAGGCCGGCCGGAGCGGGCGGGTCCTGCACGGTGAGCGGTGCGGCGGCCGGCTGGCAGGTGGGCCGGTTGCGGCTGGCACCGCTCGCGGGAGTTGCCTCGCGCTCAAGCGGCAGACGGGTGTCGTCGCTGTTGAGGTCGTCCAGGCGGTCGCGGTCGGCGCTGGTCACCCAGTAGCGGTGCACGGTGCTTCCCGCGCGGAAGTGGATGGGCACGATGGTGCCGGCGGCGGTCTGGCGGACCATGTCGTCGAAGAAGACGTCGCGGGGCTTGGGCGTGGCGTGGGCCTTGCCGCAACGCCGGATGCCGTGGGGGCAGGGGTAGAGGGCGCTGGTGTCGCAGTGCCAGAAGTCGAGGGCGCGGAAGCCGGAGACGATGCGCAGGTCGCCGTTGCGGGCGATGAGGTGGGCGGGGAGGCGGTCGCTGCGGGTCCAGTGGGTGTCGTTGCGCTGGGCGTAGGCGGCGCGGTCGGTGTGCCAGGCCGGGGTGATGCCGTTCTTGGCGGCCTTGCCGGCGCGGGCGCGGACGCCGCGCAGGCCGCGCTCGTCGATGGTGGAGAGCTGGACTTCCCAACCGATGCGGCGGCCGTCGGCTCCTTCGACGAGGGTGTCGGTCTGGATCCAGGTACGGCCCACGCGGGTGCGGACCTCACTGTCGCCGCCGAAGCCGCCCTCGTGCGCGGCGCGCAGGATGCGTTCCTGGTAGGCCTTGTGCTCGTCGCTCATCGGGACGCTGTGGCGCTCTTCGTCCTCGCGGCGTTCGTGGACGGCCTCGCGTCGGCCGCCGCGCATCCGCAGATGCATGGGCGCCTCGACTCCCAGGTCGCGGCACACTCCCCCGCACTGCAGGTCCCGCTGGCTGACCGGCACGCCCCGGCGCCCGTAGAAGCGGTCCGCCGTGTAGATCAGGTCCCACAGCCCGGGGAACTCCGGATGGTCCAAGTCGTCCCGGGTCAGGTCCAGGAGAATCCGGAAGTTCTTGTGCCAGACGACATTTGCCAACACACACCGCCTTCACCGTCGCAGGTCGTTGCATCGACGGTACGACCAGGCACTGACAATGCGGCAGGAGCCGGATCAGCCATAACAAAACCCGACAAGCAGATGCGTGCGTCAGGCGCTGCGCCGTCCGCGCGGACCGGCGTCTGGCCAGCGGTGCCGGGGGATGGCTGCAGCCGCCGGGGCCCGGACTGCTCCCCAGGGTGTGGCGCGTCAGACCTCGACGTACGCGACGACGACCACGGTGCGCAGGGCCGTGACCCAGTACAGGACGCGTACGCGTTCTACCTCGTCGGTGTACTGGCGCAGCTGAGGGCTGGAGGAGTCGCCGGGCAGTGTCTCGCCGATGTCGGGGTCGACGGAGACGACGACCAGGGCGCGGTCCAGGGCGTGGAGGTCTGCCTCGCTGGTGATGGTCTCCAGTTGCTTGGCGGCGGCGTCGGAGAAGGCGATCCGGGCGCGGCGTGGGCCGTGCTGTCGGGTCATCAGGCGATGGCAGGGCGCTGGCGGGTGAGCCGGGCGAGGTGGGTCTCGCGGAGTTCCTCCCACGGCGTGCAGTTGTCCACCGGGGGCAGGCCGTTGGCGGCGATGTCTTCGAGGACGGCGGCGAGCTGGTCGGCGTTCTCGCGGGTCTTGGCCGCGTAGGCGCGGACCGCGTCGGCGGCCGCGGGCTCCAGCTGCTGCCGAGCCGTGTCCGTGGTGGCCGGCTGTTCGCTCATCGAGGACTCCAGGGCGCGTGACTGGCGTGTCTCACCACGGTATCGCCGGGCGCAAGGGGCAGGGGCCACTCCGCCCAAAGCCGTTTCCGGGTCCACCGCATGGCCTGCTGGCGGCGCTGGATCCTCGTACGGCTCACGCTGTTCCATGGCCTGAAGACCGACAAGCAGGGAAGTGACCCGATCCAGGAGTCGGGTCACTGTGTGCCCCAGTCCGCCGGCATTTTTGACGTCGTCGTCCCACCCAGCGGGGCTGGCGTAGAGCGTCGTCCTGACGTGCAGAGAGGCGCCGCCTGTGCTCGAACAGCACAGGCGGCGCCTCATCGAGGGCCGTTGAACGGTCAACTGGAGACGATCACCAGGGTGTAGCGGCTTGAGGACCGCTTCGGATGGGGAGACCGACTCCCCATCTCCCGCTCCCTCAGCGCGCCCGAAATCTTAGGATTCGTCACCCGAGGCCGCACACAGCCCGCAGTTCGGCCATACGGTCGAGGCCGAGTCGCACTTCGAACTCAACCAGACCTCCCGTTTCCGAGAATCCGAATACCGCTTCCTCGTCACCGACTGATCGTGACGTCCGCTCCTGCCTGAACCGGACGCGCAGCCCGTCCGAGTGAAGGTGGACTCCGCTCACCGAGTCGTCTTGAGTGGACTCATCGTACGACAGCAGTGGAATACCAGATTCCACGGTGCCGGTAACGAGCAGCGGGGTATCGCTGCTTTCCAAGCGGCCCATGTCGACCAGTACGAGTTCCACCACCTCACCGCTGTCGCGGTCCGTCTTGACTTCGACCAAGGACGCCCCCACGTCGAGGACGACGGTCTGCGGCGTCTGCCGAAGGCGTGCGTATCCTGGCCACTGAATGGTCAGAGGGACGTACTCGTCGATCTCAACGGTGTGTCCTCCATGCGGTCGAGCGCCGTGGATCGTGAACGACACCGGCCCTCACCCAAGCCTTCGTGCATGCTTCAGCACTGGGTTCTCCGTCAGATTTCTGGGTTTGGCGATGATCAGTTCCCAACCGTGACTCAACACCCTCTGACCGTACTGGACCCCCTGCAGGGTGGCTGCATCGACCGCTCGGGTGAGGCCGAACAGCATCTCCTCGGTCTTGAAGCTCTTGGAGAAGCCGTTGTGCATGATCTCCTCGGCAATGTGCTTCGTTGCGTTGGGGTGCACCCAGATCTGGCGGCCGCTTGAGGTGAGCAGATTGAAGGACTTGGGCAGCACGGTTCCGGCATAGACGGGCTGAGTCGCCACGATCCGCGTCCATACGGAAGCAGTGGCATGCTCGATCCCCTCCGCAGCCAGATGCCGGCTTCCCGAGGTGGGGAAGGGCGCCAACAGCAGGCTGCCGAACAGTCCGACGTTATATGCCGGCGGGCAGACTATTTGGGCTCCGGTGAGATGGCTGAAACTGCCGAGGGTGACGCCGTCGAGGAAGCCGAGGCTCGCCTGTCCAGTGACCTCGATGGCTTCGTTGGTGACCTTGTCGGAGAGTTCCTTGGCGGACTGGGCCGCGGGTGGGAGGGTTGCGGTTTCGCGGTCTTCCTTCTCACAGTCGCTGTCCCACCAGTTGCCTGAGAACAGGTCCTTCAGTTGCGTAGTGACACTGCACATGCCGCTAGGGTCGACGCGGCTGGTCGGCATGTTCTCCACGTAGGCGTAAGGCTGCGTGAAGGGCGTATCCGGGTCGGGTGTGTACGGGTCGGGGCGGGTGAAGCGACCGGTGATGGTGTCGTACTGGCGGGCGCGGAGGTCGAGGTACCCGGTTGTGGGGTCCTGGTAGGCGCCGGTGTAGGACGGTGCGATAGTGCTTCCGGTCCCGGTGCTCAGCTCCCGGTTGCCGAAGGGGTCATAGGCCATGCTGTGGTCGACTGTGCCGGTGCTGTCGGTGACGTCCAAGGGCGAGCCCAGGGTGTCGTGAGTGTAGGAGAGTACGTCTCCGTTGCTGGCCTTCACGGCGGCGACCTGACCGAGCGGGTCGTAACGGTGGGACTTTACCGTTGTCAGGCCGGTGGTCTCAGTGGCGAGAAGGGGCAGCGGGGCGTTGGGGTCCCACGTGAGGCTCTTGGGGAGACTGCCTCCGATGCCTACTAGGTTGCCTTCGGAGTCGTGGCGGAAGGTTTGGCGTAGGCCGTCGTCCTTGGTGACTTCTGAGATTTGGCCGGCCAGGTCGTAGGTGTAGGTGTTGGCTCCGGCCTTGGTCTGGTTGCCCTCGTCGTCGTAGTCGTAGTTGGTGGTGGTGGAGCCTGTGGTGGACGAGGTGAGTTGGTGGGCGTCGTCGTAGGTGTAGCTGGTGGCCGTCGTCCCCAGTGTCGACGTGAGGCGGTTGCCCGCCTTGTCGTAGGTGTAGCTGGTGGTGCGGGAGGCGGCGCAGCCGCTGACCTGCGGTTGCGGGGCGCAGCCGGCGGTGATACGCCCGGCCTTGTCGTAGGTCAGGTCGTAGCCGCCTGCGGCGACCCCTGCCCGGGTGGTGTCGATGCGGGTGGGCTGGCCGGCGGGGGAGAGGGCGAGCGCGGTCTTGGTGACCACCGCTCCCGCCTTCGTGGCGTTGACGGACGTCAGTCGCGCCGCGGCGTCGTAGGTCCGTTCCTCGACCAGAGTGTTGGGCAACGTGGTACGGGTGAGGTTCGCTTCGGCGTCGTAGGTGTATTTGGTGGTGGTGGAGTCGGCGGCCATGGTGGCGGTGCGGCCGTCGGCGTCGTAGGTGTAGGTGATGGTGGTGCCGTCGGCGTACTTGCGGGTCAGCATCTGGCCTGCGGCGTCGTAGGTGTAGGCGAAGCCGCGGGTCTTGGTGAGGCGTCCGGCCTTGTCGTAGACGAAGTCCTCGGAGAGGGCTGCGTTCTCACGCAGGGTCATCTGTCCGGCGGCGTCGTACTGGTAGGTGACGTCTGGCGTGGTGTCGGAGTAGTCCACCTTGGTCAGCAGGCCGCGTGCGTCCCAGTTCTGGGTGGTGGTGCCCCGGGGCGTGGTCTTGGTGGTGAGGTTGCCGTCCGCGTCGTAGGCGTAGGAGGTCTTGCGGTCGAGCGGGTCGGTGACGGAGGTAAGTCGCTGTGCTGGGTCGTATCCGTAGGTGGTGACGTGCCCTGTCGGGTCGGTGCGCCGGATGCGGTTGCCGGCCTTGTCGTAGGCGTAGGCCGTCTTGCCGGCGTCGGGTGCGGTGACCGAGGTCAGGCGGCCGAGGGCGTCGTATCCGTAGGCGGTGGTGCGCTGGGCTGGATCGGTGACGGACGTGACGTTCCCGGAAGCGTCGTAGCTTCTCTTTGCGACGTTGCCCAGCGGGTCGGTCAGGCTGACTGGTTTGCCTGCGGCGTCGTAGTCGGTGGTCCAGGTGTATTTCGCTGGGGTGGCGCCGGAGGCGTTTCCGCGGGCGCTGACCATCCGTATCTGACGGTCGTCATCGTCGTAGGCGTAGGTGGTCTTGTGGCCGAGCGGCGTGGTGACGGACGTGCGGTTGCCGGCGACGTCGTACCCGTAGGTGGTGACTTTGCCCAGCGGGTCGGTCACGGTCGCGAGGAGGTCGGCGGCCGTGTAGGTGTACTTGGTGACCTTGCCTAGCGGGTCGGTGACCTGGGTGACGTTGCCGTTGCCGTCGTAGGCTGTGGTCGTGGTGCGGCCCAGCGGGTCGGTGACCTTGGTGGGCCGGTTGAGGGCGTCGTAGACGGTGCTGGTCACCGCGCCCGTCGGGGCGACGGTCTTGGTGAGGTTGCCGGCGCGGTCGTAGGCGTACGTGGTCGTGTACTTCGTCCGGTCCGCGCCGGAGGCGTTGCCGTTGGGCGGGGTAACTGAGACGAGGCGGCCTGCCTTGTCGTAGCTGTACGTCGTCTTCCCGCCCGCCGCGTCGGTCTCGGCGGTGACGTTGCCGTTCGCGTCGTAGGCCGTGGTTTCGACGGAGCCGTCGGGAGCGGTTACCGAGGTGACGCGGTTGAACTTGTCGTAGCCGAAGGTGGTGACATTACCGGCCGCGTCGGTCGCCTTGGTTTGGTTGCCGTTCGCGTCGTAGTCGTAGGTGGTGGCGTTCCCGGCTGGGGCCGTGGTCTTCGCCAGCCGCCCGGCGGTGTCATAGGCGTACGTGGTGGTGTACTTAGCCGCGTCCGCGCCGGAGACGTTGCCGCGCGGGTCGGTGTTGGTGAGCAGGCGCCCTGCCGCGTCGTAGGTATAGGTGGTCTTGGCGCCGGACGGCGAGGTGCGCGAGGTCAGGTTGCCGTTGTCGTCGTAGCCGAGCGAGGTGACCTTGCCTCGGGGAGAGGTGGTCGTGGCCACCTGCCCCAGGGTGTTGTACGTGAAGGAGGTCTTGCCCACCGGGCCGACGATGGAGGTCAGCCGCCGCGTCGTGTCGTAGTTGTACGTCGTCTTGGCGCCTCGCCCGTCCGTGTGGGTCGAGACGTTGCGGGCGGAGTCGTACGTCCATGACTCGGTTACGCCTGCGCTGGTGCGGCTCAGCAGGCCACCGGCGGAGTCGTAGGTCATGGTCGTGCGCCGTCCCGCCGGGTCGGTTACGGCCGTCAGGCGCAGCTTCGTGTCGTACTGGTACGACGTGACGTTGCCGAGCGGGTCGATGCGGTTGCGCAGCACGCTGCCGTGGTAGACGTCGGTCCAGATGCCGCCGGCCGGATCCTGGTAGTCGGTCTCCAGCGTCGCTCGGGAGAACGTGGCCTTCTTGCCGTCGGCGTCGGTGTGCTCGGTGACGCGGCCGCTGCTGTCGTACTTGGCCTGCATCGTCGTGCGGCCGGCCGGGTCCGTGACGCGGGCGAGCAAGTCGTCGGCGTCATAGGCGTAGACAGTGGTTCCGCCGTCGGTTCCCTTCACGGAGGTGAGGAGTCCGTCGGTGTAGCCGTAGTCGACGCTCTGGCCGCCGGGGAGCTCGACTGCTTCCAGCAGGTGGGTGGCCGGATCGACGGTCAGTTTCACCACTCGGCCGCCGGCGTCCTTTACCGACGCCAGGTCTGTGCCCGAGTACGTGAAGGTCAGGCCGACTCCGCTGGCGTCCCGCCATCCGGTGAGCCGGCCGGTGCCGTTGAAGGTGAGCTTTTCCCGTGTGCCGCTGGTCAGTGTGAACCCGCTGCTCGCCGAGCCGGTCAGGGTTGCGGTGACGCCGAGCGAGGAGGCCGTGTAGGCACCAGAGGTGGCGTTCTTGGTGAAGGTGATGCGTGCACCGCTGTCGGCGGAGTAGACCACCTTGGTGTCCGACACCTGGAGGCGTACGTCGTAGGCGAAGGACCAGCCCTTGCCCAGGACGCCGGATGACGTGTTGTTGGACGAGTACGTTCGCCGCAGCGCGAACGGGACCCCAGGAGCGTACAGCTGGGCGTCGACGGCGGCTTCTGTCTGGGCGCCGGTGGCGGTGTTGACCGGGTCGCCGATGTAGCCCTGGAAGGGCAGTCGGCCGGTGGTGTCCAGGCAACCGCACCCGTACGTCTCCGCGAGGGGGACGGACACCGGCCGGCCCTGGGCCTCGATGTTCGGGCCCTTTGCTTCGGCGCTCCAGCCGGTGGCGCAGCCCTTGCCCAGGGGGTCGGAGTGCGTTCCCCGGTCGGCCGAGACGGCGATCTTGTAGTAGTACTCGACGCCCTGGGTCAGGATCGTCGGGTCGGAGACGCCCCAGTTGAACGTCTTTCCGGAGTAGTCGGTCGAGCCGTCCGGGTCCGAGTCGCACCACTGCTTGATCAGCTTGTTGTCCGACGCCCGGTAGAGGGCCTTGTAGATCGACTCGGTACCGACCGGGGTGTCGAACTTGGTGTTGCCCCACTCCACATCGAAGCCGAACCACTTATGCGGGGCGACCCGCAGATTCGTCGGAGGGCTCAAAGCCGCAGCTGCGGCGGGCGCTCGGTCCTGCTTGGCACCCTTGGCGTCGGGTGCTGCGGCGTCGCTTTCGAGCGTCCTGTTGCCCGGGAGGCTGATGCTCGCACCCGGCTCCTTAGGCTCGCGCAGGTCGGCGACTTGGGCGCGTCTTTCTTTGAGCGTCATGGGGCGCTCAGGTTTCAGCGGCTTCGCGGATCTACCCGCGGGCACCTCCTTCACCACGCCGGCCCGGCCTGCTGCGGCAGCCACGCCCCCCACTGTCACGACGCTCCCGCCCAGCAACGCCAGGAGCGTCGAGAAAATTGCCAACAATCGTGCGGTACGCACCGTTTCTCCTCCCCTGCCTTCACACCGAAGACACAAGATCCACAAAGAGGAGACACGTATCACGCGTATGCATGTGCACGCCAACGATCGTGTGACGGATGTCCGTAAATGAATAAGCAGAGGGGTGAGCACCCCGCACCGCAAGAGGACTCCGACCGACAGCAGCGCTCGACGCAATAATGCTGCTGATACGGCCAATGCCCATGAAGACCACAGCCCGAACAGAGGCGCGGCCACCCGAACTGTGGTCGCCTCTTCGCCCGCTGGGCAGTCCGGGGAGAACGGCTCAAACTCATCGCCGAGGCAAGCAGGGCAGAAGCCTGCCCGCCTGCGAAGCGTTGGGTGCGGTCTGACAGCGCGCAATGTTTGCGGTACCCCGTTGAGCTCCGATTTCGGCGGGCCCGTGCACTGCGAATCGCACCCACTACGACGGGAGACTGTGGAGGCGTTCTCGGAGGCCGAGAACATCGGCACCTGCCGTTTCCGGGCCGCTGGACGGCGTCCTGGAGACGGCAGGGGGAACCAGGGCGGGGGTCCGGGCCGTGCGCAGCGGGGGGGGGCATGCGGTCGCTGTCGTCTTGGCCGAGTTTCGGACGGCCGGCGGGTACCGGCGCGCGCGGCATCGCCGCACGGCTCGCGCGCGAGTACGGCGGCGTGGCAGCGAACACGCGCCTGGCCGCGCGCCATGGCAGAGGTTCGCACCCAGTACGAGCGCGAGGAGGCCGCTGCGGGTAGGTGACGGGGCCTTCGGGCGAGGAAGAGCGGGTTGGTGCTCACCGCAGCGGTCGTCGTCGCGGGTGTGTTCCAGTGCCGTGGTTGTGTGTCAGCGGCTGGAGACGGCGCGGGCGGTGACGTCCGCCAGCTCTGTGGCCGAGGCGGGTGTCAGACGGTAGAAGCCCTGGAGGCTGACCGAGTTCTCGAGACGGCCGTCCACTACATACTTCAGGTTGCGGGTCTGGCCCCGGCGGTTGCGCCAGGTGAGCTGGGCCAGCAGGTCGCCAGGGATCGGCGTATCGAAGCGTACGGGTGTGGCGTCCACGTGCACCGCGTCGGCGCCGCAGCCCTCGGCGCCGAGCATCGACCAGTCGTCGTGCCCGGGATAGGCGGGGTCCTCCCATGTTGCGGGGGCCGTGCCGCAGCAGCCGTGACGCTCGCGGTCGATGATCCGCATCCGGCTCACCACGAACACCTCACGCCGGTTGACATGCAGCGCGTACACCTCGTCCCCCGCCTGGGCGCCCGTCCACGCGGGCAGGGAAGAATGAACGCCGCTGAACGCGACCGGCGGCCGCTCCCCCACACGGCCGGCCCTGCGCAGCGCACGGCATGTGTCGTGGGTCCACAAGACGGTGAAGGCATCAGACATACCGTGATCCTATGAACGAGCACTGACATGCTCCCCCTCTCTCGACGTCTGGCCCTGACTCGTGAGCACGGCCCCGCGGCCACCAGGGTTCTTCGAGCGCCCGTGTCCTGCGGGAGCGGAGCGCGGAGGGTCGCCGACGCGCAACCCAGCCAGGAGTCGGCCCTGCCCCCGGCCGCACACCGCACCGCCGCCCACCCGTCCCCTTCCCCTTTCTCTCTTTTCGGTCCGGGACCGGGACTGTCAAACGAGCGGGTCTGTTCCGTAGTCGGTGGTGACGGAGGGTGTGGTCAACCCAGGAGGATGCGGTGGCGGAGGAGAGGGAAGCTCGCGCGGCCGTACATCTGGCGCTTGATCAGCTTGGTTTTGTTGTTGACGCCTTCGGTGCCGCCGTTGTGGTGCGGCAGGGTGATGGCGGCGTCGACTGCGGCGCGGTCCTTCTCGAGGCCCCGGGTGAAGGCATGCAGGTGGGGCAGGTCCTCGGCCTGGGCCGAGGTGATCCAGGTGCTCAGCAGGGCGGCATTGCCGTCGGCGGGATCCAGCAGCACGGCGAAGCGGTGGATGAGGTCGGCCAGAGCGGTCATTTCGTGGCAGGCAGTGCGGGCGGCCTCGATACGTTCCCGCTGGTGGTCCTTGAGGCGGTCGGGACGGGTGAGCAGGTAGCGGGCCAGGCGACGGGGCGAGAGGGCGGGCCGGTCGGCCTCGACACGGCCCTGGTTGACGCAGCGAACCAGCAGGTTCGAGCTGCCGGTGTAGCCCAGGTCCCTGATCTCCTGGAGGAGATGGGTGACGGGGACGGCCGGGTTCTCCAGTCGGCGCTTGCGCAGGTGATCGCGGTAGGGATCCACAAGGGTGGGCCGGTATTTGGGGGCGCGGATGAGGCGCTCGGGCTCGGTGACGCGGTCATAGCGCTTGACGGTGTTCATGGCGAGGTTCAGGCGCCGTGCGCACTCCAGAAGTCCGACTCCGCGCTCGCGCAGGGCGTGGACCTGTTGCCAGCGCTCGCGGGTGGTGGCGGCCTGTCTCCCCTCAGCCGGGGGCGGGCCCTCTTTCGCCCAGCAGGTGCTGTGCGTGGCGACTTCTTTGCGGACGGCCTCGGTGAGGTTGTGCCACAGGTGCCAGCGGTCGCTGATCTGGACCGCGTCGGGCAGGGCTCGGCGGACCGCCTCGGCGTAGGTGGCCGATCCGTCCCGGCACACGGCCTCGATGCCCGGATGTCCGCACAGCCAGGCTTCCAGAGTGGCGGCTTCGCGGCCGGGCAGTACCTCGATTCGCTCACCGGTCTCGGCGTTGATGATGATCGTGGCGTAGCTCTGCCGGCGCCGCAGGGCGAAGTCGTCGACCCCGATCACCCGCGGGATCCGCACCTCCGGCACGGGCACCCGCCGCAGCAGCCGCAGGGCAGAGGCGTACGACACGGGCACGGCCAGCGATCGGGCGAGTCGGGCGGACGCCCGGCCGCATAACTCCTTGACCAGCTCAGAGAGCTGGCCGGTCAGACGTGTGGTGCGGCGCTGATGGCGCTCCAGAAGCCCGGGGACCTGCTCTCGGAAGGTCTGCCGCCTGCAGCCCAGGACCGGACAGACCAGCCGTCGTATCCTCACCCGGACCACGACCTGTCGGCCGTCGACCGGCACATCCCGCACCGTCCGGCCGTGATACCCGTGGACCCTCCCCGTCTCGACACCGCCCATCGGACAGGGAACGGGAACATCCCGGGTCCGGGCCGCAACCCGGACTATCTCGCCACCGTTCGCCACATCCTCGATGACCAACGCCGACAACCCTGAAAACACCGTTGCTACAAGCGTGTTCACATCATGCACGCTCAATGATCACAGGCGGGCACTCACCGTTACCACCGACTACGGAACAGACCCGAACGATTTACAGTCCCGAACAGGACACCCGCAGCCGCTGGTGTGGCCTGGTCGTCGCCCGGCAGGCGCATTTGCGCGCCGGGCGTTAACCAAGAAGGGGGGCCGTTTCCCGCGGGAAACGGCCCTGAGACGGCGTGGGTCAGGTGGGGTTCAGCGGAGTGATGCCGGTACCCGCGTACAACTCGGGTTCCAGCGACAGGACCGTGAGCGGCTCGCCCGCCTTGACCGCGTGCCAGGCGATCGCAGCAGCGTGGGCCACCGGCCAGTCCACGTTTGTCCAGTCCATCGCGTCCACTGCGTGCGCTGCGGTGAACGGAACGTTCTCCGCGAACCGCAGGGATGCCGCGTGCTTGCCAGCGCCCGCAACCTGCCGTTCGGCAGCGAGCACGGAGAGGGAGGGGATGATGACACGGCCGGTGCCGCGCGATGCCTCGATGTAGAGGCCCGTGAAGAAGGAGTCCGCGCGGTACAGGGCTGCCAGAGCCGTGTGGTCCAGGACGGCCGTCAGGTTCATGCGGCGGCGCCGCCCTGATGGGCGCGGATCTTCGCCCAGGCGTCCTGGCCGACCTGCTGGACCTGCTCGGTGTACTCAATGCCGAGCTCTCGGGCCGCCTCGACCGCACGCTGCTCCCGCTCGGCTTCCGTGAGCTCACGCGTCGCGAGCTCCTCCAGCAGCTCCGTGATGGTGGTGCCGCGCTCCTCGGCGAGGACACGCAGCCGATCGCGCACTTCCTCGCTGGTCTTGATACTCGTCGGCTTGCTCATACCAGCGATTCTACCGCCGGTAGAGCTCTCGAGAGAAGGGTCATCCGACAATGGACTGGCATGCAATTTGGTCCCCCGTCCATGGGCGAACGACGCATCACGGCAGCGCGAAGCTGGCCAGGTTCTTATGTCGATCGACACGGAAGCTCAGCGCTCCAACCCGTCTGGCTGGGTATCCCCACTGCTCCCGCTCCGAGTCCGCGAGCGACACCCATCAGCAGTGTCCACCGCCTCCTGATCGTTCACGCGACGCAACTAACGCAATCCGACCGAGCGCCCGAAGGAAGCATCCTGGTGCTGTGACTCCCTGTTCTACCCCTTCTCGCCACCAATCAAGAAGACGACTACTGGTATTTCATTTCGTTAGCCTCTGCAAGAAGTCTAGCGGAACAGATGTATCGCCCTATACGACTGAATGGCAGCAGGCCACAGTTAAGATCACTAAGCAAGCGCGTCACAGCAACTGCGGCTCCCCTAGTCATGAAAATCCCCCGTTGTCACATCCCACCTGAATTCATACCAGAAAGATCCCTCGCGATACGCGCTCGGGTCGATCTCGCGAATGACATCTTCTACTCTTTGTGCGGCTTCTTCCCATTCGTCGGCATCGCTGTCTTCAGCATAGAACGGGAACATTTCACTCAACCGGAGGACGCACTGAGTAAAATGCGGGAATGAAGTGTTGACGATATTGACGTCTCCGGGGTTCAGTCCGTACAGAACCTCCTGCGAGTCTTGGTCGAGGTACACGGAGACACTCAGGCCAAACACGCCGAAACGAATCAGCGCCTTCCCGGAATCCGACTCAACCGCTTCGAGTGAATCAAGCGACCGATAGGAGAAAAATTCATGCGGAACGATCAACTCTGCCCCACCGTGCACGATACCAAGGTTGACGAGATCAATATTCATGGAATGTTCTCCGAATTTTCAGCAAAAAGGTACTGGTGGAGCTCGAGTCTGACCCAGCCCCACCAGTACAGCACACTCGGCTCGCTACCCCTTGAAGAGCTTTGAGATTGCAGCGTTGAGGTCCTTGTTCGTCTTCGCCCTGCCGGCGTCGCCGATCCCGTTCCACGGGAATGACCAACTCACGTTTTTCACCCCAGCGTTCTTCAACTGGGACTCGCAATTGTGTCCAGTGGCGCAGGGTTCACGTTCCGAGTATGCTGCCACGATTTTCCTCTTCCCGGCCCGCTGTAGCAGGTACTCCTCAGAGTGGAAGGACGAGTCGGAGTGGGCCACCAGCGTGGTTCCATCATCTAGCAGAGCGGAAGCGTAGTTTCCATTCCTCTTCTTGTCAATCAAGCGCTGCAATTGCACTGCTTTGCCGAGATGCCCTTCGCCATAGGGCACCTGGCCTACCAAATCAATGGCTTCCTCGATTATCTCGGCAGCCTTCTTGGCGTCTTGTCCCTCATCAAGAAGCTTCCCGAGCTTCTTCAGTTTCCCTGCCGGCAAGAAACCGGCGACGAGCATGCTACATGCGAGCTTGTCAAACTGGGAGCAGGCTTCGGCATCCTCTGTATCAGGCATGAGAACGGTTTTCCAGGCCTGATAATTTTCATTGAGTCCGCACTTGACGTCCCAGAATCCACACTCGCTGTGGAAGAACTGCTTCAATCCGCACTTGACGTCCCAGAAACCACATCCAGGATCTTGTGGCGCAGGGTACTCAACGCTGCCGCCGCTGCCGGTTGACGCTGTCCCGCCTGTTGATGGCGAACCGCTATCGCTGTTGCCGCTGTCGACAACTGGCCCGCTGTCGCTGATTCCGCCGTTTCCACCAGGTCCGCATTCGTTCCATCCACCGTCACAATCGGCAAGCCTGGTACCGGTGGGATCGGAAAAAGTCGTGGGGTTGTTTGCGGCGTAACTGTATCCGTTGAGGGTCTGAGGTTTTTCGGATTCGAGTAGTGGGTCGACGCTGATGAATTGACCAAGAGTGGGGTCGTATTCGCGCGCCCCGATGTGGGTGAGGCCGGTGGTTGTGTCTCGTGTCTTGCCAAGGAAGCCCCTGTCGTCGGGCCAGGGGCCGTACTGGGGTTTGCCCCGGTCTTCGCCGAAGGGGGTGGTGTAGCGCTTGGTGTATTTCTGGTCGAGGCGGTCGATGGCCAGGCTGGAGGTGCCGTGGTGGTCGCTGACGAGGAAGGTGACCTTGTTGGTGCCGGTCTGGTTGGAGCGCAGGGCGGCGGTGATGCCGTCTGCTGCGTAGTAGCGCTGGGCCCAGGTGGTGCCGTCGGCGCGGAGGTGTAGTTCGGTACTGCCGGCGTAGAGGACGCGTTCGCCGTTTTCGGTGGCGCGGATGAGGAGGGTTCCGTCGGCGCCGTATAGGTAGTCGGTGGACTGGTTGTCTTCGGTGAGGCGGGTGAGTTTGCCTTCCTCGGACCAGGCCAGGTTCTGCGTGGTGTTGTCGGCTACGCCGGGGCGCTTGGTGGTGTTGCCGGTGGTGTCGTAGGTGTAGGTATGTTCGGGGCTGGTGCAGTCGGTTTTGGTGGTGGTGCCGGTCAGGGTGTGGGGCTGGTCGGTGTTGGTGTAGCAGTAGGTGGTTTTGGTCGTGGCGGCGCTGGTGTGCTGGGTTTCGGTGGTGCGCTGGCCTGCGGTGTTGTAGGTGTAGCTGGTCCAGTAGGGGGCTGGGCCGGATAGCGAGGTGGCGCTGCGGGGGTCGGTGCACTTCTGGGAGGTGGGGGTCCAGGCTTCGGTGAGCCGCTGGTGGGCGTCGTAGGTGAAGCACTGGGTTTCGGCGCTGCTGGTGCCGCCGAGGGTGGTGGGGTCGCTGATGGAGGTGACGTTGCCAGCCTGGTCGTAACTGTAGTTCAGGTCCTGCAGGTGGTAGGGGTGGGTGAGGTCCTGGGTGAAGGTGCGGGTGAGGCGGCCGGTGCCTTCTTCGAAGCGGTTGGCGACGTAGACCTGGTCTTCGCCGGTGCCCATGGTGAGCATCTGCGGTTCGGTCAGGGCCGAGTAGTCGATCTCGGGCAGGTACGTGCCGATGGCGGTGAGGTTGCCCAGGTCGTCGTGCTCATAGCCGACGATTTCGGAGGGCAGGCCGCCCAGTGCTGGGTCCTTGGTCTGCTGCACCGCCCCGGGGGTGTTGTAGTGCGTCTCGAACGCCATCGTGGCCGGCTGGCCGGCCTTGACGAACGGGTCGCTGGCAGGCAGTTGCAGTTCGGTGTGGGTGGCCCGGCCCATGCTGTCGTAGGCGGTGACAGCCTGGGTGTAGGCAACGCCGCTCTTGCCGCCGAGGTAGCGGGTGGAGGAGGTCGGCTGGCCCTTGAGGAGGGTGTCGTAGGTGTAGCCGGTGAGCTGGTTCGCGTCTGTCTTCGATCCGGCCCAGGTGCCGGTGGGGCGGCCAAGCTCGTCGTAGGCGCTCAGGATGGACTTGCCGCGAGAGTCGGTGGTCTTGGTGATCTGGTCGAGGGCGTTGTACTGGGTGGTTGCCTTGCCCTTGTCGGGGTCGTCGGCGCTGGTCTGGCGGCCGAACAGGTCGTAGCCGTAGGACCAGGTGGCCCCGTCCGGGCCGGTGATCGTCTTCTGTTGGCCGTCGAGAGCGTAGGTGAATTTGGTCGACGTGTAGCTGGCGCCGGGGCCGGTGCCGAAGGCGGCATCGGCGGGGTTTTCGCCGGCGTAGGAGCGGGTTTCGGTGGTGCGGCCGCGGATGTCGGTGATGGTGCGCTGTGCGGAGCCGCCGTCGAGGGCGGTGGTGGCGGTGGAGTCGCCGGTGTAGCTGGTGGTGGTGGCCCACTTCTTGACGCCGCCGACGAGCAGGGTGCTGGTGGTGGGCCGGCCGGCGCCGTCGAAGACGGTCTCCGTCTGGGTGGGGGCGGCGCCGTATTCGGCTCGGGTGTAGGTGCCGTTGGGGGTGGTGGTGTTGTCGAAGATGTCGGCGAACGTTGCGTAGGCCAGGCCGCGGGTGTCGTAGTGGGTGTCGGTCAGCAGCCGGCCTCCCTGCGGGGTCGGTGCCTGGGTCTGCAGGGGCCGCAAGAGGGAGTCAAAGAGGGCGTAGTTGGTGATGTAGGTGTCTTTGTTGGTCAGGGTGGCGGTCGATACCGAGGACGGCTTGGTGTTGTCGAGGTGGTAGGTGAACTTGACGTTCGGGATCTGGCTGCCGCTGGAGCGGTTGGGCAGCCACACGTCGGTGACCCGGCCGAGCGCGTCGTAGTGCTGTTCGGTCTTCTTGGAGTTGATGTCGTAACTGCGCAGTGCCAAGCCGCGACGGGGGTCGAGATAGCTGGCCGAGGTGTAGCCCTTGGGGTCGGTCGAGAGCGTTCTCGTAAGGGGACCGGCGTCGGCGGGTGTGTAGGCGGTGGAGGTGGTGCGTCCTGCGGTGTCGGTGACGGCCAGCGGGCGGCCCAGGGTGTCGTAGGTGGTGGTGGCGGTGGTCTGCCAGCCGGACGGCAGCCGTTGCCCGTCGCTGCCGGCGGTAGCCGTGTAGCCGGTAGCCCGGCCGGTCCAAGAGGGCGGCTCCCGCGATCGCCGCGTTGCCGACGCCGCCGCAGCCGATGACGGCGACCGAGTCGCCGCGGCCCACGTTGCCCGTGTTGACGGCGGCGCCGTAACCGGCCATCACCCCGCAGCCGATCAGGCCGGCCGCCTCGGGGCGCGCGGCCGGGTCGACCCTCACCGCCTGGCCCGCCGCGACCAGCGTCTTCTCGGCGAAGGCACCGATACCGAGGGCGCTGGTCAGCGGCGTGCCGTCCAGCAGGGTCATCGGCTGGGCGGCGTTGCGGGAGTCGAAGCAGTACCAGGGGCGACCGCGTCGGCAGGAACGGCAGCCGCCGCAGGGCGCCCGCCAGGCCAGGACCACGTAGTCGCCCTGCTGAAGATCGGTGACCCCCTCGCCGACCGCCTCGACCGTGCCGGCCGCCTCATGGCCGAGCAGGAAGGGGAAGTCGTCCGTGATCGCGCCCTCCCGGTAGTGCAGGTCCGTGTGGCAGACCCCGCAGGCCTGTACCGCGACGAGAACCTCGCCGGGTCCCGGGTCCGGCACGACGACCGTCTGCACCTCGACCGGTGCGCCCTTCTTCACAGCGACTACGGCACGGACCTCGTGTGGCACGGCAAGCTCCTCTGCTGTTGCGCATGGCACGATGGGTTGCGCTATGGGGAACATAGTGGGAATGCGCCCAGCGGGCCGCCGACGACGCCCGACGCACCGCCCGCACACTGCGCGCCGAGCGCTCCGAGATCGCCGGCGCCCCCGACGACGTACCGCAGGACGCGCCGGACGACGGCACGAGCGCGCCGAAGACGTCCCTGCCCGCCCTCCGCGAGGCCTACCGTGCGGCCTCCCAGCTCTACGAGAAGGTCGGCGTCGGCGCCGACCTGCGGGCCGAACAGGCCCGCGCGGAGAGCGACGAGAGCGCGGCCCGCGCCGAACTGGACCGGCTCAGCAACAAGGTGCGCACCAGGGCCGGGCAACTGCTGGAGTCGCCCGACGGCTCCGACGGACCGTCCCGGCAGGCCGCCGCCGCCCGCGCCGAGGAACTGGTGCAGCTCCTGGAGACCCGCATGTCGAGCGCGAGCGAACAGCTCGGCCGGCTGCGCGGCGAGGCCGAACGGCTCGCGCCCGAGGACGGCGACGCCCACACCGAACTCCCCGAGGAGCTCCTCCCGCGCGACGCCGAACACGCCCAGACCCTGCTGCGCACGGCGACCGCCGAACTCGCCGCCCGCAACGAGGCACTGAGGCAGGCCCGCGAGGCCCACGCCGAACTGCTCGACGCGCACCGGGCCGCCGAGGACGCGGCCGGCGGGTTCGACGAGGTCGCCGCCATGCTCCGCGACCTGCTGCGCGAGCAAGCGCCCGACGAGGAGCGGGAGGAGTCCGAGCCCTATCCGGGCGGTCTGGAGGAGGCCCGGTCGGCCTCGTCACCCCGGCCGGCATCGGGGTGGAGTCGAGCTGGGCGACGGTTCGCTCAGGGCGCTCCACGGCCGCCTTCGACCCTGTGCTGGAGTCGAACCCGGTGAGGATCTCGTGCCGCGTTCCCGGGTTCGACGCCGATGCCCTGCTGGGGGCCAGGCGTGCCCTGCGCCTGGACCCGTTCGTACAGTTCGCCCTGGTCGCCGCTCGTGAGGCGCTGGCCGATGCCGGGCTGGACCGGGAGACCTGGGACGGCGCGCGCGTCGGCGTGGTCCTGGGCAACGGCGACGGAGGGCCCACCACGGTCGAGGCCCAGCACCGGGTGCTGCTGTCGGCGGGTGCGGGCAAGGTGTCCCCGCTGCTGCTGCCGATGCAGCTACCCAACATGCTGGCGGGCCAGACGGCCATCGAGTTCGGAGCGGCCGGCCCCAACCTGGTGGTGTCCACGGCGTGCGCCTCGGGCACGACCGCCGTGGGCGTCGCCCGGGACCTGCTGCTTCTCGACCGCTGCGACGTGGTCCTGACCGGGGGCAGCGAAGCCCTGATCACGCCGCTGGCGATGGCGGGCTTCGCGCAGATGGGCGCCCTGTCCCGGCGTGAGGACGACCCCGCCGCCGCCTCGCGGCCCTTCGACGCGGACCGGGACGGGTTCGTCGCCGGGGAGGGTGCCGGCATCCTCGTCCTCGAGCGGCCGGCGGACGCCCGCGCCCGCGGTGCCCGGGTCCGGGCCCGGGTCGCGGGTTACGGGGCGTCCGCCGACGCCCACCACATGACGTCTCCCCATCCGACGGGCGCCGGTATCGAGTCGGCCGTACGCGACGCCCTGCGCGACGCGGACGCCGGACCGGGCGACGTGAGACACGTCAACGCGCACGGCACGTCGACGCCCCTGAACGACCTGGCCGAGGCCACCATGCTGAAGCGGGTACTGACCGGCGACCCACTGGTCACCTCCACCAAGGGCGTGACCGGGCACCTGCTGGGCGCCGCGGGAGCCGTGGAAGCGGTCTTCACGGTGCTCTCGGTGGAACAGTCGATCGTGCCGCCCACCGCCAACCTCACCCACCCGGATCCCCGCATCGACATCAAGGTCGCCTCGACGCAGACGTCGCTCCCCGTCGACCTGGCGCTGAGCAACTCCTGCGGCTTCGGCGGGCAGAACGCGGTTCTCGCCGTGGCCGCGGCCTGAGCGTCACTGCCGTTCCGGGGCAGCCGATCCGACACCGGGTCGGCTGCCCCTGTTCGTACCCCCGCCGTGCGCCCGGGCCGGCACGTCCGCGCACCGTCCGGGCCGCACCGGAACGCAAGGAGACTGCCGTGCACGACGTACGCGAACTCATCGAGTCGGGACCCGAGGCCGTACGGCGACTGGCGCGACGCGACCACCCCCTCGATCTCGACGCCCTGGAGGCGGCCTCCCGCAGGCGGACCGCCGCCGAGGACCAGGTGAGCCGGCTGCGGGCACGGCTGAAGGCCGCGGCGCGCCGTGACACCCGCGACGCGGTCCCGGACGAGGAGGAGCGTGCGGCGGCACGCGCCTTGCGGGACCGTGTGCAGGAGGCCGAGACGCAGGCGCGCGCCGCGACCGCCGAGCTGACGCGGCGCCTGCGGACCATCCCCAACCTTCCGCTGGACCAGGTGCCGGACGGCCGGTCCGAGAAGGAGGCCGTGGAGATACGCCGGGGCGGGCCCCCGGTCGAGGCCGGCGAGGCAGGGGCGGCGCACCACGCCGATATCGGTGAGCGCCTGGGACTCTTCGACAGCGCCCGCGCCACCCGTCTGTCGGGGGCCCGGTTCCAGGTCGGCCGCGGGCCGGGAGCACGTCTGGAACGGGCGCTCGGCGACTTCCTGCTCGATCTGCACACCGCGCGGCACGGCTACACCGAGTACACGGTTCCCTTCCTCGTCAACCGGGAGACCATGATGGGCACCGGTCAGCTCCCGAAGTTCGAGGAGGACCTCTTCGCCACCCGGGTCGGCGACCGCGAGCTCTTCCTGATCCCCACCGCCGAGGTGCCCCTGACGAACCTGGTCGCCGGACGGACGCTCACCGACGCGGAACTGCCGCTCGCCTTCACCGCCCGCACCCCGTGCTTCCGCTCCGAGGCCGGTTCCTACGGGCGGGACACCCGGGGGCTGCTGCGGCTGCACCAGTTCGAGAAGGTGGAGCTGGTGCGGGTGTGCGCGCCGGCGGACGCCCCGTCGCAGTTCGAGCTGATGACAGGGCACGTCGAGGAGTGTCTGCGGCGGCTGGAACTGTCGTACCGCGTGGTCCTGCTTCCTGCCGGCGACATGGGCTTCTCCGCGCGGATGACCTACGACGTCGAGGTGTGGCTGCCGGGCAGCGGCGCCTTCCGGGAGATCTCCTCGGTCTCGGACTGCGGTACCTTCCAGGCCCGGCGGGCGGGAATCCGCCACCGCGACGCCACCGGTCGCAAGGGTTTCGCCGCGACGCTCAACGGGTCGGCGCTGCCGATCGGCCGCACGGTGGCGGCTCTCCTCGAACAGGGCTGCCGGCCCGACGGCAGCGTGGTCCTGCCGGAGGTCCTCGTCCCCTACACCGGATTCCGGAGGCTCCTGCCCGGGGGCCGTACCGCCTGAGCCACGAAAACCGGGCCCGTCCGCCGGTCCCCCGGCGGACGGGCCCGCTCACCTGTCCGAAGCCGCGGACGTCGCGGACGGTCCGCGTCCGAACGGTGTCACGGTGCGGGTTGCGTCACGCGGACCGGCAGAGCGTGGGGGCACTGGTCAGGGTGAGGGACGGATCGTGGGAGAGGATCGCGTGTTCCACGCTTCGCAGTGACGGGGAGGGGAGCACCCCGATCTCCTCGGAGAGGCGCTTCCACATGTGGCGATACGTGTCCAGCGCATCGGTCTGCCGGCCGGAGCGGTACAGGGCGATCATGAGCTGTTCGCAGAACCGCTCGCGCAGCGGGTTGCTGATGTGGGCGTCGCGGAGTTCGGCGAGGATGCTCGCGTGGCGGCCGGCGCTGAGCTCGGCGTCGAACAGCAACTCACTGGCGCGCAGGCGGTGTTCGTCGTACAGGGCGCTGGCCAGGCGGCACACCGACCCGCCGGGCAGGGGCCCGAAGACCGGGCCTCGCCACATGGACAGGGCGGAGCGCAGGAGACCGACGGCCTCGGCCGGGCGCGTGGCGACGATACCCTCGGCCCGGTGGACCTTCCCGAGGAACTGGGCGGCGTCGATCTCGGACTCGTCCACGGCCAGCCGGTAGCCGGACGGGTGGACGGTCAGGCGTGACGTATGCCGGTCGGGCTCCAGGGATTTCAGTCGTCGCCGCATTCGGCTGATGTGTGCCTGGAGAGCGTTCACCTGGTTGTCTGGCGTCGATTCCCCCCACATCTCTTCGACGAGCGTTTCCCCTGACACTGCCTGCCCCTCGCTGACCAGCAGTACCTGTAATAAAGTGCGTTGCAGATCGCCCGGTATGTCGACCTGCCCTGTTCTGGTGTGGACCTCTAGCGCCCCGAGAATCGAAAAGCTCAGCACATCGTCCTCCGTTGCCGTCTATTCGGTACACGTCAAGACGAACGCGATTCCGCCGTGCGGCTGACCGGTGCGGGAGTGCCGGACTGGCTGACGTCACCTGTCACGATGAATGGCCGGCGCACTCCCCTCCCCCGATCAGCCAGATGGCTCAATTTCGACGGTTAACGCGCGTTGCCATCTCAACGAACAGCCCAGTGCTTTAGTTCGATTCTGACACACGAGAAATGCATGATGAACGTTTTTTTATCAACGTTTACCATAGATCTCGGACACAGGGACGGCCGGGAAGCGGCTAACTGGTCCACCGGTGTGCCTACGGACCGGTCTGTGTGCCTTTTCGGGATCGCAGCGTGGCCGCATGTCCCGGAATGTGTTCCTTGGCGCGTACTCGAATCAGATCCCCCCACTTGAGGTCCTGGTCGAAGACCACGGCGCCCTCACGGTTGACGAGGCGGGCCCGGACGGTCGCGTCCGCCGCCTCGTCGGGGGTGAGGGCCAGCAGGTCGACGAGTTCCATCGCGTTCCGGCGGACCAGCTCCGCCCGCTCCGCGTGGGTGGTCGAGCGGAGGATCCGGCCGATCTCGGACTTCGACATGGCCTGGGTGTTGTCCAGGCGGGCCTCCCGGCCGGCGATGACGGCGCGTCCCGCGTCGGCCAGGGCCCGGTCGCTCAGGGCGATGTGCGCCAGGATCCAGTCGATCTGGGTACGGTCGGACTCGGCGAGAGGTGGGGCGTCGGTGATGAGCTCGGCCTCGGCCAGCAGTTCCTGGTAGGCGTGCAGGAGTTCCTTGGTGTCCACGGCGGCTCCGTAATGCTTGTGCGTGATGGTCGGGTCACACAGAGGCGGCACGGGAGGCGTCGGCGGGTCCCGGGGTCGGATCTGCGGCGGCGGCCCTGGCCTCGGCCATCTTCTTGCGGCTGGGCAGGATCACCAGCGCCAGCAGGCCCCCGATGATGGTGCCGACGGCGGCCGCCGTGAAGCCGATCTGGAGTCCGTCGGTGAAGATCGGAGCCACGGCGTCGCGCACCGGCTGCCGCGCCTGCTCCGGCAGCCCGGCGATGGCGCTCAGGTCGCCCGAGGACAGCAGACCGGTCGCCTCGCCGCGCGCCGCCGGATCCAACCGCACGTTCTTCATCGCGCCGGGGACCGCGTCGTGCAGGTGCTGGATCAGCAGGGTGCCCGTCAGGGCCACGCCGAACACGCTGCCGACCTGCCGGAACGTGTTGGAGACACCCGATGCGGTCCCGGCCTGCTCCGGGCGGACTGAGGCGAGCAGCGCGACGGTCGCCGGCGCTCCGACGAGGGAGACACCGGCGCCGAGCAGCGCCATCGCCCACCAGTAGGAGCCGAATCCGCTGCCCGGCTCCAACTGGGCCAGTGCGAAGAGGCCGACAGCGCTCGCCAGCGAGCCGATCAGGATCGGAACCTTCGGGCCGAACTTGGCGGCGGCCACACTCGCGACGTACGAGAACACCATGATCGACACGTTCAGGGCGAGGAACCGGACGCCGGCCTCGGTGGTCGACAGGCCGTTGACCTCCTGCAGATAGAAGGTCAGCAGGAAGATGCTGCCGTACAGGCCGAACAGGCCGAGGAAGTTGACGGCGCCGGCCACGACGAGGACGGGGCTGCGGAAGAGGTTCATCGGCAGCATCGGGTCCTCGCTGCGCAGCTCCCACGCGATGAAGGCGGCCAGGGCGACGGCGGCGACGACGAAGGAACCGAGGATGACCGGGTCGCTCCACCCCCGGGCGCTGGCTTCGATCAGCCCGTACACGAGGGTGGCCATGGCCACGACGAAGAGGACCTGCCCGGTGATGTCGGCGCGGCGGCGGTTCGGTGCCTTGCTTTCGGCGAGCTTGCCGGCCAGGACGGCCAGCGCGGCCAGGCCGAAGGGCAGATTGACCCAGAAGATCGACTGCCAGCCGAAGGCGTCCACGAGGACGCCGCCGAGCACCGGACCCGCGGCGAGGGCGAGTCCGCCGATGCCGGCCCAGATACCGATGGCACGGGCCCTCGCGGCGGGCTGCGGGTAGGTGGTGGAGACGAGGGCCAGTGAGACCGGGATCATGATGGATCCCGCGGCACCCTGCAGCACACGGGCGACCAGCAGGAACTCGTAGTTCGGCGCGAGCGCGCAGAGGGCCGACGCGGCGAGGAATCCCACCAGACCGCCGAGGAAGATGCGCTTGCGTCCGAAGATGTCGCCGAGCGTCCCCGCCGTGAGCAGGAGACAGGCGACGACGAGCGCGTAGGCGTTGATGACCCACTGGAGCTGGGTCAGGTCTGCCGACAGGTCCTGCTGGATCTCCGGCAGGGCCACGTTCACGATGGTGGAGTCGAGGTACACCATGAAGATGCCGACGCAGATGAAGGTCAGCAACAGACCTTTTCCGCGGGTGGCGTCCGGGGTCGCAGTTGTCATGCCTGCCTCACGTTCACACGAGTTCGAGGCCTTCTGCCTGCATGCGACAGGGGGCCATGGGAAGACCAAGCGTGAGAAACGCTAACTGACCGACGGTCGGTCCGACAAGGGACCGGCGGTCGGTCATGTAGCCTCGAACGCATACTCCCCGAGCAAGGAGGGCTGCAGTGATGGCTCAGACCGCGACCCCGAGGAAGCGCAAGCGCGTCGTCAAGACCCCCGAGGCGCGCAGGGCCGACATCCTGAGGGCCAGCCGTGAGGTGTTCGGCACGGAGGGCTTCGCCGACGCCACCATCGCGGACATCGCCACGGCCGCGGGCATGGGCAAGGGCAGCTTCTACATGTACTTCGAGACCAAGGACCACGTCCTGGCCGCCCTCTGGGAGCAGTACGTCAACGCGTTCTACGACACCACCCAGGAGATCCTGGGCAAGGGGCAGGCGTGGTGGCCCACCATGGACGAGCTGCTGTGCAGGCTCCTGGAGCACGCCATCGACAACGCCGAGCTGCACCGGCTGGTCTACGGATCGGCGAACGCGAAGGCGCTGGAGATGTGCAAGGAGTCCAACGCCCGCGTGGTGGACTCGATCTGTGACTTCGTCCGGCGCGGCGCGGTCGCCGGCGCCTTTCGCAGCGCCAACCCCGAATGGGCGTTCCGCATGGTCTACCACGCTGCCGACGGCCTGCTGGACGACCTGATCGCCGACGGGACGCCGATCGACGCCGAGGCGGTCCGCCGCAGCGTGCTGGAGATGGCCCACCGGACGCTCGGGGACCCGGACCTGACACCGGCCGGCCGGTGACGTGCCCCCCCGGCCCGCCGCGGGTCGGCACGTACGCGGCCCGCTCGGAAACCTGTCGGCAGGTCTTCCCGGGCGGGCCGCTTCTCCGAGGAGCGGGGGCTTTGGAGATCATGCGAGAAAACGGCGGAGAGGGCAGGATTCGAACCTGCGTGGGCCCGTAGGACCCGACCGTCGAGCCGAAGCTCAGGCCCCCGATAAACCACTCCGGGCACCTCTCCCAAACCCGCTCCGATAAACCGGCGGGACTGCGGAGAGGGCAGGATTCGAACCTGCGTGGGCCCATAGGACCCGACCGTCGAGCCGAAGCTCAGGCCCCCGATAAACCACTCCGGGCACCTCTCCAGGAGCTGACCGGCGTTTGCCGGGCCGTTCCTGTGAACAACACTGACAGACGTCGCTGATACGAGTCTGACATGTGGCTGACGTACCTCCGACGCCTCCGGGGAACACTCTTCCGGCGCCGAGCCGTTCGATGCTCTAATTCCCTCGGTTCAGTCCCACCGAGAGGGAGCGTGAGCGTGTCCGCGACGGAAATCGAGAGTCCGGCCTTCCTGGCCGTGCAGAAGTACAATCCCGCCGACAACTCCAGTTCATTTCTCGCGGTGAACGAGGGAAACGAAACGTTCGGCGTCCCCGGGCTGAACGGGGTGATCTCGTTCCGGAGGACGGGACGGTACGCCGTGCAGTTCGGCGGCCCCTTCGCCGACAGGGCATCGTACGACGCACTCCTCGAGCGCTTTGTCACCCACGTCCGTGACAGGGACCTCACCCTCGTCGCCGTGCAGCTCCAGCGCGAGGACACCGACGCCTACGTGCGTCAGGGCTTCACGGTCAATCAGATCGGGGCCTCCTGGGCGGTGCGCGTCCCGGACCTCACGCTGCGGGGCACCCGGTTCATGCAGCTACGCAATAAGGTGTCCCGAGCGCACCGCAACGGTCTGAAGATCCAGGAGGTCCAGGCGGCGGAGTGGCAGGACGGTCTGGCGGTCGTCGACCGCGCGTGGCTCGGTTCGAAGGGCGAGGGCGCCCGCCCCCTGGAGTTCCTGGTGGGCCAGATCGGCGGCCCGATGCAGGCGCACCGCCGGCTCTTCGTCGGCACCATAGACGACGCCCCGGTCGCGTACATCTCCTACTCCCCGGTCTACGGATCCCGCGCCGGCTGGATGCACGACCTGAGCCGGCGCATTCCGGACGGCTCGCCCGGGCTGATGGAGGCCATCAACGCCCACGCGCTGGAGGTGTTCCGTGGCGAGGGGGTGGAGTGGCTGCACTTCGGCTTCACGCCCTTCACGGGTCTGGACGCGAGCCACGAGGTCCCGGGCCACAGCCCCGCGTTCCAGTGGCTGATGCACTTCCTGTGGGACCAGGGCGCCGCTCTCTACCCCGCGCAGACGCAGCTTGCCTACAAGAAGAAGTGGGCCGCCGATGTCCTCATCCCCGAGTACGTCGCGTTCGAGAACCAGGCCTCGCTCGCCGGCTTCGCCCACATCTTCCGGGCAAGCAACGCCTTCTGAGGCTCCGTAGCAAGGAACCACTTCTCCGTTCCAGCCATGAAGGGAAGACCGTGTCCTACGCGTCTCTCAGTACCGACGAGCTCCGGCAGTCGATGGTCGAGCACCTCATGCGGATCATGGGGTGCCCCGACGACACGGCGCTGGCGCGCGACGCCGACGCCGTCCTGCTCACCCTGGACCGGCGTCTGGCCGAAGAGGCGTCAGCGGCCTGACCCGCGCCGCGCCGCGCCGCCCCGGTCAGTCCAGTGTCAGAACCGCATCAGCCCGGTAGGCGAGGCTGGGCAGCACGTCGGCTCGGAACCAGACGCGACGCACCGTAGTGCCGCGGCTCACGCGCGGGCGAGGCCACGATGCCACCCCGTGGCTCCCGCCTCTCCCCCGCACGCCCTCCTGATCCCGGCACGGCTGCCTTGCCACCGCCTCGCTACTGGACAGATCAACCCAAGGAGTGCACCGTATGTCATCACCGCACATCCCCTCCCAGAACAGCGTGGCCGAGTCCCTCGACGCACGCCGCGCGTCTCCGGCTCCGCAGCCCGTGGGCGCCTCCGCAACGTTCGCCGAGCTTTTGAAGCGGGTGAAGGCCGAGGGCCTGCTGGATTTCGACCCGCGCTACTACATAGGCCGCCTGGCGCTCAACACGCTTCTCTTGGCGGCCGGTTTCACGGCGTTCTTCCTGCTCGGCGACTCCTGGTGGCAGCTCGTCGTGGCCGTGTGGATGGGCCTGTGCGGGACACAGTGCGCTTACATGTTCCATGACGCCGGCCACAAGGCGATGTTCCGCGACAAGCGGCTCGCCACCGCCGTCGGCTACATTCACGCCAACCTGATCAACGGGTCGAGCTACGGCTGGTGGGTCAACCACCACAACCGGCACCACAGCAACCCCAACCACCTGGACATGGACCCGGACATCGGCCGTCGTACAGCGATCTTCGATCTCAAGCAGTACCCCAGCCGGCACGGGATCAAGCGGTTCATCGTCCGGTACCAGAGCGTCCTGTTCTTTGTCCTGCTGGTCCTCGAAGCCCTCAAGATGAGCAAGACCGCGATCAAGGTGATCGCCCGGGGCCAGACCAAGCGCCCGGTGCTCGAAGGCGCGCTGATCCTGCTGCGCGCGGCCATCTACCTGACGCTGACCTTCACCGTGCTCTCCCCGCTGCTCGCCGTGGCCTTCATCGTCGTGCAGCAGTTCGCCCAGGGCCTCTACTTCGGCATGATCTTCGCCCCGAACCACAAGGGCATGGAGGTCCGCGACGGTGACGAGGAGACCTTGGACTGGCTGGAGCGCCAGGTGCTCACCTCGCGCAACATCCGCCCTTCGCGTCTCGTCGACTTCTTGTACGGCGGCCTCAACTACCAGGTCGAGCATCACCTGTTCCCCTCCATGGCGCAGAAGAACCTGCCCCGTGCCCGGGAACTGACCCGCGAGTACTGCGCGGAGCGCGGCGTTCCTTACCACGAGGTCGGCTTCTGGGCCTCGTACCGGGAGGTGGCCGGTTTTCTCCACGAGGTGAGCGCACCCGTGCGACGGAACGAGGTCGAGCAGGCGCTCGCGCGGCGTGCCGCCTGAGGCACGCCACCGAGCACGCCGGCCCCGGACGGGCCCCCGACGGCGGACCGGCCGGCGAGCCCCAGACCGGTCGGCGATCACGGCCCGGACCGGGCGGGTCGCGGACCTGCCGACGTCGGGACACGGCACAAGAGGCGAGAAGAAGCGACAGGCGAGACGAGGAGCCGTACCACTGATGCCCAGGACCGCCGTACCCCGGGAGAGCGGCGCGGACGGAGCCGCCGCCGCGGCGTCGATCGGCGACCGGCTGGACAGGATGCCGATCACTTCCACCCACCGGCAGCTCACCGCGGTGGTGGGCATCGGCCTGCTCTTCGACACCTTCGAGAACAACCTCGCCGGCACCATCTCCAAAGTCCTCCAGGACGACTTCGCCTTCGACGGTACGACGCTGAAACTGGTCCTGGCCTCCGCCTTCGTCGGCCAGTTCATCGGCTCGCTGGCCCTGGGCAAGGTCGCGGACAGGTTCGGCCGACGCCGCGCCTTCCTCGTCAACCTGGCGCTCTACTCCGGCTTCTCGCTGCTCGCGGCCTTCTCTCCCAACGCGGTGTGGCTGATCGTGATGCGGTTTTTGGCGGGCATCGGCATCGGAGCCGAACAGGCCCTCTCCGACTGCTACCTCGCGGACATGCTCCCGGCGTCGAAGCGGGGACGGTACACGGCGTGGGCCTACACACTCGCCTTCTGCGGGGTTCCCGCCGTCGGCTTCGCCGCGATGTGGCTCGTGCCGCTGAGCCCGCTGGGCATCGACGGCTGGCGCTGGCTGTTCGTCATCGGCTCGCTCGGCTCCGTCGTCGTCTGGTTCCTGCGCCGCCGGCTGATCGAGTCACCGCGGTGGCTCGCCGCCAACGGGCGCGTGCAGGAGGCGGAGCACCTGGTCGCGAGCATGGAGTCCAAGATGCCCCTCGGCCGGCGCCCTCTCGCCGGCCCGGCACCGCGCCCGCACGGTCCCGCCTTAGCCCGCTCCGAGCGCGGGCCGCGGCTGCGGACCGTCTTCAGCAGGCACTACCGCCGACGTACGACGATGCTGTGGACCTTCAGCGTCCTCTCCGTCTTCGGCTACTACGGCTTCGGCGCGCTGGCACCACAGATCCTGGCGGCCAAGGGCTACGACGTGGTGTCCGGGCTCGGCTTCATCGCGCTGTCCTTCCTGGGCTACCCCATCGGCTCCGCGCTCTCGCTCCCCATCATCGACCGGTACGAGCGCAAGACGCTGGTGGGTGTCGTCGCCGCGGCCATGGTGGCGACGGGCACCGGATTCGCCTACGCGGACTCCGCGGCGCTCGTCGTCGCGTTCGGATTCTGCTACACCCTCTGCAGCAACATCTTCTCCAACGTGTCCCACGTGTACCTGGCCGAGCAGTACCCCACGGCCTTCCGGGCGACGGCCTCGGGCGCGGCGTACTCCTTGTCGAAGCTCAGCGCTGCCGCGCTCCCCTTCATCCTGCTCCCGGTCCTGGACGCCCACGGCCCCGGCATGCTCTTCCTGGTCATCGGCGCGGCCATGGCACTGCTCGCGGCGACGGTACTGCTGCTCGGGGACCGGACCACCGGCACCCCCGTGGACGGGGACCGTACGGGCACTGCGGACGCCGCGGACCGTGCGGACACCGCCCGTCTTCCGTGACGAAGCCGCCCGGCCGGGCGGCGGATTGGTAGGGCCATGAGCGGCATACTCGACGGCAAGCGCATCCTCGTCACCGGCATGCTGACAGAGCGGTCCATCGCCTTCCACGCGGCCAAGGTCGCCCAGGAGGAGGGCGCGGAGGTCGTTCTCACCGGGTTCGGACGGATCTCACTGGTGGAACGCACCGCCCAGCAGCTACCCAAGCCCGCCCCGGTCATCGAACTGGACGTGACGTCACCGGAGCAACTGGACGGTCTCGCCGCCAGGATCGGCGACCACGTCACCACCCTCGACGGCATCGTGCACTCGGTCGCCTTCGGCCCCAGAGACGTCTTCGACTTCCTCGCCGCGGACTGGGACGACGTGGCGACCGCCGTGCAGGTGTCGGCGTTCTCCTACAAGGCCCTCGTCATGGCCTGTCTGCCGCTCATGCCCCGGGGAGGCTCGGTGGTCGGCCTGACCTTCGACGCCAGTCTGACCTGGCCCCACTACGACTGGATGGGCGTCGCCAAGGCCGCGCTGGAATCCACCAACCGCTACCTCGCCCGCGACCTGGGTGACCGGGACATCCGCTGCAACCTCGTCGCCGCCGGCCCGATCCTGTCCATGGCGGCCAAGTCCATCCCGGGCTTCGGCGACCTCGCCGAGGCGTGGGAGAAGCGCTCCGCCCTGTCCTGGAACCTGAAGGACGCGGAACCGGCCGGCCGCGGCGTTGTCGGCCTGCTGTCCGACTTCTTCCCGAAGACCACCGGCGAGATCGTCCATGTCGACGGGGGCGTGCACATGGTCGGCGCCTGACATCCTCAGCCGGGCGGCAGACGACGCCGCGCTGATCACCTTCCACTCCGACAGGGACCAGGCCGCACCCGCCTACAAAGACGGCTTCGGCTTCCACCCCTGCTGTGATTCCCCGCCGATACCGGCGAGTGCCTGTCCGGACGCCTTCGTCCCGGGAGCGCCGGAGCCGATACCGCCCCGGATAGCCGACGTGAGTCTCATCCGTTGCCGGTCGCGACACCTGAGGTCCCGTAGAGCTCACGGTGCCGCCGAGGCGCCCCGCAGGTTCAGGGACTCCGCAGGAGGCTTCCGCTTGGGGGTACCTCTCTGTCTTGCGGCCCGATGCTCTTACTCGGAGTACGTCTGCGCGGAGGGGCCTGGCGTACCCAGAGCATCGGGGACGCCAGGCCATGTCAGCTCCGGACGGAATGGAGGCGACGTGGTGGAGGTCGGCCCGCGTCACGGTGGCGCGATGGATCTTGGCGTGCACTCAGGGTCCGTTGCACGGGCCACCCCGGTTTCGAAGTCCGCGGCGAGTCACTGTTCCATGGCGCGGATCAGGCTCTTGGGGCGCATGTCAGTCCAGTTCTCCTCGATGTAGTCGAGGCAGGACTGCCGGTCCGCCTCACCATGCACGACGTTCCACCCCTGCGGGACGTCGGCGAATGTCGGCCACAGGGAGTGCTGTCCCTCGTCATTGACCAGAACGTAGAAGGTGCCGTCCGGGTCGTCGAACGGATTCGTCATCATGGGCTCCTTGATCTCTTCTCAGTTGTCTTCTTGCTCGGTCGCCATTCGCACCGACAGGGCCGTCGAGCGCGGGTCGGTGGTCTGCAGGCAAACGTCCCGGTGCAGCGTCAGCCGCGGCGCGACCCGGAACAGGGCCGCCAGTGCGACTTCGGCCATGGTCCGGGCGAGGGCGGCGCCCAGGCAGTAGTGGATCCCGTGGCCGAAGGCCAGGTGCGCCTTGTCCGGCCGGGCCGGGTCGATGGCGTCGGGGTCCGTGAACCGGCGACGGTCGCGGTTGCCGCTCGCCAGAACCACCTGCACCAGGTCTCCGCGCTCGATGGTCGCCCCGGCCAACTCGACCGGTTCCCGGGCGAAGCGCAGGGTGCCGATCTCGGCGGGCCCGTGACGGCGCAGGGTCTCCTCCACCAGGTCCGGGATCCCCGCCGCACCGGGTCGCAGCGCTCCGGTGAGCACGAGGACGGCCATGGTCCTGACCAGAAGCGCGGTGGTGCGGTGTCCGGCGAGCAGGATGCCGAGCGCGGTCGAGACGAGTTCGTCCTCGGTGAGCCGGTCACCGGCGTCCCGGGCCCGTACCAATGCCGTCAGCAGGTCATCGGCCGCGTACTGCGGGTCGCGGCGCTCGGCGATCGCCTTGCGCATGTATGCGATGAGGTTCCGGGCGTCGGTGGTGACCCTGTCCGGATCACCGCTGGTGAGTCCCTCTGCGGAGGTACGCCACTGTTGCTGGTCCTCGGGCGGCAGTCCGAGCAGTTCACCGATGACCAGGACGGGCAACTGGTGGGCGAAGTGCTCCATCAGGTCCACGGTGCCGGCGGCGTCCGCGTGGGCGGGCAGGTCCGCGAGCAGGGCGTCCACGATGTGCTCGACGCGCGGCCGCAGCCGCTGCACCCGACGGGCGGTGAACGCGTGGGACACCAGTCGGCGCAGTCTGGTGTGGTCGGGCGGGTCGTACGCGGCGAGTGTCGAGGTCAACGCGGTGCGCAAGTCGTCCGGCAGCCCCGCGCCGGGCAGCGGAATCCGGTCCTGCCCGGTCAGATCGCTGCTGAAGCGGACGTCGTTGAGCACCGTGACGATCTCGTCGTGGCCGGTGATCAGCCAGACCTCGACATCGCCGGCGTACCTGCCGCGGGTCACGGGCGTTCGTGCCGCAAGCTCGCCGTACCGGGTGTCCCGGTCGGCGGAGGCGAGGATCTCTCCGAGTCGTGGCTCGGCGTCCGTGGGGGACGTGGGCATCTCGGCCTTTCCTGTCATGAGCGCGGTCCCGTGGGCGCGAGGACCTCGGCGGTGTGCTCGCCGAGTGCGGGTGCGGGTGCACGGTGGGAGTCCAGTCCCGCGTCGAACAGCACCGGAAAGCGGACCTGGTGCCACCGCTGTTCGTCGGGGCCGCCCGGCACGGTCGCGACGAGGTTCCTGGCCCGGACATGGGGGTCGTCGACGATGTCCTGCGGCGTCTCGTAGACGGGCGCCCAGGGCACGTCCAGCTCGCCTAGCACCTTGGCCCACCAGGTGAGGTCCCGGGCGGCGAAGACCTCGGCGAGCAGGGCGGACACCGCGTCCTTGTGCCGGGTGCGGTCGGCGCGGCGGTCATAGGCATCGGTGGTCAGCGCCGGGAACTCGTCCGCCAGTCGGTCGCGGAAGGCGCGCCAGAACTTGTCCTCGAACGTGGCGAAGGACAGTCGGCTGCCGTCGCGCGTGGTGAACACGTCGTTGTCGCCGGTCAGTACGGGGCTGTCGGCCGGGTCGTCGAGGTTGAGCGCCGGCAGCGCGAGCGGTCCGGCCCAGGCCGCGGCCGCCTCGTGCAGGGAGACGTCGACGTGCTGGCCGACTCCGGTGACGGACGCGTGCTGCGCGGCGACCACGACGCAGAGCGCGGCGTACATCGAGCCTGCCAGGTCGCCGACGCGCACGCCGGGCCGGTCGACGCGGCCTCCCGGCCGGTTGGGCACCGCGAAGAATCCGGACAGCGCGAGGAAGTTCACGTCGTGACCGGGACGCCCGGCGTAGGGGCCGGACTGGCCGAAGCCCGACAGCGAGCAGAGCACCGTTCGCGGGTTGGCACGGCGCAGCTCGGTGAAGCCCAGGCCGAGGCGGTCCAGCACACCGGGCCGGTAGCTCTCGACCACCACGTCGTACTCGGGCAGCAGGTCCAGCAGGGCGCTTCGTCCCTCGGGCCGGACGATGTCCAGCACCGCCGACCGCTTGTTGCGGTTCAGCGCCGCGAACGTCTCGGGCGCGGCCCCGCGCAGCGGATCCCCGCCGGAGGGCTCGATCTTGACCACGTCCGCGCCCAGATCGGCCAGGACCTGGGTGGCGAAGCCACCCGGCAGCAGCCGGGTCAGGTCCAGGACGCGCAGCCATCCCAACGGCGGCCATGAGCCATGTGCCCGGGCGGTCACTTCGCGCCCCCGCCCGGCAGACCGGTCGTCCCGGGCTCGGCGGCGTTGACCAGCACGGCCATGTTGCCCGGCGGATGGGCGTTGTCGTACATGAGCTGGTGCAGTTCGGCGATGTCCGTGAAGGGCGCGGTCCGGCTCAGACAGGGGTCGAGCCGGCCGGCCGCGACCAGTTCGGTGACCGCACGGAACTCCTGCGTGTTGGCGCAGTGCGAACCCTGCAGCCGTTTCTGGAACATCCACAGATAGCGCAGGTCCACATCGCCGTTGTAGCCGCTGGTTCCCGCGCAGGTGACCACCATCCCGCCGTTGTCGCAGAGGTACAGCGAGGTGGGGAGCGTGTCCTGGCCCGGGTGTTCCAGCACGATGCGGGGCGAGCGGCGCTCGCCGAGCGCGTCCCAGAAGCTGCGGCCGAAAGCGCGTACACCGTCGAGCCAGTCGTTGTATGCGGTGGTGTCGGTGCAGTCCGGCAGTCTGCCCCAGTGGTCGAACTCGCTGCGGTTGATCACGCCCCGGGCCCCCAGCCTCCGGCAGTGCTCGGCCTTCTCCTGGCTGGACACCACCGCGATCGGCACACCGCCGAACTGGTGGACGATCTGGATCGCCATCGATCCGAGGCTGCCGGAACCGCCCCACACCAGCACCGGGTCGCCGGGCTGCACGGTGTGCGGCGCCCAGCCGCGCAGCTGGCGGTAGGCGGTGCCGCCGCCGGCGAGGAAGCAGCCGGCCTCCTCCCAGGTGAGCCGTTCCGGCTTGGGGTGCAGTTGGTACTCGTCGACGACGGTGAACTGGGCGAAGGTGCCGAAGTTGAGTTCATAGCCCCAGGCGGCCTGGGACTTCGAGGTGGTCGGATCGGCGCCGAGCCGTATGTCGTCGGCCTGTTCGTCCCATTTCAGCCCGCCGAAGACGACGTGCTCGCCCACCTGGAACCGGGTGGCGCCCTCGCCGGTTGCCCAGACCACGCCCGACCCCTCCGAACCGGCGATGTGGAAGTCGTGGGGGTCGCCCTTGCGCTGTCGTGCGGCGATCACGTCCACCGGTGTGCCGAGGCCGGCCCAGATGCCGTTGTAGTTGATGCCGGCCGCCATCACCAGGACCAGGACCTGGCCGGGGCCGAGCGGGGGCACGTCCACGACTTCGACCTTGATCGCGTTCTGCGGCATCCCGTATCGCTCCTGACGGATCAGGGCGGCGTACATCTGGCGCGGCACCTCCCCCGGCGGGGGGAGCTCGCCTAGCTCGTAGAGGTCTCGTGTCATGGTGATCCATCTCCGGTAGTGACGAGGTGGCGCAGGGCGCGGCCGGCGGCCTCCGGGTGTTCCAGCAGGTAGAAGTGGCCTCCGGGGAAGCCCCTCAGGCGGGGTGGTCGGGGCAGGTCGGCGATCCACCGCCGGGCCTCGTGGACGGAGGCCTCCTCGTCGTCGGCTCCGTACCAGACGTGGTAGGCCGCGCCGGTGTCCGGCGCATGGTCGGCCGGGACGGACGTGGTCGCGCGGTAGGTGTCGACCAACTGCAGGTCCTGGCCGAGGGCGGTCACGGCCAGGTTCAGCATGTGCGGATCGACGAAGACCTCGGGCGGGCAGCCGCCGTAGCGGTCGAGATCCCGGATCAGCTCGGCCCGCGACCGGTTGGTGAACGGCGCCTGGGGGTGCGAGGCGATCCGGCTCGTCGTGACGGGCGAGCGGGACCCGGACAGGACGACGTCGCGCAGCAGGCTGCGGCGTTCCGCCGACAGCCCCATGACGAGCGCGTGGGCGAGCAGCGCCCCCAAGCTGTGGCCGAAGACGGTCGTCGGCCGGTCCACCAGCGCCTCGAAGTCCGGTCTGAGCCGGTTCACCGCCTCGGTGAAGGAGTTCGCCGGTGCCTCTCGGTCATTGGCCTCCAGCAGTGCGACGGCACAGCCGTCCGACAGGGGCCTGGCCAGCGGCAGCAACGACGCGGCCGACCCGCCCGCGTAGTGCAGGAACAGCACCCGGTGCGGTGCGTCGGCGGGCCCGAGCATCACATGCGCGGACAGTGCTCGGCTCGTCATGCGCTCGCTCCGGTGTCGTCGACGAACTCGCGCAGGACGCTGCCGATGTCGCGCAGCGGTGCCACGTCGAGCATCTGGTGGTGTTCGCAGTCGATCGGACGGGTGGTGATCGTGCCGGTGACATACGGGCGCCAGCGCTCCTCGGTCAGGGGGCCCTCGGCGCGGCCGCGGGCCGCGGGCAGGAAGACCATGTCGCCGTCGAAGGTGCCCGGTGTGTGGGTGGCCGAGAGTTCGGTGAAGTGCCGTGCGATCTCCACCAGGCGCGACGAGCGCTCGCCCAGCAGGGCGACCATGGGGTTGTCGTGCTCGCGCAGCAGCGCTTCGGCGCTCTGCGCTGTCAGCCCGTCAGGCAGCCGCTCGGGCGGGCCGTCGACCGATTCGAGCAGCGAGCGCAGGATCGTCGCACGGTCGGGGACACGGGTCACCACGCCGCCTGCCGGTGCGGTGTCGAGCAGGGCGAGGAACGTGACCTTGCCGCCCGTGTCACGCAGCATCCTCGCGACCTCGTGGGCGACCAGTCCGCCGAAGGACCAGCCGAGCAGCCGGTACGGGCCCGGCGACAGCTCTGCGATCCGCGCCGCGTAGTCCGCGGCGATCTCGGACACGGTGCCCGGCAGCGGTCCCCCGTCGACGTATCCGCGGGCCTGCAGGGCGTAGATCGGTACGCCGCGCGGGAGTTCCCGGATCAGTCCCGAGTACCGCCAGCCCAGCCCGCTCGCAGGGGGGAAACAGAACACCGGGGCCTCGGTGCCGTCGGCGCGCAGCGGCAGCACGGTGTCGAACGCCGTGTCACGCGCGATCGCGCCACCCGTGATGTGGCGCGCGGCGAGGCCGGCGACCGTGGGGCTTCGGAAGAGGTCCCTGATGGTGGTTTGCCCGCCCAGTCGGTGTCGGATCCGGCCGATCAGCCGCATCGCGAGCAGGGAGTCGCCGCCCAGGTCGAAGAAGTCGTCGTCGGTGCCGACCTCGGCCACGTCGAGCACCTCGCGGTACAGCGCGCAGAGGGCTTCCTCGACCTGGTTGGCCGGGGCGACGACACAACGGCGTCCGGAGGTCGCTGCGCCGAGGGCTGCCCGGTCGACCTTTCCGTTGGGCGTCACCGGCAGGGAGTCCCGGATCCAGACGACCGCCGGCACCTGGTAGGCGGGCAGCAGGCCCTCGGCGTACCGAATCAGCTCGGCCTCCTCGGGCAGTTGTCCCGCTGCCGGGACGACGTGCGCCGTCAGACGTGCGCGCGCCGGTTCGCCGGACGCCACCACGACGCAGTGCGCGACCCCCGGGTGGGTGGTCAACGCCGTCTCGGTCTCGCCCGGTTCGACCCGGAACCCCCGGATCTTGAGCTGCGCGTCCACCCGGCCGACGTAGTCGAGCCGGCCGTCCGGGCCGAGCCGTGCGAGATCGCCGGTGCGGTACATCCGCCGACCCGAACCGTTCGTCTCGGCGACGTACCGCGCCGCGGTGAGCCGGGGCTGTGCGATGTAGCCACGGCCGACCCCGTCGCCCGCGATGTAGACCTCGCCGACGGAGCCGTCGGGAACCGGGCGCAGCGAGTCGTCGAGCAGACGGACGCGGGTGCCGGGCAGCGGCTGCCCGATCGGGACGGTCCCGCCGACGGCGTCGGCGGCGGGTATCCGGTGGGCCGTGGCGAACACGGTGGTCTCGGTCGGGCCGTATCCGTTCATCAGGGTCAGTCCGGGGTGCCGGCGCAGGAGGTCCTTCGCGGTCGCGGGCGGCACGACGTCCCCGCCGGTCCACACCTCGCGCATGTCCGCGAAGCACGAGGGCTCGTCCTCGACGAGGATCCGGAACAGACCGGCGGTGAGCCAGGCCCGGGTGACCCGTTCTGCCCGGATGACGCGGGCGAGCTCGGCGGTGTCCGGGTCGCCGCCGGGCGCGAGCACCGCGCAGCCGCCGTTGAGCAGGGTGCACCAGATCTCCAGGGTGGAGGCGTCGAAGGCGAGCGGGCTGTGCACGAGGACCCGTCGCGGCGTGCGGAACGCGTCCTGTCCCGTGAGCCAGGCGATCTCGCGCCGGGACACCGCCACGCCCTTGGGGCGCCCGCTCGATCCGGAGGTGTACATGACGTAGGCCAGGGCCCGTGCCGGTACCGGCCGCAGCTCGACGTCGGCGCGGTCGCCGTCGCCGGGCGGTTCGGCCGGATCCGGGACGATGACCGGGATCGCGAGGTCCGCGGGAACATCGCCGTCGGCCAGCAGCACGGTGGCCGACGACTCGGTGATGATGTCGTGCATGCGCCGGGTGGGGAATCGCCGGTCGAGCGGCACGTATCCGGCGCCCGCCTTCAGCACCCCGAGCAGGGCGGCGATCATCGCAGGCGTGCGGTCGAGGAGCAGGGCGACCGTGCTCTCCGGCCCGGCCCCGGCCGCGGCGAGAGTGCGGGCCAGCCGATCGGACCAGGCGTCGAGTTCCGCGTAGGTCACGGTGTGGTCCTGGCCGACGACGGCCGGGTGGTCCGGTGTCTCGGCCACTCGATCGGCGAAGACCGCGATGGGGTCGCGGTCCGGCGTCGGACCGGCCGGACCGATGGCTGACGCCGTGCCGACCGGCCGGCCGGCGACCCGCTCGACGGGCTGGCCGGGGTCGGCCGCCAGCGACTCCAGTACGTCGCACAGCCAGGTCATGACCTGCTCGGCCCGGTCCGGTGGGATCAGGTCCGCTCGGTGGATCAGCCGCAGCCCGAGCCCGTCGGGAGCGGCGGCGGCCACCAGGCCCAGCGGATAGTGCATCCCGTCCCTGGCCTGCTCCAGGCGTACGGCCTCCTCGCCCGCTCCGGTCCGGACGGCGCCCCCGTCGACCGGATAGTTCTCGAAGGCCACCAGGGTGTCGAACAGTTCACCGACACCGGCCAGGCGGTGCGCGGCGGCGAGCGTGAGGTGATGCGCCTCGCCCAGGGCCGCTTGTTCGGTCTGGAGACGCCGCAGCAGCTTTGCGGCACTCTCCCCCGGCCGCGGTCGCAGCCGGACGGGAACCGTGTTGATGAGGCAGCCGATCATCGACTCGATGCCGGGTACGGCCGGGGGCCTGCCGGACACCACGCTGCCGAAGACCACGTCCCACCGTCCGGTGAGCCGTCCGAGTACCAGCCCCCACGCGGTGTGCACCATGGTGCTGGTGGTGACCCCGAGGGTCCGGCCGGTGTCCCGAAGACGTGCGGCAACCCGCTCGGGCAACCGTCGGTGCAGCTCCCGCCGAGGTCCCGTGGTGCGGCCCGCGCCCGGGACGACGAGGCAGCCGTCCACCCCCGACAGTGCTGCCTGCCAGATGCGTTCGGCGGCCTGAACGTCCTGCTGTGCCAGCCATGACGCGTACGCCCGGTAGGGAGTCGGCGCCGGCAGTCCGTCGCCGTCGCGACCCTCGTCGGCGCCGGGACGGCAGGCGGCGAAGATCTCGCGCAGCAGCAACGGCAGCGACCAGCCGTCCAGCAGCATGTGATGGTTGGTCACGACGAGCCGGTGCCCGGCGGATCGCTCGGACGCCGCGTGACCGTCGTCGGGCATCTGCACCAGCAGGAAGCGGGCCAGGGGCGGGTCGGACGGGTCGAATCCCTCGCGTCGTTCCGCCGCGGCGAGCGCGGCCAGTTCAGCCTGGTCTGCCGCGGTGCGCACCCGCCACGGCGCTCTGACCTTCTCTGGAATCACCTGCACCCAGGGGCCGTCCGGCGGCTGGACGAACGCCGCGCGCAGGGCGTCGTGCCGGTCGAGGACCGTCTGCACCGCACGCTCCAACGTGTTCGGACTCGGACTGCCGGGCACGGCGAGGATGGTCTGCACCACATAGGGATCGTCCCCATCGGGCTCGTCCCCGTAGGGGTCGCCGGAGTCCGAGCGTCCTCGCAGCAGTGCGTGGAAGAGCATGCCCTCCTGCAGCGGTGCGAGCGGCAGCACGTCGGCCGGTGCCGGCCAGGTCTGCTCGATCCAGTCCACCTGTTTCTGGTCCAGGTCGACGAGCGGAAAGTCGGAGGGCGTGCGGCCGCCGGCCGTACGGCGCGCGTGGTCGACGATGCCGGCCAACGCCTCGAACCACAGGTCGGCCAGCTCCGCCATGTCTCGTTCGGCCAGCAGATCGCTCGGCCATGTCCAGTTGGCGACCAGCCGCGGTCCCTGCGGGGTGTCTCTGACGAGGGTGTCGAGCGCCACCGCGTGTGCCAGCGCCCGGGTGGCGGTCTCCCGGGGCAGGGCGGCCGCGACGTCGGTTTCGGGTGAACCACTCAGCCGGCCGAGGTAGTTCACACAGATCTGCGGTGCGCCCGCCCGTGCCAGTGCGGACATCGTCTGCGGGTTGAGGTAGCGCAGCAGTCCGAATCCGATGCCGCTGTCAGGGACCGACCGCAACTGCTCCTTGACGCGCTTCACGGCCGCGCCGATGCCGTCGTCCCCGCGGCGGACCTCGGCCCAGTCCAGTGCCCCGGGGTCGAGCGCCACCGGGTGCAGCGTGGTGAACCAGCCGACGGTCCGGGTGAGATCCATGCCATCGTGCTCGACCCGGCCATGTCCCTCGACATCAACCAGGACCGCGCTCGTGGCCGGGATGTCCCGCCGCGTCCGCCACTCGTCCACGGCCAGGGCCAGCGCGGTGAGCAGGGCGTCGGTGACCCTGCCGTGGAACGCCGCGGGAACTTCGGTGAGCAGTGCGGCCGTCGTCCCGTTCGGCGCCGTCCGCCGGAGGGACCGGGCGGTGGCGACCGTGTCCGTTTCGGGATCGAGGGCGCGCTCGCCCAGCAGGGGGTCGGGGGTGCGCAGCACCGTCGCCCAGTAGCGGGTTTCGGCCAGCCGGGTGCGGTTTCCGCAGGAGGCGACCAGCTCTTGCGCCCAGCGCTTGAACGACGTGCCGACGGGCGCCAGTTCGATGGGCCGGCCCGCCGTCAGGTCGGCGAAGGCCGCCGCCAGATCGGCGGCCAGGATGCGCCAGGACACCGCGTCGATCACCAGGTGATGTGCGGTGAGGGCCAGCCGGCTGGTGGCGCCGGGGCCACTCGACAGCCACGCCGCTTCGAGCATGACGCCGTTGTCCGGGTCCAGGCGGGCCCGGGCCTCCGCCACTGACCGGGCCGTCAGCCGGCTCAGATCCTCGCCGGACAAAGTGGACGCGTCCACGCAGACCAGCAGGTCGTGGGCGGTGACGGCCCCCGGCTCGGGTATGTCCAGCGCCCACAGTTCCGTGTCGTGGTCGCGGGACAGCCGCATCCGCAGCGCGTCGTGGTGGTCCACAACGGACTGGAGCGCGAGGCTCACCTGCTCCTGACCGAGGCCCGGCGGAACGGGAACGACGACGGACTGCTGGAAGTCCGCCACGTCGTCGCCGAGTTCGCGAAGCCAGTGCATGATCGGCGTCAGCGGGACGGACCCCACCCCCCGCTCGGACACCACCGCCGATGTACGGCGACCGGACCGAGCTACGGCGGCGAGTTCCGCGATCACCGGGTGAGCGAATACGTCGCGTGTGGTCAGCGAGAGGCCTTCCCTGCCCGCCCGGCTGACCAGTTGGATGGCCAGGATGCTGTCGCCGCCGAGTTCGAAGAAGTGGCCGTCGACCGGGGGGGCCGGCTGCCCCAGCAGGTCTGCGATCAGGCGGCACAGAATGCGCTCGTCCTCGGTGCCTGAAGCGGCGTCCGACACTCGACCGGCACCCTTGTCCGTATGGGTGAGGGGAGCAGGCAGTCTTGTCCGGTCCACCTTGCCGTGGGCGGTGAACGGCAGGCTGTCCACCGGGACCAGCGCGGTCGGCACGAGGTGGTCGGGGACCCGCTCGGCAAGCCACCCGCGCAGCTCGGGGAGGTTGACGCCGCCGGGTTCGGCGACTACGTAACCAGCCAGCCGTTCCCCGGTCGGCGTGGTGAAAGCAGCCGCCGCGGCGGCGCGCACGCAGGGGTGGCCGAGAAGGTTCTGCTCGACCTCGCCCAGTTCCACGCGATGACCGCGAATCTTCACCTGCCCGTCTGCCCGACCGATGAACTCGAGGTTGCCGTCCCGGCGCCGCCGCACCAGGTCTCCCGTGCGGTACATGCGCGCACCCCGGGCGCCGTACGGATCAGCGACGAACCGGCCGGCGGTCGCGGCCGGTTCCCCTCGATAGCCCCGGGCCAGTCCGGGACCTGACAGGTAGAGTTCCCCGACCATTCCGGGCAGCACCGGGCGCAGAGCGTGGTCGAGCACGTACGCCCTGGTGTTGGCAAGCGGCCGGCCGAGGGGCGGGGTACCACCATCGGTCAACGCCCCCGTGATGGTCGACGCCACCGTGCATTCAGTCGGGCCGTAGACATTCAGGACTCGGCAGGTCGAAGCCCATCGGTTGACGAGCGAACCGGGCACCGTCTCGCTGCCCAGTGCGAGCACGAAGCCGTCCGGCAGGGCACCGGGCTGGATGGCTGCGGCAACGGTCGGGGTCAGCGTCGTGTGCGTGACGCCGTGACGCGCCATCAGTTCAGCCAGGTTCGCCGCAGCAGTGACCCGGTCGCTATCGGGCAGCACCACGGCTGCACCTGATGACAGCGTGAACAGAAGGTCCCCGGTCGCCACGTCGAAGCCGGGTGAGGCGAACTCCAGAACACGGCTGTCTGGTGTGACTTGGTAGGCATCCGCGAGGCTGCGGGCCAGGCCCGGAAGTCCGCGGTGGGTCACCAGGACGCCCCGGGGTGTGCCGGTCGACCCGGAGGTGTGGATCAGGTAGGCCGGGTGGTCAGGCGTCCAGGGGACCAGCCGATCGGCGTCGGTCGGGTCGTGCGTGGGCAGGTTCGGCAGGTGTTGCGCCGGGTCCAGGACGGGTGCGGTCGTCGGTCCTACGTCGCCCTTGGCGAGAACCAGTGTGGGAGCGGCGCGGTCGAACAGCAGGCGCACTCGCTCGGGCGGGTAGTCGGGGTCCACTGGCAGATACGCTGCGCCGGATTTCAGCACCGCCAGCAGAGCGACGACCAGATCGATGGATTGTGGCAGGTGGAGCGCGACGATCTGTTCGGCACCGATCCCCCGCGCGATGAGCCGGTGAGCCAGCCGGTTGGCCCTCTCGTTCAGCTCCTGATAGCTGATCCGGTCCTCGCCGCACACGACGGCGTCGCGGTCGCGGTGGTGTCGGACCTGCCGTTCGAAGGCCGCCAGCGCGTGCTCGACGGGGACGGTGCGGTCCGTGTCGTTCCATGGGAACTGGTCGGTGGCCGGCTCCAGGCGTGCCGCACCGATCCGTAGTGTGGGATCGGCCGCGACCTGATCCAGGAAGAGAACCAGGCGTTCGGCGAGCTCCTCTCCTGTCCGTCGGTCGAACAGCTCCGTGGCGATCTCCAAGGCCCCGGTGAGGCCCAGGAGTTCCCCGTCGGGTCCGCGGCGCTCGGCGACGTTGACCGCGAGGTCGTACTTGGCCGCGGCGTAGCCGGTGGGGTGGGATCGCACGCCGACCCCGTCGAGGTCCAGCGCGGCCTCACGGTGCTGGTCGAACGCCAGCATCACCTGCACCAAGGGGTTTCGGGCCAACGACCGTTCGACGCCGAGGACGTCGACGAGCCGTTCGAAGGGCACGTCCTGGTGGGAGTACGCGGCGAGGTCGGTGCGCCGGACCCGGTCCAGCAGGGTGACGAAGTCCGGATCGCCACTGGTGTCGGTGCGCAGTACCAGAGTGTTGGCGAAGAAGCCGATCAGCGGTTCCAGCACACTGTCGCCGCGGCCGGCCACCGGTGTGCCGATCGGCACATCGGTGCCGGCGCCGTGCCGGGTGAGCACGGCGGCCAGGGCCGCGTGCAGCACCATGAACAGCGTCACGCCGTGGCGTTCGGCGAGTTCGGCGAGCGACCGGTGGGTCTCGGGCGAGACGGCGTACTCGACCACCGCGCCCTCGTGCCCGGCGACCGCGGGGCGCGGGCGGTCGGCGGGCAGCGCAAGCTCGTCGGGCATCCCGTCCAGCGCGCCGGTCCAGTAACGGATCTGCTGGGCCAGCACACTGTCGGGATCGTCCTCGTCGCCGAGCGTGGCGCGCTGCCACAGCGTGTGGTCCGCGTACTGCACGGCCAGCGGTTCCCAGTCAGGTGCGGTGCCTCGCCTGCGGGCGGCGTAGGCGGTCGACAGGTCCGCGCCGAGCGGGCCCAGCGACGCGCCGTCGGCGGCGATGTGGTGCACCACGAGCGACAGCACGTGGTCCTCGGGCGCGAGCCGGAACAGCGTCGCCCGCAGCGGTGCTTCGGTGGCGAGGTCGAACGGGTGGGACGACGCCGCAGCCAGCTCGGCGGGAAGCTCCTCGGTCCGCACGTCGCGCACCGGCATGCCGGGTGGGACGTCCTCGACGGACCGGACCCGCTGGTGGGGGACGCCCGCCTCGCTGCCGAACGTGGTGCGCAGCACCTCGTGCCGGTCCACCACATCCCGCAGCGCGTCCCGCAGCGCCGCGTCGTCCAGCGGGCCGGTCAGCCGCAGCGCGAACGGGATGTTGTACGTGGCCGACGGCCCCTCCACCTGGTGGAGCACCCACAGCCGTAGCTGCGCGAAGGACAGCGGGATCCGTGCGGGCCGGGACATGGCCACCACCGCGGGACGGCCGGCGCCGTGTTCGTCGAGTACGGCGTCGAGCCCGTGCACCGTCGGCACCTCGAACAGCCGGCGGATGGGGAGTTCCACCCCGAGCGTCTCGCGGACCCGGCTGACCAGGCGCGTGGCCAGCAAGGAGTGTCCGCCGAGCGCGAAGAAGTCGTCGTGCACGCCCACCGCGGGCTTGCCGAGCACATCGGCGAAGAGCCCGCACAGGATCTCCTGCCGCGGCGTGGCCGGCGGCGTCCGCTCACCGACCCACGGCGTCGGGTCCGCACCGGCGGCGGTGACCTCGTCGGTGCCGGTGAGGACGGTGTACGAGGCCGGCACCAGGTGCTCGGGCAGCCACTGCAGGGCGAAGGCGCGCAACCGGTCGGCGTCGCAGGCGACGTCCTGCGAGGTCACCACGTGGACGGCGACCGAACGCTCCGACGGCTGTGCGGCGTCGCGCAGTACGGCGGCGACCTCCCGTACGCCGTCGAACTGGGCGAGCACCTCCTCGATCCGGGCCAGGTCAATCTCCCGGTCCGCCGGCACCGGCCGCAGCCGGTGGTCGAGTGCGTCTCCCCCGGACAGGTCCACAGCGCCGATCGGCAGTGCCGGGTCGGCCGCGACGGCCGTCAACAGCCGCCGCAACCGGTCGGTGATCCGCTCCACGGTGTCCCGGTCGAACAGGTCCGACCGGTACTCCACCATGCCGGCCACGCCGCCGGGGCGGCCTGCCACCGGTTCCCGTTCGGCGAGGTTGAAGCCCAGGTCGAAGTTGACCGCGCCGACGTCCAGTGGCTCGCCGGTGATGCGCACGCCGGGCAGCGTGACGTCCGTCCGCGGCGCGTTCTGCAGCACCAGCATCACCTGGAACAGCGGATGACGGGCGAGGGACCGCTGCGGGTTGAGTGCCTCGACGAGGTACTCGAACGGCAGCTCCTGGTTGTCGTACGCCGCCAGGTCGACCTGCCGGGCCCGGTCCAGCAGTTCGCCGAACGACGGGTCGCCGGAGGTGTCGAGGCGCAGCACCAACGTGTTGACGAAGAAGCCCACGAGGTTCTCGACCGCCGCCTCGGTCCGGCCGGCGATGGCGCCGCCGAGCACGACGTCCGTGCCCGCGCCGAGCCGGGTGAGGACGGCGGCCAGGGCGCTCTGCACCACCATGAACAGGCTGGCCCGGTGCTTCCGCGCGACGTCGAGCAGCTTGGCGTGCAGTGCGGCGTCGAGTTCGAAGGCGAGCCGCTCGCCCGCCGGTGCGGCGGCCGCGGACCGCGGCCGGTCGACCGGCAGGGGCATCTCAGGGGGTGCCGCAGCGAGCGTCCGCCGCCAGTACACGAGCTGCCGGGAGACGGCGCTGTCGGGGTCCGCGGTGCTGCCGAGCACCTCGCGTTGCCACAGGGCGTAGTCGGCGTAGCTCACGGCGAGTTCCGGCCAGGCCGGCTCCTCGTCGTGCAGGCGGGCCCGGTAGGCGGCGGTGAGGTCGCGGGCGAGCGGGCCGATGGACCAGCCGTCGCCGGCGATGTGGTGCAGGACCAGCAACAGCACGTGTTCCCGCGGAGCCACCGCGAAGAGCGTGGCGCGCAACGGGGGGTCCAGCGTGACGTCGAAGGGCGTCCGCGCCGCCGCGGCCAGGGCCTGTGGCAGAGCGGCGGGGTCGACGTCCACCACGGGGCATGCCGGACGCGCCTGCTCGGCCGGCGATACGAGCTGGAAGGGTTCGCCGTCCTGCTCGGGGAAGACCGTGCGGAGCGTCTCGTGCCGGTCCACCAGGTCGCCGAGCGCGGCCCGCAGCGCGGCTCGGTCGAGGCTGCCGTGCAACCGCAGCACCAGCGGAAGGTTGTAGCTGGGCGAGGACGTCTCGAAGCGGTTGAGGAACCACAGGCGCAACTGGGCGAACGACAGCGGCACCCGCTCCGGCCGGGGCCGCCGCATCAGCGCCGGCCGGGCCGGCTGCTCGGCTTCCAGCCGTTCGCTGAGCGCCGCGACGGTGGGGCCCTCGAAGATCCGGCGGATGGGGATCTCGGTCCCGGTGACCGTCCTGATCCTGCTGACCAGCCTGGTCGCCAGCAGCGAGTGGCCGCCGAGGGCGAAGAAGTCGTCGTCGATGGTCACCTTCGGCACTCCGAGCACTTCGGCGAACAGCTCGCAGAGCACGTTCTCGCGCGACGTGCGAGGCGGCCGGCCGGCCGACAGGGCGCCGAAGTCGGGCTTCGGCAGCGCCCGCCGGTCCAGCTTGCCGTTGACGGTGAGCGGCAGTTGATCGAGTGCCACGAAGGCAGCGGGAATCATGTAGTCCGGCAGCCACCGGCGCAGTCGGGTGCGCAGTTCGTCGTTGAACGCGCGCAGCCTGCGGGTGCGGGCCGGGCTGTTGGCGTGGACCAGCGGGTCGGCCCCGGCCCGAGGTCCTTCGTACGCCGGCACCACGGCGGCGGAAGCGTCGCGCGGCAGGAAGACCGCGTCGAAGCACTCGTCGCGGCCGTACGCGGACCAGGTGGTCACCACCTGGAAGCCGCAGCGCGCGCCGAGGTCGTGGAGATCCTCCGGATCGACCCCGGCGGCTTCGGCGTGCAGTTCGGAAAGGACCCGCGCGACGCCGCCGCCCCGGTTGAGTTCGCTCATCGCGTCGAACTCGGCCAGCAGCCTGCCGTTGGGCACCTCGGTCACCCGCAGGCCGGTCGGCGCGTCGCGCAGCGCGTCGGCCAGCGTGTCGATGGCGGCGTCGGTGGGCGCGTCGGCCGGGGCCAGGTCCGCCCAGGGCAGTCGGGGCAACCGGTCGACGGGCTGCGCGGCGGTGGGCGCTTTGGTGATCACCACTTCGTAGCGGTAGCGCGACAGCTCGTTGTCGAACCTGCCCCGCTTGAGCCTGACGTCCACCCCGCCGATACCCGGCAGCGAGCGGCCCAGGGCGACGAAGAAGTCGGGCGCCAGGAGCAGTTCCTCCTCGGTGGCGACCTTCTGCTCCACCACCGCGCGGACCGACGAGGTGTCGGATTCCTCCGTGAGTCGGTGGGCGGCGACGGCGCTCTGCAGGCAGCGCAGCAGGCGCAGATTCCGGATGTCGCCCAGGACGATCGCGCCGCCTGGCACCAGCAGCTCCAGGCATGCGCGCAGGACGTCCACGAGATAGCCGGCGTGGGGGAAGTACTGGACCACGGAGTTGAGGACGATGGTGTCGAAGAAGTCGCGGGGCAGCCCGTCCGTGTCGTCGGCGGCCTGTACGCGCAGCCGCACTCCCGGCAGGTCCTCGCCGCGCGCCCGGAGCTGCTCCTGCAGCGCGGCGATGACCGACGGGGAGAAGTCGGTTCCCCAGTACGCCTCGCAGTGCGGGGCGAGCCGGGACAGCAACAGCCCATTGCCGACGCCGATCTCCAGCACCCGGCGGGGGTCGAGGCGCAGTACCTGGTCGACGGCGGCCGACCGCCACCGCTCCATGTCCTCCAGCGGGATGTGCCGGCCGTCGTAACTGCTCTGCCAGACGGTGAAGTCGTCCCAGAAGCCGCCGTCCGCGACCTGCTCGGTGTAGAGCGAGTCGTACAGCTCGCGCCAGAACCGGACCTGCTCGTCCTCCTCCTGCTCGTCCCGGCCGGCTGCCCACTCGGCGCCGGGAACGACATAGCCGACGAGTCGGCGTTCGCCGTCGCTCGCCCGGCCGAGCAGGACCGTGGCCTCGGCGATGTGCTCCTGCCGCGACAACGCGGCCTCGATCTCGCCCAGTTCGATGCGGAAGCCGCGCACCTTGACCTGGTCGTCGGCCCGGCCGACGAAGGCGAGTCCGCCGCCCCGCCGCCAGCGCACGAGGTCGCCGGTGCGGTACATCCGGCCGCCCGGTTCGTCGAACGGATCGGCGACGAACCGCTCAGCGGTCAGCGGCCTGCGGTTGAGGTAACCCCGGCCGAGCCCCGTGCCGGCGATGTACAGCTCGCCGGTGACCCCGCACGGCACCGGGCGGAGGCTGGCGTCCAGCACGTACATCCGGACGTTCTGGGTCTGGCTGCCCACCGGGGGCGGGCCGTCGGTGGCCGTTGGGGACGGGTCGACCTCCGCCAGGGTGCTCCACACGGTGGTCTCGGTGGGCCCGTAGAGGTTGACCACCTGGCTGCCCACCGCGCCCATCTGTTCGGCGACGCTGCTGGTCAGCGCCTCACCGCCGACGAGCAGCCGCAGACCGCGCAGGCCTTCGGGGGCGTTGGCCAGCATCGTGCGGTACAGCGAGGGGGTGGCCTGGAGGACCGTGGCCCCGCTCGCCGCGGCGAGTCCCGACAGCGCGACCGGGTTGCGGATGGTCTCCGGCTCGGCGATGAGCACGCTTGCGCCGTGCAGCAGCGGCAGGTAGACGTCGACGGCGACGATGTCGAACGCGATCGTCGCCGTCGCCAGGACGCGGTCGTGCGGACCGACCGGGAACCGCTCGGCGAATCCGGTCAGGTTGTTGATGATGCTCCGGTACGAGATCAGCACGCCCTTGGGGCGGCCGGTGGAGCCGGAGGTGTAAATGATGTAGGCGGCGTTGTCCGGCCGGATCGGCGATACGCGGTCGGTGTCGACGGGATCGGTGCTCGCACGCGCGGACAGCCCGTCCTCTGCCGCGGGATCGCCGAGAACGATCGTCGGGGTGTCGGTCTCCGGCAGGGTGGGCGCGATCTCCGTACGGGTGATGAGCGCGACGGGGCGGGCGTCCGAGATCAGGAACGCCAGACGCTCCGCCGGATGGGCGGGGTCCATGGGGAGGTACACCGCGCCGGCCTTCTGCACGGCCAGCATCGCCACGACCATGTCCACCGAGCGCGGGACGGCCAGCGCCACGACGTGCTCCGGGCCGATGCCCCGGGCGATCAGCTCCCGGGCCAGCCGGTTGCTGCGCTCGTTGAGCTGTGCGTACGTCGCCTGCTCGGTGCCGCAGCGCACCGCCAGGGCGTCGGGGGCGGCGGCGACCTGCTGCTGGAACCGCTCGTGCAGGTAGTGGTCGGGCAGGGGCCGGGCGGTGTCGTTCCTGGCCGTCAGCAGGTCGCGTCGCTCGTCGGGGCCGAGGTAGTCGACGTGCTCGATGGGTGTCGCGGGATCGCGCAGCACGGCGCGCAGGAAGGCTTCGTACCAGGCGACGAGCCGCTCCACGGTCTCCCGGTCGAACAGGTCGGTGGCGTACTCGACCGTGCCGTACACCCCGTCGGGGCTCCCCGTCGCGGTGCGCCGCTCGGCCATGCTGACGAACAGGTCGAACTTGGCGTTGCGGGCGTGCACGGGGTACGGGGTAGCGGTCAACCCGGCCAGGTCGGCTGTCACGGCCGCCACGTTCTGGAGCGCGAACATCACCTGGAACAGCGCGTTGCCGGACAGCGAGCGTGCGGGGTTGAGTGTCTCGACCAGGTGCTCGAACGCCAGGTCCTGGTGGGCGTAGGCGTCGAGGTCGGTGGTGCGGACCCGGGCCAGCAGTTCCCGGAAGCCGGGGTTGTCCGACGTGTCCGTCCGCAGTACCAGCGTGTTGACGAAGAAGCCGACCAGCGGGTCGAGGATGTCGTCGGTGCGGCCTGCGACAGGCGTGCCGAGCGGGATGTCGGTGCCGGCCCCGAGCCGGGTCAGCAGAGCGGCGAAGGCGGCCTGCAGCACCATGAACAGGGTGGCCCCGTCGGTCCGCGCCAGGGTGGTGAGACCGGCGTGCAGGTCCGCGTCGAACGTGAAGTCGACGGTGTCGCCGCGATAGCTGGCCATCGGGGGGCGCGGCCGGTCGGTCGGCAATTCCAGCTCCGCTGCGACGCCGTCGAGCGCGGCGGTCCAGTACCGCGTCTGCTGCGCGAGGAGGCTGGTGCCGTCCTGTTGATCGCCGAGCAGCCGGGACTGCCAGAGGGTGTAGTCGGCGTACTGCACGGGCAGCGGCGTCCAGCCGGGCTCCGCGCCACGGCGCCGCGCGTCGTAGGCCGCACCGAGATCGTCGAGCAAGGGCTTGAGCGACCAGCCGTCACCGGCTATGTGGTGCAGCAGCAGGACCAGCACGTGCTCCTCGCCGCCCGCGGTGCCGGCTGCCTGGGTGAACAGCCAGGTGCGCAGTGGGGGTTCGGTCTCCAGGTCGAAGCCGTGCGCCACGGCCGCGCGGACCGCGCCGTCCAGTTCCGCGGGGTCCACCACGGCGATGTCCAGCCGGGGCGCGCCGGCCTCGGGCTCGAGCACGAGCTGGTGCGGCACGCCGTCGGTGGCCGGGAAGACGGTGCGCAGGCTCTCGTGCCGCCGCACCACGTCGGCGAGGGCGGCGTGCAGCGCGGCGGGGTCCAGATGTCCGGCCAGCCGCAGCACGACGGGGATGTTGTAGGTCGGGCTGCGGTCTTCGAGCCGGTTGAGGAACCACAGCCGGCGCTGGGCGAAGGAGAGCGGTATGCGATCGGGCCGCGGCAGCGGTCGAATCCGCGGTCTGGCTGCTCCGGTGTTGTTCAGCGCGGCCGTCAGACCGGCCACGGTCGAGGTCTCGAACAACTGCCGCAGGGCGACCTCGACACCGAGGGTGGACCGGATGCGATTGGCGAGGCGGGTGGCGAGCAGCGAGTGTCCGCCGAGGGCGAAGAAGTCGTCGTCCACACCGGCCTCGGGGAGCCCCAGCACCTCGGCGAAGAGTCCGCAGAGGATGGCCTCGCGCGGGTCACGGGCCTGCCGGCCGCCCGCGGTGCGGTGCGGTGCGGGAAGCGCGGCGCGGTCGACCTTGCCGCTCGGGCTCAGCGGCAGCTCGGCCAACGTGGTGAAGGTGGACGGCACCATGTAGTCCGGCAGCACGGCGGCGGCCGAGGCACGGACCTCGGCCCCGTCGACCGGAGCCTCGACGAGCAGGTAGGCGGCCAGCTCCTGGCCGCGTGCCACCACCACGGCCCGGCGGACGTCGGGATGCCGCGACAGCACCGTCTCGACTTCGCCGAGTTCGATCCGAAAGCCCCGGATCTTGACCTGGTCGTCGGTGCGGCCGAGGAATTCCAGTACGCCGTCGCCGTCCTGCCGGGCGAGGTCGCCGGTGCGGTACAGCCGCTCCCCCGGCGTCCACGGATCGGCGACGAACCGCTCCGCGGTCAGTGCGGCCCGGTCCAGATAGCCCCGGGCGAGCTGCGCGCCGCCCAGGTACAGCTCGCCCGGCACGCCGGGGGGCACCGGACGCAGCCAGGCGTCGAGGACGTACGCCTGGGTGTTCCAGCCGGGCCGGCCGATCGGTACGGCCTCGTCCCGTACATGCCAGCCCGTCACGTCCACGGCGGCCTCGGTCGGGCCGTAGTAGTTGAGCAGGTCGGCGTCGAGTGTCCGCCGGAACTCCTGCGCCAGCTCGGCGGGGAGCGCCTCGCCGCTGCACACCACGCGCCGCAGCGAGGTGCACGCGTGCGCCTCCGGCTCCTCGAGGAACGCCTGGAGCATCGAGGGGACGAAGTGGGCCGTGGTGATGTCCTGGCGCTGGATCAGCTCCGCGAGGTAGCGCGGATCCCGGTGGCCGTCCGGCCGCGCGAGCACCAGCGTGGCTCCGGTGACGAGCGGCAGGAAGAACTCCCACACCGACACGTCGAAGCTCGACGGCGTCTTCTGCAGCACCCGGTCGCCGGGGCCCAGCCGGAGGTCGTCCTGCATGCACCGCAGCCGGTTGACGATCGCGGCGTGGCTGACCATCACGCCCTTGGGCCTGCCGGTGGACCCCGAGGTGTAGATGACGTACGCCGGATGGAGGGGTGAGCCCTCGCACGGCATGAGCGTGCCGGTGTCGGCCTGCGGCACGTGGACCGACGCGGGGTCGTCCAGCACGGCCACCGGCCGGGCTTCGGCCAGCATCGCCGCGATCCGGTCCGGCGGATAGCCGGGATCGACCGGCAGATAGGCGGCCCCGGTACGGTGCACCGCACACAGGGCCACCACGAGTTCCAGCGAGCGGGGCAGCGCCACCGCCACGGTGCGCTCCGGCCCGGCTCCCTTCGCGACGAGGTGTGCGGCGAGCCGATTCGTCCGGTCGTCGAGCTGGGCGTAGGTCAGCGTGGCGTCCTCGTGGACGACCGCCACGGCGTCCGGGCTCTGGGCGGCCTGATCCTGGACCATGCGTGCCAGGTCGGTGGGGGGCAGCGGCACGTCGGCGCCTCGGCCGCGGGCCAGCGCGTCGGCCCGCTCGGCCGCGGAGAGCACATCGGTCCCGGCGACGGGCCGGCCGGGCCGGTGGGCCAGCTCGGTCAGGGCGGCGACCAGCCGGCCCACGACGCGCTGCGCCTCCTGGGCGCCGACGGTGTCGGTGCGGTACTGGAGCCGCAACTGCAACCGGTCGCCGCGCAACGCCGCCACCAGACCCAGCGGGTAGTGCATGGTGTCCTCGGCGTGTTCCACCGAGATCCGCAGCCCGTCCAGGGCTGCCTGGACGCCGCCCCGGTCCACCGGATAGTTCTCGAACACCACAGCGGTGTCGAACAGTTCGGTCACGCCCGCGAGGGACTGCAGCTCGGCCAGGCCCAGGTACTGGTGATCGGCGAGCGCGGACTGTTCACGCTGGATGCGGGCGGCGAGGTCGCCGAGCGATTCGGCCGGGTCGAGCCGGACGCGCACCGGCACGGTGTTGATCAGCAGGCCCACCATCGACTCGATCCCGGGCAGCACCGGGGGCCGGCCGGAGGTCACTCCGCCGAACACCACGTCGTGCTGCCCGGTCAGCCGGGCCAGCAGCAGGGCCCAGCAGGTCTGCACCGCTGTATTGACCGTGACGCGCAGCGACTTCGCGGTGTCCTGCAGGGTCGCGGTGAAGCGCTCCGGCAGCGTGACCTCGACATGCTCGTGACGGGCCGGCTCCGCGGCACGCTGCGGTCCGGGGCCGGTCGTGGGGACCAGCGTCCCCTCTGTCAGGCCTGTGAGGGCCTCGCGCCACACGCGCCGGGCCTCCTCGCGGTCCCGCTGGGACAGCCACGCAAGGTAGTCCCGGTAGGGCGGGGCCGGTGGGAGCTGCGAGCCGTCTCCGTCGGCGGCGTAGAGGGCGAACAGCTCGCGCAGCAGCAGCGGACCGGACCAGCCGTCGAGCAGGATGTGATGGTTGGTCACCACGAAACGGTGGGTGTCCGGTGCGAGACGCACCAGGATGAAACGGATCAGCGGTGGCTCGGTCAGGTCGAAGCCGGCGTCCCGGTCCGCCCGCAGCAGCCGGTCCAGTTCGGCGTCCCGGTCGGGCTCCGGCAGCCTTGACAGGTCGTGCTCCAGCCAGTCGACGGTGACGTGGCGCGGCACGACCTGGACGGGTGTGCCCTCGCGTCGGCTGACGAAGCCGGCCCGAAGATTCGGGTGGCGGGTCAGCACCTGCTCCGCGGCGCGGCGTAGCCGGTCGGGACGCACGGCCCCGTCGAGTCCGAGGACCAACTGCACGACGTAGGGGTCGGCCTGCCCGCCGTCCAGCAGTGAGTGGAACAGCAGCCCCTCTTGCAGCGGTGACAGCGGTAGGACGTCGGCCAGCCCGGAACGAGCCATCAGATACTCCAATCCTCTTCGAGCAGGTCCAGTTCGTCCTGGCTGAGCGAGACCAGGGGAAGGTCGGACGGGGTGCGGGCGGCGTTCCCGTCGATGCGGGCGCCGGCGCACAGCGCGGCCAGCGCCTGCTCCCACAGCTCGGCCAAGGCCGTCACCTCGGCCTCGGTGAGCAGCCCGCGTGCCCACCCCCACGTGACCGTGAACTCTGCCGCGCTGCCGCGGTCGCGGCAGACGACCGTCAGTTCCAGGGGGTGCGGCAGCGGCATGCGCGGATCGGCGGCGGGCACGGCCACAGGGTCGGGAACCGGCTGCCAGTCCGACTCGCCGGAGACGGTGAACCGGCCCAGGTAGTTGAAGCCGATCTCGGCCGTGGGCCACGCTGTCGGTTCGCCGTCACCGTCCGGCTGCGCGCAGTAGCGCAGCAGGCCGTACCCTGCGCCGCCGTCCGGGCACTCGCGGAGCTGTTGCTTCACCCGGCGCGCGGCGCGCGCCACGCTCGCGCCGCCGGTCCGGAAGTCCTGGGCGGGCACGTTGCCGGGTTCCAGCCGTACGGGGTGCATGCGCGTGAACCAGCCGACCGTACGGGACAGATCGGTATCGCCTCGTTCACCCACCAGGTCCCGGCCGTGGCTCTCGACGTCCACCAGCACGCCGTCGCCGGGGCCGTGCCGGGCGCTGCGCCAGCGTCCGGCCGCGAGCGCCAGCGCGGTCAGCAGGACGTCGTCCGCACGCAGCCCCAGCTCCACGCAGACCTCCCCCAGGATCCGGTCGGTCACCTGCTCGGGCACTGTGCGGCGCAACTGTCCGAGGTCGGCGAAGGTGTGCCGTCGCGGAGACCGCCCGGCATCGCCGAGGACCGCGGTGCTCTCGGTGCGGCGCCACCAAGGCGTCTGCCGGCGGAGCGCCGGGTCGGCCGCGGCGTCCGCCAGGCCCCGGGCCCAGCCGCGGAACGACGCCGGCACCGGTGCGAGCCGCGGTGCGTGCCCGGCTTCCAGGGCCCGGTAGGCCGAGGCCAGGTCGGGCAGCAGGATGCGCCAGGACACTCCGTCCACGACGAGGTGGTGGATCACCAGGAGCAGCCGTCCGGGGCGGTGCGCGCCCGCGTCGAGCCAGACCGCACGGAGCATCACACCTGCCCACGGGTCGAGTCGATGCGCGGCCTCGGCGCCGGCTTCGGCGCCGGCGGCGGCCGTTCCCCTCCCGTCCAGCCCTGCCACGTCCACCCGGTGCACCAGCCCGGCGGCCGGGCAGGTACCGGGCTCGGGCACCTCGAGGGACCAGTCCGGCCGGAGCCGGGCCCGCAGCATGTCGTGCGTGTCGAGCAGGGCCTGGAGGGCGTCGACCAGCCTCGCACGGTCGAGTCCGGCGGGCACCCGCAGGGTCACGGATTGATTGAACGCTGCGACGGGACCGCCGAGTTCACGTAGCCAGTGCATGATCGGGGTGGCCGGGAGGGTGCCGACTCCCGGCTCGGCCTGATGCTCGCCGTCCTCCGTGGCCCGTCTGGCGACCAGGGCCAGTTCGGCCACCGTCTGATGGGTGAAGACGTCCCGCACGCTGAGCAGCAGCCCGGCGGCCCGCACCTGGCTCACCAGTTGGATGAACAGGATGCTGTCCCCGCCGAGGTCGAAGAAGTTGTCGTCGACGCCGACTTCTTGAAGGCCGAGCAGCTCGGCGACCACCCGGCACAGCAGTTCCTCACGCTCGTCGTGCGGCGGACGCGAGCCACCGACGCCGGTGACCGGGGCGGGCGCGGGAAGCGCGCCGTGGTCGACCTTGCCGTTGCGGGTCAGGGGGAGATCCGCCAACTCCACGAACGCGGCGGGCACCATGTACGGCGGCAGCAGCTCGGCCAGTCGCGACCGAACCACGTCGAGGGACAGCGCCGGTCCCTCGGATTCCGGGACCAGGTAGCCGACGAGCACGGACTTTCCGGGTCTGGTCTCGCGTTGCGCCACCGCGGATCGCGCGACACCGGGGCAGCTCGCCAGCGCGGCCTCGATCTCGCCGGCCTCGACCCGGTGGCCGCGGACCTTCATCTGCTGGTCGGCGCGGCCGAGGAACTCCAGTGCGCCGTCCGGACGGTGTCTGACCAGGTCGCCCGTGCGGTACATCCGCTCGCCGGCCGGGCCGAAGGGGGACGCCACGAACTGCGCCGCCGACAGACCGGGGCTCCCCAGGTATCCGCGGGCGAGCCCGGTTCCGGCGACGTACAGCTCGCCGACCACGCCCACGGGGACCGGCCGCAGCCGTCCATCGAGCACGTAGCACCGGGTGTTGTCGAGCGGCCGGCCGATGGGGACGCGGCCGTCCGGCCCGGTTCCTGTCACGGCGTGCTGCGTCACGGCGAACGTCGTCTCCGTCGGACCGTAGCTGTTGGTCACGGCGGTACCGGGCGCGGCGGCCAGCACCCGGGCGGTCGGCTCGGGCGACATGCTCTCGCCGCCGGTCCACACCTCCTTCAGCCCCCGGAAGCAGTCCGGGTCGGCGGCGGCCAGGGCTTGGTAGACGGCGGCGGACAGCGCCACTCCGGTGACGGCGTGCCGGGCGACCGCCTCGGCCAGCAGGTGCGGCTGGGGATGGCGCGTCCACGGGGCGACCACGGTGGTTCCCCCGGTGAGCAACGGCGCCCACAGCTCGAAAGTGGAGGGGTCGAACGCGATGGAGGTGTGCAACAGCGTCCGTGCTGCCGTCCCGGTGGACCACCACCGGTCGCGGGCCAGCCCGACCACCGACGCGTCACTGATCGCCACGCCCTTCGGCGTGCCCGTGGAGCCGGAGGTGTGCATGACGTAGGCGAGTTGCGCCGGGTGGCGCGGCCGGCGCCGTCGCGGGGCGCCGGCCGGCTGGTGGTCGTCGGCGAACACCACCGGCAGCCCCAGTGCGTCCAGGGCGGCGTGGTCACGCAGCCGGGACCGGGTCAGCACCACGAGTGCTTCGGTCTGCCCGGCCACCGCACGCATCCGGGCGGGCGAGTCGCCGGGGTCGACCGGAACGTACGCGCCGCCCGCCTTCAGCACGGCCAGTGCCGAAACCGGCAGGTCCAGACAGTGGCCCAGCAGCAGCAGCACGCGGGATTCGGTGGTCACGCCCAGCTCGGCGAGGCGGTCCGCGAGCCGCTCGGCGCGCTCGTCCAGCTCGCGGTAGGTCAGCGTGATGTCGCCGTCGACCACGGCCGGTGCTTCGGGGGCACCGGCGAGCCGCGCCGCGAAGGCGTCGGTGACGGCTTCGGCCGGGAGATCGTGCCGGGTGTCGTTCCACCGGCGAAGGACCAGCTCCCGGTCGTCCGGGCCGAGCAGCTCGACGTCGGCCACGGAGGTCTCGGGCTCGGCGACCACGGCGCGCAGCAGCCGCCGCACCATGGCGACGAGCCGCTCGGCCGTGCCGCGGTCGAAGAGGTCGGTCGCGTACTGCAGGGCGCCCCGGCAGCCCGCGGCGTGCGCTTCGGCCACGAACCCGAACGCGAGGTCCACCTTGGCGGCGGTGGCGTCGGGAAGCGTCCGGGTCACGGCGAGGTCGCCGAGATCCGGCCGGCTGTCCGGCGTGTGCTCCACCGTCACCATCACCTGGAACAGCGGGTGGCGGGCCAACGACCGCGCCGGGTTGAGCGCCTCGACGACGTGCTCGAACGGCACGTCCTGGTGACTGAACGCGGCCAGGTCGGCCGCCCGGGTCCGCCGCAACAGTTCGGCGAACGAAGGGGCTCCCGCCGTGGACACCCGCAGTACCACGGTGTTGACGAAGAAGCCGACCAGGTCCTCCAGGGCCTCGTCGTCCCGGCCGGCGACGGGCGTACCGATCGGCACGTCGTCCCCGGCGCCCAGCCGGGTCAACAGGGCCGTCACCGCGGCCTGCACGACCATGAAGGTGCTGACCCCGCACCGGCGGGCCAGTGCCGTGACCCCGTCCCACACCTCGGCGTCCAGCTCGAACGGCACCACTGCGGCGACCATGCTCGGTACCGCCGGACGCGGCCGGTCCACCGGGAGCGCCACCTCGTCGGGCAGGCCGGCCAGCGCGGACGTCCAGAACTCCACGCCCCGGTCGGCGGCACCGGTGTCGAGCAGTTCCCGCTGCCACAGCGCGTAGTCGGCGTAGCGCACCGGCAGCGGTCGCCAGTGCGGGGCCTGCCCCCGGCACCGCGCTCGGTAGGCCAGATCCAGGTCGCGCAGCAGCGGGCCGAACGACAGACCGTCCACAGCGACGTGATGCAGCACCAGCAGCAGGTGCCAGCTTTGGGGCATGCCCCGCAGCAGCCACACCCGCAGCGGGGGTTGGGCCGTCAGGTCGAAGACGTGCCGCTGGGCCTGTTCGATCGCCGCGGCCAGCTCGTCGGCCCCCGCCCCGGTCTCGTCGACCACCGTCGGTGGCAGCCGCGGGGACGGCGGCAGCACGTGCAGCCACGGTTCGCCGTTGTCGCCGGGCAGGACGGTGCGCAGCGGCTCATGGCGCTCGACCAGGTCGGCCAGCGCCGCCCTCAGCGCCGGGACCTGCACGTCTCCCTCCAGACAGAGCAGCAGCGGGACGTTGTAGGTGTGGTCGTCGGGGTTCATCCGGCTGAGGAACCACAGTCGGCGCTGCGCCGGCGACAGCGGCACCCGGGCGGGGTGCTCGCTCGGGCGCAGCGCCGGGCGGGTGCCGCGGCCGTAGCCGTCCAGCAGTCGCGCCAGCCGTCGGGCCGTCGGGTGCTCGAAGACCGACCGGACCGGCACCTCCCGGCCGAGCGCCGACCGGATCGCGTTGACCAGCCGCATCACCGACAGTGAGTGGCCGCCGAGGTCGAAGAAGCCGTCGTCGGGCCCGACGTCCTCGGCGCCCAGCACCGCGCCGAACAGGCCGCAGATGATCTCCTCGACCGCACCGTGCGGGGCGCTGCCGCTGCCGCGCGCCTGCAGTTGCGGCAGGGCACGGCGGTCCGCCTTTCCGCTGGCGGTCATCGGCAGTTCGTCCAGTGTCACGAAGTGCGAGGGCACCAGGTAGCCCGGCAGCTTCCGCTCGGCCCAGGCGCGCAGCTCGGCCGCGGTCACCGGGGACGACGTGGTGAGAAAGGCCGCGAGCTCGTGCTCCCGGGCCACCACCACCACGTGTGAGACCGCCGGATGCCGGCCGATCACCGACTCGACCTCGCCCGGTTCCACCCGGAAGCCGCGAATCTTCACCTGGTCGTCCACCCGGCCGTGCAGCCGCAAGTGTCCCTCGGCCGTCCACTGGGCGATGTCGCCGGTGCGGTACATCCGTGCGCCCGGAGACCAGGGATCGGCCACGAAACGCTCCGCGGTCGCGCCCGGCGCCCTGAGGTATCCGCGGGCCAGCCCCGTCCCCGACACGTACAGTTCGCCCTTCACGCCCACGGGCACCGGGTTGAGCCGGGCGTCCAGAACGTAGGCGGCGGTGTTCCACGCGGGCCGCCCGATCGGGGTGTCGCCGTCCGGCAGTGGTGTCGCGGACGTCGCGGAGAACAGCACGCATCCGACGGTGGCCTCGGTCGGGCCGTACTCGTTGTGGACCGTCGTCCCCGGGATCCGGTCCAGCCAGGCGCCGGTCAGCTCGGCGGGCATCTGTTCGCCGCCGACCACCAGGTCGCAGCCGGGAGGGAACACCGACGGCTGGTCGCCGAGCGCGGCCAAGTGACTGGGTGTCATCTTCACCAGGCCGTATCCGCCTTCGGCGGCCCGGTCGGCCGTCAGCTCGCCGACCTCGATCCGGCCGCCGGACACGAGCGGCGCGAAGAGCACCGTGACGGGCATGTCGAAGGTGACGGGCGAGTGCAGCAGGGCACCGGTGCGCACTCCCGGGTACGCGTGCGCCGCCCAGGCGACGTAGTCGGCCAGGGCGCGGTGCTCGACGACGACGCCCTTGGGCCGCCCGGTGGAACCGGACGTGTAGATCACGTAGGCGGGGTACGCGCGGTGGACGGGCGGCAGTCCGCTCGGGGTCGTGGGCGCCGCGGGGATGTCCTCGTCGAGGAGGACGGCGGGCAGCGGCGTGCGACCGGCGAGCCCGGAATGGGTCACCGCCAGGAGAGGCGCCGCGTCCTCGATGACACGGGCGAGCCGATCGGCCGGGTCGTCGGGATCGAGTGGCAGGTAGGCGGCACCGGACTTCAGGACCGCCAGCACGGCCGCGACCTGGTCCACACCTCGCGGCAGGGCAATCGCCACCAGATGTTCGGGACCGGCGCCCCGGGCGAGCAGGGCGCCGGCGACGCGGTCGGACCGTGCGTCGAGTTCGCGATAGCTGAGCCGGGTACCGTCTCCGCTCACGGCGATGGCGTCGGGCGTCCGTGCCGCCTGCTGACGGAAGCCGTCGATCACGGTCGGGTACGGGACCTCGTGGCGGGTGTCGTTCCAGTGGTGCAGGAGCAGTTCACGATCGGCGGCGCCGAGCAGGTCGATGTCGGCGAGCCGGACCGCGGGATCGGCGACGACCGCGTCGAGCAGCCGTCGCAGCATCGTCACCACCCGCTCCACCGTGGCGCGTTCGAACAGACCCGCGGCGTACTCCACTGCGCCGGTCAGCCCGTCGGCGTGCTGGGTGAGGAGGAAGGACAGGTCGAACTTGGCCTGGCCCAGACCGACGAGGCGTCGGCTGACGCTGTGGCCGCCCAGGTCGTCCGGTATGTCCTGGGTGTGCTGCAGGGTCAGCATCACCTGGAACAACGGGTGCCGGGTCGGCGAGCGCTCCGGGTTGAGTGCCTCCACCACGTGCTCGAACGGCACGTCCTGGTGGGCGTAGGCCGCGAGGTCGACGGCCCGGGTCCGTTCCAGCAGGTCGGCGAACGAGGGATCATCCGCTGTCGAGACCCGCAGGACCAGCGTGTTGACGAAGAAGCCGACCAGATCGTCGAGCGCCTGCTCGTCACGGCCGGCGACCGCGGTGCCCACCGGCACGTCGTCCCCGGCACCGAGCCGGGAGAGCAGCGCGGTCACCGCGGCGTGCAGGACCATGAACACGCTCACCCCGTGGCGGCGTGCGAGATCGAGCAGCCCTTGCCACGCCTCGCCGGCCAGTGTGAAGGGCACCACGTCGCCGGAGCGGCTCGGCACGGCGACGCGCGGCCGGTCCACCGGCAGCGTCACCTCCTCCGGGACACCGGCCAGCGTCTCCTTCCAGAACTCCAGCTGCCGGGCGGACAGGCTGTCCCGGTCCTCGACGTCGCCCAGCAGCGCACGCTGCCACAGCGCGACATCGGCGTACTGCGCGGGCAGCGGTCGCCAGCCCGGGACCCGCCCCCCGAGACGGGCCCCGTAGGCGGCGTCCAGGTCGCGCAGCAGCACACCGAGGGACCAGCCGTCCACCGCGATGTGGTGCAGCACCAGCACGAGGGTGCGGGCGTCGCTGTCCGGCGCTGGCCACAAGGCTGCCCGCAGGGGCGGTTCGGCCGACAGGTCGAAGGGACGTGTGACGTACTCCCCGACCGGATCGGCCACCGGCCGACCGGGCGCGGCTTGCGATCCACCCGTCTCCACGCAGATCTCGATGTCGGCCAGAATCTGCTGGTAGGGGCCTTGTTCATCAACGGGGTAGTACGTGCGAAGCACCTCGTGCCGCCGGACCACGTCGTTCAGGGCGGCGCCCAGGGCATCGGCGTCGACCGGCCCGTGGACGTCGAGAACCACCGGCAAGTGGTAAGCGGCCGAACCGGGTTCGAGGGTCTGCAGGAACCACAGCCGCTGCTGCCCCGGCGAGAGCGGCACCCGTTGCGGGCGGGTGCCGGGCGCCAGTGCCGGCCGGGCCGGGCCGGTGTCCGCCAGTACCCCGGCCAATCCCGCCACCGTGGGATGCTCGAACACCGAGCGCACGGCCAGTTCACGTCCGAGGACCTGACGGACCCGGTTCACCAGCCGCATCACGAGCAGCGAATGGCCGCCCAGCTCGAAGAAGCCCTGGTCCGCACCGACTCCGACGACGCCCAGCACTTCGCCGAACAGGCCGCACAGCACTTCCTGCACGGCGCCCCTCGGCGCCTCGCCACCGCCTTCCCGGACGATCGCGGGCAGGGCGCGGCGATCCACCTTGCCGCTGGTCGTCAGCGCGAACTCGTCGACCACCAGCACATCCGACGGAACCATGTAGTCCGGCAGCAGTGCCGCGGCGAACTCGCGAACCTGCCGGGCATCCGGCGCTGCCCCCGGGACGGGTCTCACATAGACCGCGAGCCGCCCGTCCGCCACGGTGGCCACGGCACGGCCGACGCCCGGGCACCGGCCGACCACCGACTCGACCTCGCCCAGCTCGATCCGAAAGCCCCGGATCTTGACCTGGTCGTCCGCGCGGCCGACGAACTCCAGACCGCCGCCGACCCGCCGCTTGGCCAGGTCACCGGTCCGGTACATGCGCCCGCCGCTGCCGGACGGGTCCGCCACGAACCGCTCGGCCGTCAGGCCGGGGGCCCCCAGATAACCCCGCGCGAGTCCGGGACCGGAGACGTACATCTCGCCGACGACGCCGGGCGGCACCGGGCACAGCATGTCGTCGAGCAGCCGGACCGTGAGGTCCGGCAGCGGCACGCCGATGCCGCTCGCCCGTGCGTGCCGCACCAGCTCGGCGTCGAGCCGCTGGAAGGTGGTGTGCACGGTCGTCTCGGTGATCCCGTACATGTTGACCAGGACCGGACCTCGGTCGCCGTGCCGCTCGTACCACGGCCGGAGCAACGCGAAGTCCAGTCGCTCGCCTCCGAAGATGACCCATCGGAGGGCGGTCGGGGGCAGCGTGTCGCCCAGTGCGGCGGCGGCGCTTAGCTGGGCGAACGCGGAAGGGGTCTGGCAGAGCACGGTCGCGCCGGTCCGCGCGGCGGTGAGCAGCACGTCCCGCGGCGACCGGCTCTCCTCATGGGTGAGCACGACGAGCCTGCCGCCGTGCAGCAGCGCGCCCCAGATCTCCCAGACCGAGAAGTCGAAGGACGCCGAGTGGAACAGCAGCCAGGTGTCCTGCGGTCCGAAGTCGAACCACTTCTCGGTGGCCTGGAACAGTCGCAGGACGTTCGTGTGCGGCACCACCACCCCCTTGGGCCGACCGGTCGACCCCGAGGTGTGGATGACATAGGCGGCGCCCGCCGGATCGACCCGCGCCGCGCCCACCGGCGGACCCGGCGGCACGCTGTCCGCGGGGTCGTCGGCTGACGGGAGGTCCCGCAGGACATGGACGGGGCGGACGCCGGCGATGATCGAGTCGATCCGGCCCTTCGGATAGGCCGGATCGATCGGGACGTACGCCGCGCCGGTCTTGAGCACGGCGAGGATCGCGACGATCAGCTCGGGGGAACGGGGCAGCACGAGCGCCACGGACGTCTCGGGCCGCGCGCCGAGCCTCGCCAGCCGACGTGCCAACCGGTCGGCTCGGGCGTCGAGTTCCCCGTAGCTCAGTGTCGTGTCGCCGAAGACCACGGCGGGGCGGTCGGGGGTCCGCGCTGCGTGTTCCTGGAACACCTCGTGCAGACAGCGTGCTCGGTTTGGGGCGACCTGAGCCGACGGGCCGACCGGGGCGGGCACTTCCTCCGGCAGTCGTACGTCGATCCGGCCGACCGCGCGTTCCACGTCGGAGAGCCCCTGCTCCAGGACGGTACCGAGCCTGCGGACGAGCGCCTCGACGGTCTGCCGGTCGAAGAGATCGCTGCGGAACTCCACGACGCCGCCGACACCGGCCGGACCGGCGCCGTCGGCACGCCGCTCCCGGAAGTTGAAGGTGAGGTCGAACTTGGCGGTGTCCGGGCGGACGGTGTCCAGACCGGTGCGCAGACCGGGCAGGTCGAGCGTCGGCTCCGGCTCGGCGCTGTGCGCGATCATCACCTGGAACAGCGGGTGTCGAGCCGTCGACCGCTCCGGATTCAGCTCCTCCACCAACAGGTCGAACGGGACGTCCTGGTTGCCGAAGGCTTCGAGGTCACCGGCGCGTACCCGCGCCAGCACGTCGGCGAAGCCGTCCGTACCCGTCACCGTTGTGCGGAGCACAAGGGTGTTGACGAAGAAGCCGACCACGTCCTCCAGCGCGGGTGACCCGCGGCCCGCCACCGGAGTGCCCAGCACAATGTCGCGGCCGGCGCCGAGTCGGTGCAGCAGCACGGCCAGTGCCGCGTGCAGCACCATGAACGTGCTCGCGCCGTGCTCGCGGGCGACTCGCTCGATCGAGGCGTGCGTCTGCGCCGACAGTTCGATCGGCACCGCGCCGCCCGCCGAACCGTCCGCGGGAGACCGCGGCCGGTCGGTGGGGAGCGGGATCTCCTCGGGCGCCCCGGCGAGACGGTCCAGCCAGTACGCGAGCTGACCGTGCAGCACCCCGTCCTGATCGCCGAGTTCGCCGAGTGTCCGCCGCTGCCAGACCGCGTAGTCCGGGTAACCGACCTCCAGGACGGGCAAACCGGGTCGCGAGCCCGTCGTCCGTGCCCGGTAGGCCGTGGCGAGATCGCGGGAGAGCGGACGCAGCGAGAGCATGTCCGCAGCGATGTGGTGCAGGAGCAACAGGAGTACGTGCTCGTCGGCGGCCAGGGCATAGAGCCGCACCCGCAGCGGCGGTTCGGCGGCCAGGTCGAAGCCACGGTGGATCTCGGCTCGCAGCCGCGCGTCCAGTTCCCCCTCCGCGAGGGCCACCACCTCCATCTCGGGGGGCGATCCGGCGGGCACCGGCCATGGCTCGCCGTCGCGGTCCTCCACGGTCGTGCGCAGGGGAGCGTGCCGGGCCACCACGTCGGCGATCGCCTGCCCGAGGGCGTCCTGGTCCAGCCGTCCGGACAGCCGGACAACGAGCGGGATGTGGTAGCTGGCGTCGGCGCCGGTCAGCCGGTCGAGGAACCACAGCCGCCGTTGCGCGTACGACAGCGGAGCGTCCTCGGTGGTTGCGGTGATCCGCGGTGGTGCCGCGGGTTCGGCGGCGGTGGCGAGCAGCGCGGCGAGGCCGGCTGGGGTGGGAGCGTCGAAGACGGCGCGGACGCCGACGGCGATGCCGGTCTCCTCGCGGACGCGCGCCGCCAGTGTCGACGCGGACAGCGAATGCCCGCCGAGCGCGAAGAAGTCGTCGTCCATGCCGACCGCGGGTACGCCGAGCGCCTCGGAGAACAGAGCGCACACCTGCTTCTCGGCCCGGTCGCGCGGCGCCCGGCCACGGCCCACCGCGCGGTGCGGTGCGGGCAGCGCGTCGCGGTCCACCTTGCCGTGCGAGGTGACCGGCAGGCTCGGCAGCACGACGATCGCGTGCGGCCGCATGTGCTCAGGCAGCACGGCGCCCAACCGCTCGCGGAGCGCGTCGACGTCGACCGTGTCTCCGGCCGCGGGCACCACGTACGCCGCGATCTGCGCCGGCTGCCGGTCGCCGTCGTCGGAACGCGGCACGACGACGGCCTGCCGCACGCCGTCCGACGCCAGCAGCACGGACTCGATCTCGCCCGGTTCGACCCGGAAGCCGCGAATCTTCACCTGCTGGTCGCCGCGGCCGAGGAACTCCAGCCGGCCGTCGTCCCGCCAGCGTGCCAGGTCGCCGGTGCGGTACATGAGCCCGCCGTTGTCCGAGAACGGGTCGGCGACGAAGCGTCCGGCGGTCATGCCGGGACGGCCGAGATAGCCCCGGGCCAACCCCGGACCCGTCACGTACAACTCGCCGGTGACACCGGGCTGGACCGGTTGCAGGGCCGGGTCGAGCACCATGACGCCGGAGTCCGCGAAGGGTGTGCCGATGACCACCTGGTCGCCGAACGGGCCGGCCAGCGGATCGCTGGCGGTGCAGCACACCGTGGTCTCGGTGGGCCCGTAGGCGTTGACCATGGTGCGGCCGGGCGCCCATGCGGCCGCCAGTTGCGGCGGGCAGGACTCGCCGGCCACGACGAGCGTGGTCCGCTGCGGGATCGTGTCCTTGGGCACCGCCGCGAGGACCGCGGGCGGCACGGTGAGATGGGTGATGCCCTGCCGTGCGACGAAGTCGCCGAGGGCGGGCGGCATCAGCTCCTCGGGTATGGATGGAAGCACCAGGCTGCCGCCGGACAGCAGAGCCATGACCAGTTCCCAGAACGCGGCGTCGAAGGTGGCCGACGCGAACTGGAGCACCCGTGCCCGGTCGTCGACGTCCAGACGGCGCTGCTGGGCCCGGGCCAGCGCCGCCACGCCGCGGTGGCTCACCACCACGCCCTTGGGACGCCCGGTGGATCCGGAGGTGTAGATGATGTAGGCCGCGTTCGTCGTCTTCAGTCGCCCGGCGCGCTCGGCGTCCGTGACGTCGCCGCGGTCGGTGTCGGCCAACTGGTCGACGGTCACGGGCGCGTCCAGCAGGAGCACCGGGGCCTGCACCGTGTCGATCGCGCCCGTCAGCGAGCCGACGGTGAGCACGCACTGCGGCGCCGAGTCCGCGAGCTGGTAGGCGATCCGCTCCGGTGGATGAGCCGGATCGAGCGGCAGGTAGGCTCCGCCGGCCTGCAGCACCGCCAGCACCGCCACCACGAGATCGACGGATCGGGGCAGCGCGACGGCCACGACCGACTCCGGCCCCACGCCGCGGGCCATGAGCAGCCGGGCGAGCGCGTTGGCCCGGCCGTGCAGCTCCGCGTACCCCACACGCCGGTCGCCGACCAGGAGCGCGGGCGCCGTCCCGCGGCGCGACACGACCTCCCGGAAGAGTTCGGGGAAGGTGCTCGGCGTCGTCGGCGCGGCCGGAGTGCTTCCCCAGCCGAGCACCGTGCGCCGACGCCTCGGGCTCACGGCGGCCAGCGCGGCGACCGTCCGGCCCGGACGGTCCAGTCCCTCGGCGACCGCTACGAGCAGTTCGGTGAACGCCTCGTGGTGCCCGGCCGCCTCGTCCTCGGTGTACAGCCGCGGATCCGCCTCCAGGTCGATGTCGAACCCGCCGCCGGGCCGCCGGTAGGCGCTCACGTTCATGTCGTGGATGCGCCGTACCGACACGTTGCGGGAACTCACTACCCGCGCCGCGCCCAGTTGTCCGCCGTAGTGGAACGGGATGACGTTGACGGCCGGGCCGAGCACGGAGCGGCGCAGCCCGCGCGCCATGAGTTCCTGGCGCAGCAATTCGCCGGGGTACCGCTGGTGCGCCAGTGCGGCCTCGACCTCGGCGGCGACCTGGTCGGTCAGTTCGCGCACGGTAGTTCGCGGATGCACCGACAGGCGCAGCGGGAGCACGTTCACCATCGGGCCGGCCGCGCGCTTGGCCGTCTCGGTGACCCGGGCGGTCACCGGGAGGCTCAACACGGCGTCGGGGCGGGCGGAGTGACGGTGCACCAGCACGGCGGCAGCCGTGAACAGCAGCCGGGAGGTGCGCACCCCGTGTCGTTGGCCCGCCAGACGCAGCGCGCTCAGGGCGTGCTCGGGCAGTGACACCCGGCGTCGCAAGGGTGTGGCCCAGCCCGTCGGTGGCTCCCCCGCCAGCCGGCCGGGCTCCGGCAGGTCGGCGAACCGCTCACCCCAGTAGTGCCGGTCCTCGGCGAACCGCGCCGACTGCGTGTACCCGTGGTGGTCCTCGACGAGGGCGCGGACCGATCCGATGCGGGACTTGGGCACCGGCAGTCCGTCGGCCAGGGCGTTGTACACCTCGGTGAACCGCTCGTTGAGCAGAGCGAAACTGACGCCGTCGATGACGATGTGGTGGTAGCCCTGGTACCAGAGGTAACGCTGGTCGGCGATCCGGAAGACCGCGAAGGTGAACAGCGGGTCGTCGGCCAGGTCGACGGTCCGGGCGAGGTCTGCGTCGATCCACGCATCGGCGCCAGCCCGGGGGTCCGGGTGGTCCCGCAGGTCCGACCAGACCGGCCGGACCTGCGGGACGGCGCCGATCATCTGCCGCGGGCCCTGCGGCGTCTCGATGAACCTGGCCCGCAGCGCGTCGACGTCGGCGACCGTGCGGTGCAACGCCCGCTCGAACAGCTTACGGTCGAGCGGGCCCTCGATCTCCAGGCACTCCGCCGCTCGGTAGACCGGGGCGTCGCTGTCGATCCGGTACGACAGCCAGATGTCCTGCTGGGTCGGCGAGAGCGGCAGTCCGTCGGGCATGTGTGACGACTCCAGGGGTTTCACGAGTACCCTCCACCCACTCCGGTTCCCGGATGGTCCGCGACGGTCACGACAGGCGGGCCGGGTGCGCGCCGTCCCGTGGTACGCCGCGCACCGGCATGGACGTGACCCCGGCGACGAAGTTGGAGGCCAGGTGCCGCACCTCCCCGGCCGGTTCGATCCGCTCGACCAGCGCGCAGACGCGCTCCAGGAGCATGCGCAGCGACAGCCGTGCCAGCGCGGCCCCGACGCAGTAGTGGGGCCCGAATCCGAAGGCGATGTGCCGGTTGGGACGGCGTGTGATATCGAACGTGTAGGGGTCGGCGAAGACGTCCTCGTCCCGGTTGGCCGACCCCAGCCACACCGCAAGCGCTGAGCCGGCCTTGACCGTACTGTCGCTCAGCCGCACGTCCTGGGTGGCGTACCGCATGAAGTGGCTGGCCGGTGATGTCCAGCGCAGTCCCTCTTCGACGCAGCCGGCGACCAGGGAGGGGTCCGCGACGACCGCGCGGTAGGCGTCGGGGTGGTCCATCAGGGCCTGGACCAGTCCGGTGACGGTGTGCGGGGTGGTGACGTTCGCGCCCAGGATGAGGCTGTAGCAGTTGTAGACGATGCTTTCGTGGTCCAGCGGCTTCCCGTCGATCCGCGTTTGCATCAGGTGGCCGATCAAGTCGTCCGTCGGGGTCCCGTCCCGCGCGGCGAGCTGTTCCGAGAAGTACTCGAACAGCTCATGGTGCGCGGTGACGAGCGTGAGTGGGGCCGAGCCCTCCTGGAAGGCCGGGTCATGGGGCGCGACGGCCATGGTGGTCAGCTTCGTCAGACGCGGCCAGTCCGATTCCGGCAGACCCATGAAGGTGCCGATGAAGTCCATCGGGAAGTCGGCGGCGAGCACGGCGAGATCGGTGGACTCGCCGTTCAACAGCGGCTCGACCAGCCGGTCGACGGGCTTGAGCAAGGTGTTGCGCCGTGCGTTCACCGCCCGTGCCGACAGCACCCGGTTCAGCGATTCGCGCAGCATGGTGTGGTGAGGCGGGTCGCTCGCCGCCATCATCTTGCCGCCGGCCGGGTCCCCGACGTCCAGGGCGCTGAGGAGGGTGCCCCGCTCGGAGGTGAAGTCCTCATGGTCGCGCAGCACCCGGCAGGCGTCCGCGTAGCGCGTCACCGACCAGAACTGCCGCCCGTCGGGCAGTTGTTGCCGGTGCACCGGCGCCTCGGCGCGCAGGGCCCGCCAGACCGCGTGCGGGTGACCCTCGCTGTGCAGGAACGGATCGAACAGATCGACGCTGTCCAGATCGACCTGCCCGTCCGGAGCGTTTGGCGACATCCTCATCGGCGCCGCTCCTCGACCAGCGCCGCCAGCCCGGCCACGGTCGGCCGCAGATAGAAGTCGCGCGGGGCGATCGTCACGCCGAACTCCCTGGCAACGTCCTCGGCCATCCGCATACTGAGCAGCGAGTGGCCGCCCAGCGCGATGAAGTCGTCGTCGATCCCGATGCGGTCGACACCCAGCAGATCGGACCAGATCTCGGCGATGAGCGTCTCCACCCCGGTGGCCGGCGGCACGAAGTCGGAGAAGAGGTCCGGACGTTCACGCGACACGGTGCCGGCCAGCGCCGAGCGGTCGACCTTGCCGTTCGCGGTCAGCGGCAGCTCGTCGACGATGCGGTAGGTCGCCGGCCGCGCGTAGTCGGGCAGCGCCTGCGCCATCTGACGCCGCATGCCGAGGACCGACACCACCTGTCCGCGATGGGGTGCCACGAATGCGGCAAGCCTGAGCGCGCCGGTGGGGCCGGGCTGTGCCACGACCGCCGCCGAGCGAACGCCGGGCAGGTGCGCCAGGACTGTCTCCGCCTCGCCTGGTTCCACCCGGAAGCCGTTGATCTTGACCTGTCGGTCGGACCGCTCGAGGAACTCCAGCACACCGTCGGACCGCACGCGGACCAGATCGCCGGTGCGGTACATCCGTCCGCCGGGCGGAGAACTCCACGGGTCGGCGACGAACCGCGCACCGGTCTGCCCCGGCTCGCCCAGGTATCCCCTGGCGAGCCCGGAGCCCACGGCGTAGAGCTCGCCGACCTCGGCCGGCCGCAGTCGGGCATCGAGGACGCGCACCTCGGTGCCCGTGATCGGCCGCCCGACCGGTACCGGGTCGGTGTCGCCGGCTGTGATGTCGTGGCAGCACGTGAACGTCGTGTTCTCGGTCGGGCCGTAGCCGTTGACGAGCCGGATCCCCGGCAGCCGCGAGAGAACCAGCTCGGCATGGCGCGGGGACACCACGTCTCCGCCGACGACGAGGCGCCGCACGTTCGCCAGCAGGTCGAGGTGGTGGTCGACGACCTGCTGGAACAGGCCTGCGGTCAACCACAGCGTGGTGATCTTGTGGTCGCTGACGAAGCGCGCCAGCTCGGCCGGCGACGGCTCCCCCGGGGGATGGACCAGCAGCTCGGCGCCGTTGAGCAGGGGAGCCCAGATCTCGAAGGTGGAGGCGTCGAACGCGACGGGGGCGAACTGCAGGAAACGGTCGTCGGGTTCGACCGGTGCGTAGGCCTGGTCGCGCACCAGCCGAAGGACCGACTCGTGCGGTATGGCGACACCTTTCGGGGCGCCGGTCGACCCCGAAGTGAACGCGACATAGGCGAGGTTGCCGCCGCCCGCCCGGGTCGCCCGATCGCCGGCCGGAGCCGGGCCGGCGGGCGTCGAGGGCTCGATCACGGCCCCGGTCGCGTCGAGAAGGCAGCTCACACTCGCCGACCGCAGGGCCCTCGCACGCCAGTGGTCCGGCTGCCGGGGATCGACGGGCACATACGCGGCGCCGGCCTTGAGGATGCCGAGCAGCGTGACCACCAGGTCGAGGGACCGCTCGGCCAGCACGCCCACTCTCGCCTCCACGCCTATTCCCCGGGCGGCCAGTCGACGCGCTGTCTCGTCGGCCCGGGCATCCAACTGCGTGTAGGTCAGAGCGCCGTCATGCCCGTGGAGTGCCACCTTGTGCGGGGTCGCGGCGGCCTGGGCGCTGAACAGCTCATGGACCGTGTCCATCAAGCCACGCCCTCCATGTCCCGCGCCAGCTCTGCCACGAGTGCCAGGGGCGCGTTCAGGAAGGTGTGATGCGTGCCGCGCACGGTGATGAACCGGACGTCGTCGCCGTACGCCCGCCAGCCGGCCATCAACTCGGGCCGTACCTCGTCGTCGGAGTCCCATCCAATCGCGGTCACCCCGCCTGGCAGCGAGACCGGAGCGGGGAGCTGGTACGCCTTGTGGGCGCGAATGTCGGCCTTCATCACCGAGAGCCCTAGATCCAGCAGCTCCGGCGTCAGCCGACTGCCCATCGACTTGGCCAACGTGGTCACTTCCATAGCCAGCTCGTCGTCCCCCATGGAAAGGAACCGGCCGTAGGGCGGCTCGTGCGGAGCTACCTGGGAGGAGACGAACAACCGGCTTGGCGTCGGCAGACCAGCTCGCTCCAACTGACAAGCTGTCGCGAAGGCTGCCAGCGCCGAGCTGCAATGTCCGAAGAAGGCGAACGGGCGGTCCAGGTAGGGTTGAAGTTGCGATATTGCCTGCTCGGCATAATTCTCGAAGGTTCCGAAATGCGGTTCGCTCAGCCGGTTCTCCCGACCTGGCGGCTGTACCGGACAGACCTCCGCCGACCCCACGTTTGACGGCCAACGCGCATACATTGAGGCCCCGACGCCGGAGTACGGGAAACAGAAGATCCGGCAGGGCGCAGTCGCGCTGGGACGGTGAAGCAACCATTGTCCGCGGACGCGACCGGTCTCGAGCGACATGCAGTCTCCCCGTTAGTCCTATGGCCGATACCGGGGTGCGCCGATCGCCGCGCGCTCACGCCTGGGCAGAAGAAGCGGCGCCATGCGCTTTCGGGCCAGTGCGGCACGGGACAAACGCCCGGGCGTTCAACTTCGAACTCCTGTTCGCGATTTGGGTCGCTCTTCAAGATTCGCATGACGCCCTAGGCGACACAAGCGATCTTCTCTGCGCGTCCGGAACCATTCGCTCGACTTTTCTTACGCTGAGTGCTCGACGTCGGCGCTCAGGACAGAATTGGGGGGTTCCTCCCCTTGCAGCGACGTCGTACGTTAACAATCGATAACGTAAGTCCTGCTGTCAGCACCTTCGAACTCGCTTGAACTGGCCGGATTTGATCTGCGTTTCGGTGAGCGTCCCGCCGCCCGGCACCGCGAGCGGGGGTGAGTACTCAACGGTGATGTGGCGGTGCGCGACAGCGGTGGCACCCGTGTCCGGAAGGACCTCGCCCACTCGGCGGGCGGGGAGGCGGTTGCCGGCGGCGAGAACGCGCAGAGGTGAACTCTTCGACGGCGACGCCGGTCGTGGCCTCGGCGTGGTCGAGGGAACGGGAGCAGGCATCCCCCGATCGAGGAGAGCGTCTCTCCTCACGGGGGAGACGCAGGCCCCTGCCGCTCTGTCACGGTGGCGGCATGTCGAGCCTCCTGCTGGCGCTGACACGTGCGGTGACCTGCACCCGCCGGCTGCACATGCTGGTGCGATGGTGCCGTTCGCCTGCGCCATGGCCCGTTCGGCCCAGGCAGGCAGGTGTGGCGGGGGCCGCCGGAACGCGGGGGATGTCGTTCCGGCGGCCCGGTCCGGTCAGGGCGCGCTCAGGACGGCCGCCGAGTTGAAGCCGCCTCGGCCGCGGGCCAGGACGAGGGCGTGGCGGACCCCGGTCTCGCGGGGTGCGGTGACGAGGTCGACGGGGCAGTCGGGGGCGGGCTCGGTGGTGCCGGTGGTGGGCGGGATCACCTGGTCGCGCAGGGACAGCAGGGCGGCGGCCGCGTCGAGGGCGGCGCCGCCGGCCAGCAGCCGCCCGGTCATCGACTTGGGTGCGGTGACGGGCACGCCCCGCGGGCCGAACAGGGCGGCGAGCGCCTCCGCCTCGGCGCGGTCCGCGGCACGTGCGCCGGCCGCGTCGGCGAACACCACGTCGATCTCGTCGGGGCGTACCCCCGCGTCGATGAGGGCCAGGCGGGCGGCGTCGGCCAGGCGCGGGGTGCCGGGGCCGTCGAAGGTGGCCGCGTATCCGGTGAACGCGCCGTAGACGCGGGCGTCGCGTTCGCGGGCGGCCGGGGCGTTCTCCAGGACGAACAGGGCGCCGCCCTCGCCGACCACGTGGCCGCCGGCCTGCGTGTCGAACGGCAGGTAGGCGCGGGCGGGGTCGGTGGCGCGGCTCAGTTGGCCGGCGGCGAGGTGGGCGGCCCAGCCCCAGGGGCACAGTGCCGAGTCGACGCCGCCGGTCACCATCAGCCGGGCGCCCTTGCGGATCTGGCGCCGGGCGTGGGCGAGCGCGTCGAGGCCGCCGGCCTGCTCGGCGACGACGACGCCGCTGGAGCCGCGCAGGCCGTGCCGGATGGAGATCTGGCCGGTGTTGACGGCGTAGAACCAGGCGAAGGACTGGTAGGCGCTGACGTGCTGGCCGCCCTTGGACCACAGGGCCTGCAGCTCGCGCTGCCCGAACTCGAAACCGCCCGCGGAGGAGGCGGTGACCACGCCCGCGCCGTATTCGGGCAGTGCCGAGGGGTCGCTGCCGCAGTCGTCGAGGGCCTCCTTGGCCGCGGTCAGGGACAGCCGGGTGACGCGGTCGGTCTGCGCCAGCAGCCGGCCGGGCAGGTGCTCCTCGTCGACGAAGCCGGGGATCTCGCCGGCGATGCGCACGGGGTAGCGCGAGGCGTCGAAGCGGGTCACCGGCCGGATGCCGCTCTCGCCGCGCAGGGTCGCCGCCCACCAGGCCTCGGTGCCCAGCCCGTTGGGGGCGGTGACGCCGATGCCGGTGACGACGGAGCCGGTGGCGGCGGGGACGTTGTGCCGGACGGTGGGTCGGTCCAGTGTGGCTGTGGTCATGCCGCCTCCTGAAGTCGCGGCCGGGTCAGGACGATGGCGCTCTGGAAGCCGCCGAACCCGCTGCCGACGCTGAGTACGGTGTCCGTGCGCTGCTCGCGCGCGGTCAACGGGGTGTAGTCGAGGTCGCAGGCCGGGTCGGCCTCGTGCAGGTTGGCCGTCGGCGGCACGGTGTTGTGTTCGATGGCCAGGGCGCTGGCGGCCACTTCCAGCGAGCCGATCGCGCCGAGCGAGTGGCCGATCATGGACTTGATGGAGCTGACCGGCACCCGGTGCGCGTGTTCACCGAGGCTGCGCTTGAACGCGGCGGTCTCGTGCCGGTCGTTCTGCTTGGTGCCGGAGCCGTGGGCGTTGACGTAGTCGACGGCGGTGGGATCCAGGCGGGCCTCGTCGAGCGCCGCGCGGATCGCCTCGGCCATCTCCGCGCCGTCGGACTTGAGTCCGGTCATGTGGTAGGCGTTGCTGCGGCCGGCGAACCCCGCGATCTCCGCGTACACGTGGGCGCCGCGCCGGCGGGCGTGCTCGAACTCCTCCAGGACCAGTACGGCCGAGCCCTCGCCCAGGACGAAGCCGTTGCGGGAGCGGTCGAAGGGGCGTGAGGCGGTCTCCGGCTCGTCGTTGCGCGGGCTGGTCGCCTTGATGGCGTCGAAGCAGGCCACGGTGATCGGTGAGATCGGGGCCTCGGTCGCGCCGGTCACCATCACGTCGGCGCTGCCCTCGCGGATGAGGTCGACGGCGTGGCAGACGGAGTCGATGCCGGAGGTGCAGCCGGTGGAGACCAGCGAGACCGGGCCCTGGGCGCCGACCGCGCCGGCCACCTCGGCGGCCATGGAGCTGGGCACGAAGTAGTCGAAGAGATGGGCGACCGCCCGGGTGTGGTCGACCTCCCAGGCGCTGCCGTTCTCGCTGACCACGCCGTACTCGTTGTCGAGGCCGGTGGTGCAGCCGACGGCGCTGCCGAGGGTGACGCCGGTGCGCACCGGGTCCAGGGCGGCGGTCAGTCCGCTGTCCTCGACCGCCTCTTTGGCGCTGACCAGGGCGAACTGGGCGGCGCGGTCGAGGCGGGCGGCCTCGGCGGGGCCGAATCCGTGGGCGGCGGGGTCGAAGTCCGCCTCGGCGGCGATACGCGACCGGAACGTGCTCGCGTCGAAGAGTGTGATGCCGCGCGTGGCGGTGCGGCCCGCGGTCAGCGTGCTCCAGAAGGCGCGGGTGCCCACGCCGCCCGGGGCCACGACCCCGATGCCGGTGATGACGACCCGTCTCATCGGTTGTCCCTCACAGTTGTCCTCCAGATATGAGCCCAGGTACGCGCCGAGTGCGCCGCACCACGCGGCAGGCGCGCCCGATCAGGCGGGGTGCGTGCGGGCCGCGGACGAAGAAGTGGTCGCCGGGGACGGTGCGCCGGACGAACCGGCCGGTGGTCCAGCGCGCCCAGCCGTCCAGGGCGGCCGCGCCGACGACGGGGTCGTCCCGGCCGTCGACGGCCAGGACGGGCACGGGAAGGAGGCGGTGCGCCGCGTCGGCGAGCGCGGCGGTGCGCAGGGCGGCGGCGAGCAGGAGGTCGTCCCGCAGCACGGGCAGCACGGTGCGGTGCCAGAGGCTGCCGGGAGTGGCGAGGGGGCCGTCCGGCGCTGCGTCGAGGTCGCCGGCGAACCGCAGCAGCCGTTCGTCGCTGAGGTCGTCGTGGCGCAGTGCCGCGGCGTGCGGTGGGGGGCTCGCGCCGACGGCGAGGAGGGCGGGGGCGGGCAGCCCGAGGTCGATGAGCGCCCGGGCCAGGGTGTGGGCGACGATGCCGCCCAGGCTGTGTCCGTACAGTGCGTACGGGCGGCCGTCGGCGGCCTGGCCGGCCAGCGGGCCCAGGAGTGCGTCGAGCAGTTGGCCGTGTGAGGTCGCGCGGGCTTCGCGGCGCCGGGCGCCCCGTCCGGGCAGCAGTACCGGCGCGACGGTCACCCCGGGGCCGGCCGTGGTGCGCCAGTGCGCGAATCCGGACACGCCGGCGCCGGCGTGTGCGAAGCAGTAGAGCGTGAGCGGTGAGCCGTCCCGCATGGTGTCGCACCTCCTCGGTCGCCGTGTGGGAGCGCGTCGGTTGTCCCGAGCCTCGCTGACGTGCCTGGAGCACGGCTCGAATCGGCCACGTGCGGACGCGGTGCCGAAAGACCGCCGGTGCGCCGGCCGCGCCGCGCCGCCGCGCCGCGCCGCCGGGTTCACCCCGTGCGCGTCGACGCGGGGGTGGGGGGGGTGGTGTGTCTCCCGCCGGGACCTGGGCGAGCGCACGCGCGGTCAGGGCCGGTGCGCCGCCCACGTAGGCGGTGGGGTCGAGGAGTCGTTCGCGTTCTTTCGCGGTGTGGTGCGCGGTGACGTCCGGGAGGGTGCCCCGTACGTCCAGCAGGGGGCGCTGTTGCTGGTCGGCGGTGAGCGAGGCCCACGTCAGCAGGTCTTTCGCGCGGGTCCTGCCGAGCGGGGCCGCGCTGCGGATCACGGTGTGGTCGGGGCGCCCGGCGGGGCGAGGGGTGGGACCGTTCGTTGGCGCAGATCCGTTCCAGCACGGACAGGCCGCGCGGTCCGGCTCCCACGACGCCGATGCGGAGGTGCTCCGCGTCCATCACGCGTCCTTCGGTCCGGCGCGGGCGCAGCCGTTCGGTGGCCGGGCCCGTCGAGGGGGCCGGGCGGGGTGTCGCGACGGCGGTGGGTGGTCATGGCCGGGCTCTCCTCAGGTCGGTTCACTGGAAGCGGTCGCCGCGGGTGCCCGGGCCATCCGCACCCGCGGCTCGTCGGCGAGGGCGGCCAGCGCGTCGGCCACGGTCGCCGAGCCGCCCTTCAGGCGGGGCAGTTCGCGCAGCAGCCGGGCGCACTGACCGACGAGTCGGGTCGCGTCGTCGTCGGCGAGTCGGGCGCGGTCGTGGACGGCGGCCAGGACGAGGCCGTCGTCCACGTCCCGGTGGGCGAGCAGGGAGACGGGGAACAGGCCCTGGACGCCGGCCGCGCGGGGCGGTTCGACGCTGATGCCCTGCGCGGCGAGCGCGGAGTGCAGGCCGTCAGAGCGGCGCCGGGTGTTCTCGAAGACGATGAGGCTCTGCGCGAGGCTGTCCTGGGCGCGGCGCCCGCTCCACTGGTGGATCTGCCCGAGCGACACCCACTCGTAGGAGGCCAGGTCCAGGGCGCGGTCGCGCAGTTCGGCCAGCAGCCTGGTCACGGCCGCGGCGGGGTCGACCCGGACGGTCATGGGCAGCGCGTTCATCAGCAGGCCGGGCAGCCGCTCGACGGAGTCGAGGGCGATGCCGCGGCCGGGAACGGTGACGCCGAAGCCCACCAGGGCGGGCCCCGGGGTGCGGGCCGCCCGGTACAGCAGCAGCGCCCACGCGGCCTGCAGCGCGCCGGCCTCGGTGGCCGCGCAGGACGCCGCCCAGGCGCGCAGCCGGTCGGCGTGTGCGGCGCCGAGGCGGGCCTCGGCCCGGCCGGTCCCGTGCAGGCCGGTGTCCGGGCCGGGCGTCGCGGGCAGCACCAGGGCGGTGCCGGGCGGGATGGCCGAGGACCAGAAGTCGCGTGCGGGGGTGGTGTCCTGGGCGGCGAGCCAGTGCGCGTAGTCGCGGATGTCGGGGCGCCGGTCGCCGCCCGGCAGCCGGCCGCCGGCGAGGTAGGCGCGGTGGAACTCCTGGAGCAGGACCGACACGCTCCAGCCGTCCAGCATGACGTGGTGGAAGGTGAGCAGGACGCGGACGCACGCAGGGCCGCCGTCGGCCGGTTCGGGTTCGTCGACGAGGTTGAGCCGCAGCAGGCCCGGGCGGCGCAGGTCGAAGCCGCGCAGCCGGTCACGTTCCCTCAGCTCCTCGAAGTCCACGCCGGCGGCCGGGTGCCGGACGACTTCGATGCCGGCGTGCTCGTGCAGCACCAGGCGCGGTCCGCTCTCCCAGTCGAAGGCGGCGCGCAGGACGGTCTCCCGGTCGGACACCGACTGCCAGGCCGCGGTGAACCGGTCGGTGTCCAGCGGACCGCGCCAGCGCCAGTGCAGTTGCTCCACGTGGCGGCCGGTGCCGCGGTGGGCGAGCGCGTCCAGGAGCAGGGTGTGCTGCTGCGGGGTGACCGGCACGGTCTCCGGTGGTCCCTGGTCCGTGTCGGCGGCACGGCGCACGGCCTGCTCGTCCGCCTCCCGCACCGGTGCCGGGGCGGTGGTGTCCGGCTCCGGGGAGGTCAGCGCCGCCAACGCCGGCCGGTCGGTGCTGCCGTCGGGACGCAGGGGGATGTGCGGCACCCGGTGGAAGCGGGCCGGGACCAGGTGGGAGGGAAGCTGCGACTCCAGGGCGGCACGCAGTTCGGCGAGCGGGGCGCGCGTCACCATGTGTGCGACGATCCGCCGGCCGCCCGGGACGTTTTGGGCCACATGGACGGCCGCGTCCCGCACACCGGGCAGCGACATGAGCGCGGCGTGCACCCGGCCGAGTTCGACCCGGTCGCTCATGTCGGTCTCCCGGTGGTCGGCGGCAGGACGGAACGGGACGGGCCCGGACCACTGTCGCCGCCGGTGCTGCCACAAGACCGACGCGCCGCTGACGGCTGCCCCCGCGCCTCACTTCGTCCCCGCCATGACAGCACCCGCACATCGAGTCCGGCTGTGGCCCGGCTCGTGGGCGGCTCGGGCGGGCGGGCCGGGAGGGACGGCGGGGACGAGGCGGCAGCGGTCGCACGGCTTCGGCGGCCCAGCACGGCGCAGGGGACTCACGACCGGTCCTCGACCCGTGGTCCAGCGAAGCGATCGAGGATGCCGCCAGGCGGGGAGGTGAGAGCACCTCCGTTCGGCGTGAGGAGTACGTATGCGCAAGGTCGTTTCCCGGGACGGCACGACGATCGCTTACGAGAAGACGGGTGACGGCCCGCCGATCGTGCTCCTCAACGGCTCGTTCCGCGACCACACCATCTTCGACGCGCTCGTCCCGGAGCTGGCGCCGCACTGCACCACCTACGTCTACGACCGCCGCGGACGCGGCCAGAGCGGCGACCGCCCCGAGTACGCCGTCGAGCGCGAGATCGAGGATCTCGAGGCGGTGATCCGGGAGGCCGGCGGGCCGGCGGTGGTGTTCGCCGGCTCGTCGGGCGCGAACCTGGCGATCGAGGCGGCGCTCGCCGGTGCCCCGATCTCGAAACTGGCGCTGCACGAGCCGTTCTACCGGGTCGACGGGTTCCCGAAGCCGCCGTGGAACGTCGCCAAGACCCTCCGGGTCCTCATGGAGGAGGACCGTCGCCGGGAAGCGGTCGAGTACTACCTGGGCAGCTTCCTGGGCCTGACCCCGGATACGGTCGCACAGTGGCGCAAGGGCCCCGTCTGGACGGTGAACGAGGCGAACGCCCACACCCTCGCCTACGACCTGGCGATCTGCGGCGACTGCGACGTCCCGGCCGACCGGCTCGCCGGGTACGCCACGCAGACCCTCGTCCTCAACAGCACCGGCACCAGCGACTGGCTGCGGGCGGCGGCACGGGCGACCGCCGCGGCGCTGCCCAACGGGCGGTCGCTGGAGCTGCCCGGTTCCTGGCACCGGATCGACATGGACGTGCTCGGCCGGACCCTGGCCGGGTTCACCCTCGGCCGGGCCCCGGCCGAGTTCGCCACCGTCTGAGAGTCACCCGCCCTGTCACGTCACCTCACGCTCAGGAGGGCATCACCGTGACCACAGCTCACACCCTGGCCGCCGGGGCCACCGCCCGGCCCGTCGCAGCCGCCACCGGTGAGCGCGGCGCCACCGTGTGGCTGACCGGGTTGCCGAGCGCGGGCAAGACCACCCTCGCCCGGGCCGCCGCCGAGCGGCTGCACGCCACGGGCCGCAGGGCCGAGGTGCTCGACGGCGACGAGATCCGCCGGTTCCTGTCCCAGGGGCTGGGGTTCAGCCGCGCGGACCGGCACACCAACGTGCAGCGCATCGGATTCGTGGCCGAACTGCTCGCCCGCAACGGCGTCACGGCGCTGGTCCCGGTCATCGCGCCGTACGCGGACAGCCGGGACGCGGTGCGCGGGCGGCACGAGGCGAACGGCACACAGTACCTGGAGGTGCACGTGGCGACGCCGGTGGAGGTGTGCTCGGCGCGGGACGTGAAGGGCCTGTACGCCAAGCAGGCCGCGGGTGAGCTGACGGGGCTCACCGGGGTGGACGACCCGTACGAGGTGCCGAAGAGGCCGGAGCTGCGGATCAGGACACAGGGCAGGTCGGTGGCCGACACCGCCGCCGAACTGCACTCCTTCCTGAGCGAGAGGGGCCTGGCATGACGGCTCTGGCGCAGCGGCCTCTGGCACAGGTGCCCGTGACCGTCTCGCACCTCGAGGGCCTCGAGTCCGAGGCGGTGCACATCTTCCGTGAGGTGGCGGGTGAGTTCGAGCGGCCGGTGATCCTGTTCTCCGGCGGCAAGGACTCGATCCTGATGCTGCACCTGGCGCTGAAGGCGTTCGCGCCCGCGGCGGTGCCGTTCTCGCTGCTGCACGTGGACACCGGGCACAACTTCCCCGAGGTCCTCGACTACCGCGACCGCACGGTCGACAAGCACGGTCTGCGTCTGCATGTGGCCTCCGTGCAGGACTACATCGACCGCGGTGTGCTCAAGGAGCGTGCGGACGGTACCCGCAATCCGCTGCAGACGCTGCCGCTGACCGAGAAGATCCAGGCGGAGAGGTTCGACGCGGTCTTCGGCGGCGGGCGCCGCGACGAGGAGAAGGCGCGGGCCAAGGAGCGGGTGTTCTCGCTGCGGGACGAGTTCTCCCAGTGGGACCCGCGCCGCCAGCGCCCCGAGCTGTGGAACCTGTACAACGGCCGGCACGCCCCCGGCGAGCACGTGCGGGTCTTCCCGCTGTCCAACTGGACCGAGCTGGACGTGTGGCAGTACATCGCGCGTGAGGGCATCGAGCTGCCGGCGATCTACTACGCCCACGAGCGCGAGGTCTTCGCCCGTGCGGGGATGTGGCTGACCGCGGGTGAGTGGGGCGGGCCGAAGGACGGCGAGAGGGTCGTCAAGCGGCGGGTGCGCTACCGCACGGTCGGTGACATGTCCTGCACCGGCGCCGTCGACTCGGACGCCGACAGCATCGAGAAGGTGATCGCGGAGATCGCCGTCTCCCGGCTCACCGAGCGCGGCGCGACGCGTGCCGACGACAAGATGTCCGAGGCCGCGATGGAAGACCGCAAGCGCGAGGGGTACTTCTAACCATGACCAGCACCACCGAACCCACCGAGCCCATCGAGCCCACCGAACCCACCGAACCCGCCGAGCCCATCGAGCCCGCCGAGCCTGCCGAGGCCGCCGAGGCGTTTTCGGTCTGGCAGTTGTCGGAGACGACCCTGCTGCGGTTCGCCACCGCCGGCTCCGTCGACGACGGCAAGTCCACCCTGGTCGGGCGCCTGCTGCACGACTCCAAGTCGGTCCTCACCGACCAGTTGGAGGCCGTGGAGCGCGCCTCCGCCGGCCGCGGCCAGGACGCCCCGGACCTCGCGCTGCTCACCGACGGCCTGCGGGCCGAACGCGAGCAGGGCATCACCATCGACGTGGCCTACCGCTACTTCGCCACCCCCCGCCGGCGCTTCATCCTGGCCGACACCCCCGGGCACGTGCAGTACACCCGGAACATGGTCACCGGCGCCTCCACGGCCGAGCTGACGGTCATCCTGGTCGACGCCCGCAACGGCGTCGTCGAGCAGACCCGCCGGCACGCCGCGATCGCCGCCCTGCTGCGCGTGCCGCACGTCGTCCTCGCCGTCAACAAGATGGACCTGGTCGACTACCAAGAGCCCGTGTTCGCCGCCATCGCCGAGGAGTTCACGGCCTACGCCCTCGAGCTGGGCGTCCCGGAGGTCACCGCCATCCCGATCTCGGCCCTCGCCGGGGACAACGTGGTGGAGCCGTCCGCGGTCATGGACTGGTACGGCGGCCCGACCGTCCTGGAGCACCTGGAGACCGTCCCGGTCAGCCACGACCTGGCGCACTGCCACGCCCGGCTGCCCGTGCAGTACGTGATCCGCCCGCGCACCGCCGAGCACCCCGACTACCGCGGCTACGCCGGACAGATCGCCGCCGGCACCTTCCGCATCGGCGACGAGGTCACCGTCCTGCCCTCGGGCCGCACCTCGACGGTGTCCGGCATCGACCTGCTCGGCGAGCCCGTCGACGCCGCCTGGACACCGCAGTCGGTCACCCTGCTGCTCGCGGACGACATCGACATCTCGCGCGGCGACCTGATCGTGCCCAGCAAGGACGCCCCGGCCACCAGCCAGGACGTCGAGGCCACCGTCTGCCACGTCGCCGACGCCCCCCTCACCGTGGGCCACCGGGTGCTCCTCAAGCACGGCACCCGCACCGTCAAGGCGATCGTCAAGGACATCCCGGCCCGGCTCACGCTGGACGACCTGTCCCTGCACCCGCACCCCGGGCAGCTCGTCGCCAACGACATCGGCCGCGTCAAGATCCGCACCGCCGAACCGCTGCCCGCCGACTCCTACGCCGACTCCCGCCGCACCGGCTCGTTCATCCTGATCGACCCCAGCGACGGCACCACCCTCACCGCCGGCATGGCCGGCGAGTCGTTCGCCACCCCGGAGCCCGTCAAGCACGAGACCGACGACGGGTGGGACTTCTAAGCATGGGCCCCCTGGGCTCCCCCGGCTTGTCTGCGCGGACGGCCCGGCCACGGCGTGAGCGACGCATCCCACGACTCGGCCGACCGCGGCCGCCGGGCCGACGAGAGGAACACCTCCCGTGCCTGCCACCACCGCCCCGCGCCGCGCCCTGGCGCTCCTTGCCGCCCTGCCGCTGCTGGTCCTCGCCGGCTGCGGATACGGCTCGCAGGCCAAGGACGACGGAGGTGTCCGGATCGCCGCCGGGGCCGAGAAGACCGACGGTCTGGACTCCGTCCGGATCGGCTACTTGGGCAACGTCACGCACGCCACCGCGCTGGTCGGCAACCAGAAGGGCTTCTTCCAGAAGGAACTGGGCGCCACCGAGGCCAGGTACGCGGTCTTCAACGCGGGCCCGTCCGCGATCGAGGCGCTGAACTCCGGCTCGATCGACATCGGCTGGATCGGCCCCTCCCCCGCGGTCAACGGCTATGCCCGGTCCGAGGGCAGGAACCTGCGGATCATCGGCGGGTCGGCCTCCGGCGGGGTGAAGCTGGTGGTGAACCCGGACGAGATCAAGTCCCTGAAGGACGTCAAGGGCAAGCGCATCGCCACCCCTCAGCTCGGCAACACGCAGGACGTCGCGTTCCTCAACTGGATCGCCGAGCAGGGCTGGAAGGTCGACGCGCAGAGCGGCAAGGGCGACGTGACGGTCGTCCGCAGCGACAACAAGGTGACCCCGGGCGCATACGAGTCCGGGTCCGTCGACGGCGCCTGGGTACCGGAGCCGACCGCGTCCCGGCTGGTCGCCCAGGGCGGCACAGTGCTGCTGGACGAGTCGACGCTGTGGCCGGACGAGGAGTTCGTCACCACCAACATCGTCGTGCGCCAGGAGTTCCTCGAGGAGCACCCCAGGGCCGTCGAGGCGGTGCTGAGGGCGTCCGTGGAGTCCAACCGGTGGATCGCGGCCCATCCGGAAGAAGCCAAGGACGCCGCCAACGAGCAGATCCGGAGCGACGTCGGCAAGGCGCTGCCCGCCGACGTGCTCGGCCCGGCGTGGGAGTCGTTCCAGGTGACCGACGACCCGCTGGCCGCCACCCTCGCGGCCCAGGCGGACCACGCCGTGGAGGCGGGCCTGCTGGAGCAGCCCGGCCTCGACGGCATCTACGACCTCACGCTGCTCAACAAGGTCCTCAAGGCCGAGGACCTGCCCGCGGTCGACGACGCCGGGCTCGGCGGTCGGCAGTGAGCCCGGACCACGACCAGGGACCAGGAGGTGACGACCATGGCCACGACCGCGCCCCTCGCCACGGCCGCCGACGCCATCGAGGACGCCGAGACCGTCGACGCCGCCACGGCCACGACCACGACTCTCGCCAAGGCCGGCGAGGACACCGCGGCGGCCACGCACGCCGCCCGGATCGAGCACGTCTCCAAGTCGTTCCCGGGCCCGGCCGGACAACAGCTCGTCCTGGACGACATCACCCTCGACGTCGCACCCGGCGAGTTCGTCACCCTCCTGGGCGCCTCCGGCTGCGGCAAGTCCACCCTGCTGAACCTGGTGGCGGGCCTGGACAAGCCGAGCGCCGGCGCGATCACCACGGACGGGCGGCCGGCCCTGATGTTCCAGGAGCACGCCCTGTTCCCGTGGCTGACCGCGGGCAAGAACATCGAACTCGCCCTGAAGCTGCGCGGCGTGCCCAAGTCCGAGCGCCGCGACAAGGCGGAGGAGCTGCTCGAACTCGTCCGGCTGAAGGGCGCGCACGGCAAGCGGGTGCACGAGCTGTCGGGCGGCATGCGCCAGCGGGTCGCGATGGCCCGGGCACTCGCCCAGGAGAGCAGGGTGCTGCTGATGGACGAGCCGTTCGCGGCGCTGGACGCCATCACGCGAGACGTGCTGCACGACGAACTGACCCGGATCTGGCGCGAGACGAAGCTGTCCGTCCTGTTCGTCACGCACAACGTCCGCGAGGCCGTCCGGCTCGCGGAGCGCGTGGTGCTGCTCTCCTCACGTCCCGGACGCATCGCCCGCCAGTGGACCGTCGGCATCCCGCATCCGCGCCGCATCGAGGACACCGCCGTGGCGGAACTGTCCCTCGAGATCACCGAAGAACTGCGTGGGGAGATCCGCCGCCATGGCCAGCACTGACACGACGCGTCCCGCCAAGGGCCCGGGCGCCGGGGACGGCGGCGACCTCGCCGGCCTCGAGGCGGGCCTGGACGCACTGGAGACGGTGCAGCAGGGCCGCAAGCCCTTCCGGCAGACCCTCGTGGAGAAGATCCTGCCGCCCGCCGCGGCCGTACTCCTGGTCCTCGCGGTATGGCAGGGGCTCGTCACCTTCGAGATCGTCGACGACCCGACCAAACTGCCCGCCCCGTCCGACGTGTGGCACGTCCTGCACCAGGCATGGCTCGAGGGCGAACTGCTCGGCTACATCTGGACCAGCGTCTCGCGCGGCCTGTCCGGCTTCCTGCTGGCCCTCGTGATCGGCACACCACTGGGGCTGCTCGTGGCACGGGTCAGGTTCGTCCGCGCGGCGATCGGCCCGATCCTCTCCGGCCTCCAGTCACTGCCCTCCGTGGCCTGGGTTCCGCCCGCCGTGATCTGGCTCGGCCTGAACAACTCGATGATGTACGCCGTCATCCTCCTCGGCGCCGTACCCTCCATCGCCAACGGCCTGGTTTCCGGCGTCGACCAGATCTCCCCCGTCTTCCTGCGCGCGGGCCGCACACTGGGCGCCACGGGACTGAAGGGCACCTGGCACATCGTCCTGCCGGCCGCGCTGCCCGGCTACGTCGCCGGCCTCAAGCAGGGCTGGGCGTTCTCCTGGCGCTCCCTGATGGCCGCCGAGATCATCGCCTCCTTCCCCGACCTCGGCGTCGGACTCGGCCAGCTCCTCGAGAACGGCCGCAACGCCAGCGACATGGCCATGGTCTTCGAAGCCATCCTGCTGATCCTGACCGTCGGCATCGCCATCGACCTCCTCGTCTTCAGCCCCCTGGAGCGATGGGTCCTGCGCAGCCGCGGCCTGCTGGTGAGGAGCTGAACCGTCCCGTGCTGCACCGTCCGGTCCGCTCCGCCCTGCCCTGCCCGTCATCGCCCACGGCCGCAGGCGCTCGCCGGCTCGGCGCTGCCTCCAGCGGGACTCGACGGATCACCCGCTGATCCTTGAGAGGCGTCCACCAAGGTGGCGGTGAATGGTTGACCGGCGAAACGGAGACCGTCATGCGGGCACGGCGCGCATCCGCCACGAGGGCCATCGGCAGGAGCCTCGGCGTGGGCCTCACATGGATGGGGTTCGGGTGGTACGGCACGCACCCGCCGCACCCCTGGAGCGGGTACGCGATCCCGCCTGCCGAGCAGCCGTGCCTGCCGCCGCTGTCGGAGGAGGAGTTCGTCCGGTGGACGGCTCCGGTCAAGCACCTGTGAGACCGGTCAAGCACCTGTGAGAGGTGACCGCGGCCCGCGGCAACCGACCGTTCACCACCGAGGACAAGGAGAACAGGGTGACCACCACCGGGTCGGCCACTGCGCGTGTTCCCGTGCACAAGCGGCGCATCCTCAAGCTGTTCGTTCCGTACCGCAGGAGCCTGCTGTCCGTCGGGTTCCTGGTCGCGGCGTCCTCCCTGGTCTCCCTGGTCAACCCGTTCCTGATCCGCGAGATCATCGATGTGGCGCTGCCGCAGGGCAGGACCGGACTGCTGTCCCTGCTCGCCCTGGGCATGGTCGTCGTCGCGGTCTCGAACAGCGCGTTCAACGTGTGGCAGACGTATCTGTCCGCCAGGGTCGGCCAGCTCGTCATGCACGATCTGCGCACCGCCGTCTACTCCCATCTGCAGCGGATGTCGCTGGCCTTCTTCACCCGGACGCGTACCGGTGAGGTCCAGTCGCGGATCGCCAACGACATCGGCGGGATGCAGGTGACCGTGACGACCACCGCGACGGCGCTGGTGTCGGACGTGACCACCGTCATCACCACGGTCACCGCCATGGCCCTGCTCGACTGGCGGCTCACGCTGGCGTCGCTGGTCGTCCTGCCGGGCTTCGTCTGGGTGAGCCGCCACGTCGGGGACGAACTGCGCGTGCTCACCCGGGCGCGGCAGCGCCAGTTCGCCGACCTGTCGTCGAACGTGCAGGAGTCGCTGTCGGTCAGCGGCATCATGCTCGGTCACACCATGGGCCGTTCGCGTTCGCTGAGCGACGCGTTCGCCGGTCAGTCCCGCAAGCTCACCGACATCGAGGTGCGCGCGAGTACGGCGGGCCTGTGGTACCAGTCCACGATCTGGGTCGTCATGGCGGCCATGCCCGCGGTGATCTACTGGGTGGCGGGGCTGACCGGCAGCGGCGGCCGGATGTCCATCTCCATCGGCGCGCTGGTCGCCTTCGCCACCCTCCAGCAGATCCTGTTCCGGCCGGCGCAGCGGCTGCTGACCATCGGTCTGGACATCCAGAGTTCACTGGAGTTGTTCGGGCGTATCTTCGAGTACCTCGACCTGCCCGTCGACGTGGCCGAGCCGGAGCGGCCGGTGGTTCCGGCGAGTCTGCGGGGCGAGGTGCGGCTGCGCGGGGTCGGGTTCCGCTACGCGGGCGCCCAGCGGCCGACGCTGGACGGTGTCGAGGTGACCGTTCCCGCCGGGCACAGCCTCGCCGTCGTCGGGGAGACCGGGTCGGGCAAGACCACGCTGAGCTATCTCATACCGCGTCTGTACGACGCGACGTCCGGCACCGTGACGATCGACGGCGTCGACGTGCGCGACCTGTCGTTCGACACGCTCGCCGCCGCCGTCGGTGTCGTCTCCCAGGAGACCTACCTCTTCCACGCGTCGGTCGCCGACAACCTGAGGTTCGCCAAGCCCGACGCGAGTGACGAGGAGCTGGTCGCGGCGGCGCGGGTGGCGCACATCCACGACTACCTGATGTCGCTGCCCGACGGCTACGACACGGTGGTCGGCGAGCGCGGATACCGGTTCTCCGGCGGGGAGAAGCAGCGGCTGGCCATCGCCCGCGCCATCCTGCGCGACCCGCCCGTGCTGGTGCTCGACGAGGCCACCAGCGCGCTGGACACCCAGACCGAGCGGTCCGTCCAGAAGGCCATCGACGCGGCGAGCGCGGGCCGCACCACCATCACGGTCGCACACCGGCTGTCGACCGTCCGCAACGCCGACGAGATCCTCGTCCTGGAGCAGGGGCGCGTCGCCGAGCGGGGCACGCACGACGAGCTGCTCGCCCTCGGCGGCCACTACGCCACGCTGGTGCGCCGGGACACCGAGATGGCGGCCGTGTAGGCGGCGGGCCGCGCGGCCCGCCGGGGCGGCCGGGGCGGCCGGTGAACGGCCGTGCCGTGCAGCGGTCTTCGAGCGGATCTGGAGGGGTCATTGCCTACGATCCGGCGCATGGAGACTGCGTCTGCCGAAATACCCAGCTCGCCCGGGATCAACCGGCGCACCCTGCTGCGGGGCGGTGCCGTGGCCGGCCTGGGCGCGCTCGTGCCGTCGTCCTCCGTCTTCGCCGTCCCGGGCGGGGCGGCGTCCGAAGGTGCCGAGCCGTCGGCGGACGGGCTGCTGCTGACCAAGTTCAGGGATCCGCTGCGTACGCCGCCGGTGCTGCGTCCGCGTGGGCGCGGCGGGCACGACGAACTGACCGTGCGCCTGCGCACCGCCGACGTCACCGTGCACTCGGAGCTGGCGCCGGTGCGGATGTGGACGTACGAGGGCAGCTACCCCGGGCCGACGATCGAGACGGTCCGCGGCCGCCGGCTGCGGGTCGTCTGGGAGAACCACCTGACGGGGAACATGCCGGTCACCGCCGTCGAGTTCGGCCGGCCCGGCGGTCCCATGCCCGACCCGCTGTCCAACTATCCCGGCACCGAGGGCTGCCGGGAGGTGCCCGGGGTGGCGGACCTGGGGCCGTGGGCGGCGGTGCACCTGCACGGCATGCTGACCGGCGGCGGCAACGACGGCTGGATGGAGAACCTCGTCGGTCCGGGCGAGGAGCAACTGTCGGCGTACCCGAACGACCAGGCCGCGACCATGCTCTGGTACCACGACCACACCCACCACGTCAGCCGCTTCAGCGTGTACGCCGGTCTGGCGGGCCTGTTCGTCTGCCGCGACGCGCAGGAGCGTGCGCTGGGCCTGCCCCGGGGCGGCCACGAGGTGCCGCTGGTCCTCAGTGACCGCAACTTCGCGCTGGACGGATCGGGGGCCCTCACCGGACGCCTGGTCCACAAGGTGGAGATGGTCAACGCGAAGCTCATGCGTGCGCACGCGGCCCCCTACACCCTGGTCAACGGTGTGGTCTGGCCCTACCTGGAGGTCCAGCCGCGCTGGTACCGGTTCCGGATCGTCAACACGGCCAACTCCCGGATCTACCGGCTGATGCTGCTGGCCGACGGCCGGCCCGTCCCCGGGGCCTTCCAGGTGATCGGCAGCGACCAGGGGCTGATCGACAGGCCGCTGCCGGTCGAGGGGGCGCTCAACCTCTCCCCCGGTGAGCGCGCCGACGTGCTGGTCGACTTCAGTGCGTTCCGCGGCCGGTCCGTCAAGCTGGTCAACACGATGGAGGGCGTTGTGCCCGGCGGCTCCAGCACCCGGCACGACCTGCTGGAGCCCGACGTGATGCAGTTCCGCGTGGCCGGCCGCGGATCCGCCGGCCGGTTCACGCCGCCCGGGAGACTCTCGCCCGCCTTCAGACGGTCCACGCACCACGACCTGCCGCACGGCGGCCGGCCCCGGTGGGTGGTGCTGGTCGGGCCGGGCTCGGCCAACGTGCCCGAACTGTGGGAGATGGAGGAGGTGGAGCGGGCCGACGCGGAGGGGATCGCGTTCCCGTCCGCCGGGGTCGTCCAGGTCGAGGACGCCGAGGGCACGGTCACGACGCTGCGCCGGACGGCCATGCGCTACGACGACGGCAACGCGTTCACCGTGGCGCACCGGGGTGTGGAGATCTGGAAGTACCTCAACCTCGCCGCCGCTCCGCACCCCATGCACATCCACCTGGCCCACTTCCAGGTGCTGTCCCGCGAGAACTACGACGTGACCGGCTTCGACCGGGTCGTGCGCGGCTCCGCCAGGCCGGTCGCGTTCCTGGGGGCGGCGGAGCTGGAACCGCACGAGCTCGGGGAGAAGGACACCGTCAGGGTGGGTACGGCCGGCCAGATCATCCCCGGTCCGAACGGCACCCCGGGCGAGCTGGTCACCGTGGCGGTCCGTTTCCCCGTCGTCGGCAGGGGGGTCCACCACTGTCACATGCTGGAGCACGAGCAGCACATGGTGCGCCCGCTCGTGGTCGGCCCGGCCGCCCACCGGCCCGCGGGCGGCGGTCACCACTGACGCGGCGAGTGCCCGCGGCGGTGGTCGGCGCGGGCACTCGAGGGGGCGGCCCGGGGGTGTCCGGGCGGGGTCGTGCGCGGCGAAAGCCGGTGTGCGGGTACCGGCGGCGCGGTCAGGCGGCCTTGCGGACGATCTCGACGGCGCCGGAGTCCAGCAGGGTCCGGACGGCCGACTCCCCGCCGTCGACGTCCAGGTCCATGTCGTGGAGGCGGCCGATGACGTTCCGGACGACCTTTTCCGGCTGCGTCTTCTCGGTGCCCTCCCAGACCAGCTCCGGGAAAACGGTCAGGTAGACCTTGTCGTTTCCCTGGCTGTAGATGTTCACTTCCATGACGTCACGCAGGGCCATACGGGCTTTGTAGATCAGGTTGTTCATGCGTGCCACCGACTTTCGGGATCCGATTTTTCTGAGGCTTCCTGGCCACACGTACCGGTCTCATGATGGTCAGCGTCCGAGGGCTGCGCAACGAGATCGGGCGAATACCCTGTTCAACTGCGGGAAATCCGCGATTGAACAGGCTTGTCAATTGCTGGTGTTTGACAGAAAAAGGCGGCACTGAGGACCATCGGTACTGTCCGCTAATGCTGTAGGCCGCGTCCCACGAAAAGCATCCGGAGTGCCATGAAAATCCTGTTCATAACCACGGGCAGCCAGGCCACCTACTATGCCGCTGCCCCGCTGGCGACGGCCGCGCGCAACGCGGGCCACCACGTCGTGCTGGCCGCCCACGAACCGTGGGTGGAGACCGCGGAGGCCATCGGCCTTCCCACGTTCTGCTTCACCGTCGACCCGATCCGGCACTTCATGCGGATCACCAACCCGGGCAAGGGCCTGCGGTTCCCCCGGGAGCTGGGCGACGAGGAGATGCTCGGACAGGGCCGCGGCTTCGCGAGGATGGGCCTGGCCGGGGTCCGGTCCCTGCTGGAGCTGGCCAGGGACTGGACCCCGGACGTGGTCGTGGGCAGCTCGCAGAGTTACGCCGCGATGCTGCTCGCCGCCCACCTGAAGGTCCCGTACGTGCGCCACATCGAGTACCTGGGCATTCCGCTCACCGGCATCGACCCGGGCGCCGAGCAGGAGCTGCGCCCCGAGATGGAGCGGCTGGGCGTGGACGGGCTCCTCAAGCCCGACCTGCTCCTGGACTCGACGCCGCCGTCGCTGCGGCCGTCCCACGACCCGGCCGCGCAGCCGATGCGCTGGATCCCCAGCAACCCGCAGCGCCGGCTGGAGCGCTGGATGTACACCCGCCCCGAGGGGCGCCGGCGGGTGGTGATCACCTCCGGTTTCCGCAGCCTGATGTTCCGGGACCCGGGCTGGTCCATGCCGCTGCTGGTCAGGGAGCTGGACAAGCTGGGCGCCGAGACGCTGATCGCGTCGAACCCCGGCGCCGTCGAGCGGTTCGGCTCCGAGCTGGGCGACGCGCGCGTCGGCTGGATCCCGATCGACGTCACCGCCGCCACCTGTGACCTGGCGGTCCACCACGGCGGGGCGACCACCGCGACGACCCTCATGGCCAACGGCGTGCCGCAGTTGGTCATCCCGGAGAACCCGCCGGAGTTCCCGCCGAACTACCACCGGGAGGCCATCGCCAAGGCCATCACCGGCTTCGGTGCCGGCAAGACGCTGTGGCCGCAGGCGCAGGAGCCCGACAGGGCTCCGGGCGAAGTGATCGCCGAGGCCTGCCGGGAACTGCTGGAGAACCCGAGCTACACCGAGCGGACGCAGTTCCTCGCCAAGGAGATCGCGACGCTTCCCGCCCCCGCCGAGATCGTGCCCAAGCTGGAGGCGCTGGCCTGACGGCCGGCGCGGCGCCCTCTCCCCCTCTCCCCCGGGGGGCAGCGCGAGTCGCCCTGGGACCACGGAGCACCTCTCCGCCGGTCTCAGGGCGACTCGCGCTGCCGCCGGGCCGGGTCCGGCGCGGCCGGTCAGCGGGCGGCGAGGGCCTCGATCTCGCGCAGCACCTGGTCCGGGGTCGGCAGCGCGGCGGTCTCGGCGGCGAGGGCGCGGGTGCGCTCGGCGTACCGCGGGTCGGCGAGGATCTCCCGGCAGGCCGCGACGATCACCTCGTCCGGGTCCTGTCCCTCCTGCGGCCGGTGCCGGTCCACCGTCACGGCGGCGCCGAAGCCGCTGACGGCCTCCGCGACGGCCTTGCCGTAGCCGTTGTCGGGGAGGATCAACTGGGGCACGCCCGCGTTGACCAGGGTCATGGCCGTGGTGGCACCGCCGTGGTGGACCGCCAGGTCACAGGTAGGGGCGACGACGTCCAGGGGGATCCAGCCGATGCGTACGTCGCCCAGGTCCGCGCCGTAGCGCTCGGCGGCCTCGGGCAGCGCCGCGATCAGCACCTCGGCTCCCGCCCCGGTCAGCCCGTCCACCAGCCTGCGCAGCGAACTGCCGGGGGTCTCGAGCATCAGGTTGCGGGTGCCCGCGGTGATCAGTACCCGGCGGCGGCCCTCGGGGCGGGTGTACATCCACGGCTCGATCCGGCGCTGGCTCACCCGGGGGACCCAGCGCATCGCCCGTCCGGCGGGGGTGCCGGGCGGGCGCAGGGACGGCGGGCACAGGTCGATGAAGAGGTCGGGCGCCGGCAGTTCGGTCAGCCCGAGGCGCTCGAGCTGCGGCCGGAGTTCCGCCACCGCCGTGCGGTCGCGGCGTGCCATCGGGGCGATGTGCCAGATGTGGCGGACGTAGGGGACCTTGAGCCGGGCGGCGAGCACCCGGGGGACGTGGGACAGGCCGCCGACGACCAGGTCGGGGCTCCACTGCCGGGTCAGGTCCAGCAGGGCGTCGATCCGGACGGCGGCCGTCGTGGCGTCCTGGCCGTGGCGCATGCGCTCGGGGGTGATGCAGACCGCGGGAAGCCCGACGGACTGCGCGGCCCGCATCAGCGGTTCGTCGGCGGCCAGCAGGATCTCGTGGCCGGCGTTGCGGGCGGCGGCGGCGAGGGGGGCGACGCCGAAGACGGCCGCCTGGCTGCCGCCGACGGTGAACAGTATTTTCATGGCTGTCGCACTTCTTCCGTTGGGGGATGCGGGGACCGCGCGGATGCGGCGCGGGATCAGCCGGCCTGGGCCATTTCCATGACGTAGCGGCCGTAGGAGGAGTTCGCGAGGCGGCTGCCGAGCCGGTAGCAGGACTCCTGGTCGATGTAGCCCATGCGCCAGGCGATCTCCTCGAGGCAGGCGATGCGCACGCCCTGGCGGTGTTCCAGGACCTGGACGTAGTCCCCGGCCTCCATGAGCGCGTCGTGGGTTCCGGTGTCCAGCCAGACGAATCCGCGGCCGAGCGGGACCAGCCTGGCCTCGCCGCGTTCCAGGTAGACGCGGTTGAGGTCGGTGATCTCCAGCTCGCCGCGTTCCGAGGGCCGCAGTTTCCGGGCGATGTCCACGACCTGGTTGTCGTAGAGGTACAGCCCGGTGATCGCCATGTTGGTCTGCGGGTTGGCGGGCTTCTCCTCGAGGGCGACGAGCCTGCCCTGCTCGTCGAGGGTGCCGACGCCGTAGCGCTCCGGGTCGCGCACCGGGTAGCCGAACAGGACGCAGCCCTCGATGTCCTGCGCGGCCCTTTGGATCATGGGCCCGAACTCGTACCCGTGGAAGATGTTGTCGCCCAGCACCAGGGCGACGGAGTCGTCCCCGATGTGGTCCGCGCAGACCAGGAACGCGTCGGCGAGCCCGCGGGGCTTGTCCTGCTCCGCGTAGGTCAGGGTGATGCCCAGCCAGGAGCCGTCGCCCAGCAGTCGCCGGAACATCTCCGAGTCCTCGGGCGTGGTGATGATCTCTATTTCGGTGACCCCCGCCAGCATCAGGGCCGACAGCGGGTAGTAAATCATCGGCTTGTCGTAGACCGGGAGCATTTGCTTCGAGACTCCGAGAGTGATCGGATGGAGCCTCGTGCCATTGCCGCCGGCCAGGATGATGCCCTTCACCGTGGCGCCTCCTCAGTAACTTCGTGCCAATTGGGCGTGCCCGCACTTTATCGGTGGCCGGCTCCCGCCCGAAAGTTTTCCCGCGGCCACCTGAATTGCGTTCCTGTTGACAGGAGCGGGTCTGCTTACTCAGGCTGGCGGCATACCGGTTCAGGCATGCGCATTTACTGTCGTCGTTTAGGTGGACCTGTGGAAATCGAAGATCTGACGCCCGTTCTCGAATCCGAGCAGAGGGCCGGTATCGGCATCATCGGGTGCGCCGACATCGCCGTGCGGCGGGCCCTGCCCGCGGTCCACCGGTCACCGTTTCGGCTGGTGGCGGTCGCGAGCCGGTCCCGAAAGAAGGCCGAGGACGTCGCGGCCACCGCCGGCTGCGCGGCCGTCGAGGGTTACGAGCGGCTGCTGGAACTGCCCGGCGTCGACGCGGTCTACATCCCGCTGCCGAACAGCGAGCACGCCACGTGGGCGCGGCGGGCGCTGGAGGCGGGCAAGCACGTCCTGCTGGAGAAGCCCGCGGTGCCCGCCGAGGACAGTGCCCGGGATCTCGTCGCGCTCGCCGAGGAGCGCGCACTGGTCGTCATGGAGAACTTCGCGTTCCTCCGGCACCCCCAGCACGAGCAGGCGCAGTCCCTGGTGGCCGACGGGGCGATCGGGGAACTGCGGGCCTACAACGGCGCGTTCGGCATTCCGCCGACCGACCCGCGCGGGATCAAGTACCAGGCGGACCTCGGCGGCGGGGCGCTGTGGGAGGTCGGCTGCTATCCGGTGCGCGCCGCCCAGGAGTACCTCGGGCCGTCGGCGCGGGTCCTGGGGGCCGGCCTGAAGTTCGACCCGGACCTCGGCGTGGACGTCTCCGGGGTGGCGCTGCTGGGCGACGACGGCGGCGTCACCGCCCACTGCTCCTTCGGTCTGTCCCACGGCTACCGGTCGACGTACGACCTGTGGGGAAGCGAGGGGCGGCTGGTTCTGGAATGGGCGTTCACGCCCTCGCACAGCGCCCGTCCGGTGCTGCGCCTGCAGCAGAAGGACCGTGAGACGCGGATCGTCGCTCCGGCGTCGGACCAGTTCCTCGGCGTGTTCACCGCGTTCCACGACGCCGTGCGCGATCCGGCGGCGCGGGCGGGGCACCACCGCGACCTGGTGCGGCAGGCGGGGCTGATGGCCCGCATCCGCGCGCACGCCCTCGGTGAGGAGCCCCGGTGAGCGGGGGTCGAGGCCTCGCGGGCCGCCGGGACAGTGAGCGGCGGCGGCCGGCGCCCGTGGGCGCGGGCCGCCGCAGCTCACGGGCTATCGTCCGGTCCGTGCCGTGAGCCGACGCGGGGGGCACTGGTCGTAGGTGGGCAGCAGGCCCGCGGCCGCCGCCTCGGCGAGGGTGGGCGCCGCGGCGTCCTTGTCCGAGCGGATCGGCGGCTCCTTCAGGTCCCAGGGCAGGGCGAGAGCCGGGTCGAGGGCGTCGACGTCGATCATCGTCCCCGGCACGTACTCCTGCGAGCACAGGTAGCTCATGCACGTGTCGTCGGTGAGGGCGAGAAAGGCGTGCCCGACGCCGTCGGGCAGGTACACGGCCGTCCCCGTCCGCGGGCTCTGGTGGGTGACGTCGTAGTGGCCGAACGTCGGCGACCCCACCCGCAGGTCGACGGCGATGTCGAGGGCGGCGCCCCGCACGCAGGTGACGAACTTCGCCTGGCCGGGCGGGAGGGTCGTGCCGTGGACACCGCGCAGGGTGTTGCGCCGGGACACCGAGTAGTTGACCTGGCGGACGGTGAACTCCCAGCCGCTGTGGGCCAGCAGGGAGCCGGCCCGCACGGATTCGAAGAAGTGGCCGCGCCGGTCGCTCAGCGGCTCGGGTTCGACGCGGTACGCGCCGGGGACCGTCATTTCCGTTATCAGCACCGAAGGCTCCTCGCCGGCTCAGCCGGTGGCCGCCGCGGCGGCTTGGGCCGCCCTGGCGACCCGCTGCCGCATGGACGCGGTGTCGTTGGTCCGCGGGAACTCCTCCCGCGGGGCGTCGGCCCCCAGGAAGTCGCACAGCGGCTCCCAGCCCTGCCGCACGTCGTAGACGAGGACGTTGTCCGCGCCCAGGGTGCGCACCACCTCCTCGTTGTGCCGGTGGTAGACCTCGATGGCGTGGTCCTTGTCGCGGAACCGGCCGCCGAACAGGCCGTCCCAGATCATGGTGTTGGTGATCCGGAACAGCCTGGCCTGCGGGCTGCCGGGCTCGGGCGGGTGCGCCATGCTGCGCAGGGCGAACTGGTACAGCGTGTCGTGCGTACTGCGGTACCAGCTCTCGGCGTCACGCACCGTCAGGATCACCTTGGCGTCGGGGAACGCCTCGCCGATCTGCCGGTAGTACACGGCGCAGGGGCCGTCCACGGCGCAGTGGTAGCCGTCGAAGACGGCCCCCCAGTCGGGGCTGTGGCCGTCGCAGACGATCCCCTCCCACCGCTTCAGCCGTGCCGTGTCGCCGACGATATCGAACATGTGGAAGCAGGGGCCGAGACCGAGCCGGTCCAGGGCCGCCTTCAGTGAGGTCGTGCCGGTCCTGCCCAGTCCGGCGTTGATGAGCTTCAGCACAGTGCCGTCTCCCTTCCTCAGCGCCAGGCCGCGGCTTCCTGGCGGGTGGCGACGTTCACCCGGTTCCAGAAGTTGACCAGGCCGATGTGCATGACCAGCGCGCCGAGCTGCTCGGCGGTGTAGTACTCGGCGGACTTCTCCCAGATCTCGTCCGACGCCATGTCCTGCGGGTCGGTCATCAGCGTGACGGCCTCGGCCATCTCCAGCGCGGCGCGCTCGGCGTCGTCGAAGCAGCTCTCGCCGCGCCAGCCGGCCACCCGCGGCAGGCGGGCGTCCGCCTTGGCCGCCTCCCCGGGGTCGTCCGGGAAGGTGTACGCGCGGCCGTTGATCTCGCTGACGCGCAGCCGGACGAGGTCGAGGGTGGTCTGCGGTACGCCCACCTTGCCGATGACCTCGGTCAGGTCGAGCAGGGGCTGCAGGGCGCCGGGAACGACCAGGGAGGGGTTGTCCATCCGTGGAGTCATCGGGTCTTCTCCTGTGCGGTATGCGTGGATGAGTCGGTTGCGTGGGGCGGCCTCAGACCGGGATGCCCTCGATGACCGAGACCGGCGCGCTGGTGGCAACGACCCCGGTCAGTTCGAAGCCGGCCTTGGCGAACAGTTCGGCGTACTCGGCGCGGGTGCGCTCCCGGGCACCGAGCATCAGCATCAGCCAGAGGTCGATGGTGTGGCCGAGGTGCTTCTCGTTGTTCTCCGGGAGCACGTACTCGACGACGAGCAGCCTGCCGCCCGGGGCGATCGCCTCGCGCGCGTTGCGCAGGGCCGTGACGGCGTCGGCCTCGTGGAAGTCGTGGATGATGTGCTTGAACACGTAGGCGTCGGCGCCCGCGGGCAGTTGGCCGAGGTAGCCGCCGTGGGCGATGGTGAGCCGGTCCGCGACTCCGGCCGCCTCGAAGAGCGCCGGCGAGTCCACGGTGGCGACCTCGGAGTCGTACAGCACGCCCTTGACGTCCGGCGCCTGCTTGAGGATGCCCGCCAGGAGGTTGCCGCGGCCGGCGATGACGTCCACGACGGTGCCGAACCGGGAGAAGTCGTAGGCGGCCAGGATCGGGTCGGTCTCCGAGGCCGAGAGTTCGCCGAACGCCTGGAAGAACACCCGCGCGTAGCCGGGGTTGGCGTGGAAGAAGTCCAGCGCGCCGGTGCCGCGCAGCTTGGGCAGGTTGGCCTCGCCGGTCTCCACGGTGGCGGACAGGTGGCCCCATTCCTCCCACAGTGTGGGGTGGTTCATCAGCAGGGCGAAGCCGCGCATCGAGTCCGGTGCGTCCTCGCGGAGCTTGTCGGACAGCGGGGTGTGCTCGTAGCGGCCGTCCGCACGGACGGCGAACACCTTGTGGCCGGCGAGCGCGCGCAGGACGCGGTGGGTCGCGCCGGGGTCGGAGCCGACCCGTGCCGCGATGTCCCCGGCGGACAGCGGGCCGTCGGCCAGCACGTCCGCGATGCCGAGCCTGGCCGCGACGGAGATCGCCTGGGTGATCACCGCGCCCTGGATGAGATGGAGCAGTGAGTACGAGTCGGACTGGTCACGAACCTCGGGCAGCACGGACATGCCTTTCCTTTCGGAGCGCCTCTTCTCGCGGATTCCAGACGATAGGTCGGCGCTTTGGAAAACCGCAACCTCGGCATTCACGCAATTGCCTGCAGGGCGTTCAACCGGGGAATTTGAGCGGTTGAACAGGCGGTGTCCAGCGTCGCTCCAGTGAAATTCCGGCCCGGCTTGCCAAATTATTGCGGCCCGGCTATTCGAGGAGGCCCCGTTGCGGCACGACACCCCGACCACGGTGGATTTCTGGTTCGACCCGACCTGTCCCTGGGCGTGGCTGACCTCCCGCTGGGTCCTGGAGGTCGCCCGGCAGCGGCCCCTGGAACTGCGCTGGCACCTGATGAGCCTGACGGTGCTCAACGAGGGGCGCGCCGACCTGCCCGAGCGCTGGCACCGGGACCTGGCCGTGCGGCTGGAGCCGGTGCGGGTGTGCGCCGCGGCCGAGCGGAGGTACGGCCCCGGGGCGCTGGGGCCGCTCTACACCGAACTCGGTACCCGGTTCCACCTGGAGGGGGCGCCCAGGGAGCGGGCCACCTACGCGGCGGCCCTGGCCGGGGCGGGTCTGGATCCCGGGCTCGCCGGCACGGCCGTCTGCGGCGCCTACGACGACGCGGTGCGCGCCTCGCACCACGACGCCGTGGGCCGGGTCGGGACCGATGTGGGCACGCCCGTCGTCGCGGTGGGGGGCGTCGCGTTCTTCGGCCCGGTGGTGTCCCCGGCCCCGCGCGGTGAAGCGGCGACGCGGCTGTGGGACGGCGTGCTCGCCGTGGCGGCGACCGACGGGTTCTTCGAGCTCAAGCGCACCCGCACCGGGAAGCCGGTCTTCACCTGAGGCCTGTCAGCGGCCCGCCGCGGCCACGGGGGCCGTCCAGTTGCCGGCCAGCCAGGTCTCCAGGGAGACGAGGCCGGGCCGGTTGCGGCGGAGTCCGTCGAGGTCGGCGCGGTAGCCGTCCCGCTCGAACCAGTCGAACATGTTGGCGAGGTCGGGGCGGGCCGAGCGCAGCGGCTCGATCGGCAGCCGCCGGTAGCGGGTCGGGACGCCGGCGACCGCCTCGAACGCCGCGGCCATCTGCGGTCCGGTCAGGCAGTCGCCGGCGATCTCGACCACCCGGCCCAGCCAGGCGTCCGGGTCCTCGAAGGCGTCCGCCGCGAACACGCCGATGTCGCTGGTCGCGATGAGCTGTACCGGGGTCCGGGGGTCCAGCCACATGGCGAGCACGAGTCCGCCCTCGGCCGGGCGCGGGGCGATGTCGAGCAGGATGTCGTGGAACATGACCGGCCGCAGCACCGTCGTCGGCAGGTCGAGCGTCCGCAGGTACTGCTCGACCCGGTGCTTGCTCTCGAAGTGCGGGACCCGGGTGTCGCGGTCCGCGCCGCCGACCGAGCTGTAGACGAAGTGCCGCACCCCGGCCCGTACCGCGGCGTCGGCCACCGCCCTGCCCTGCCGCTCCTCGGCCTCGACGCCGCCGGGGCCGCGGAAGGTCTGGACGCTGAACACCCCGTGGACGTCCCGCATCGCCGCCGTCAGCGACGCCTCGTCGTCCATGTCGCCGCGGACCAGGACCGCGCCCGCCTCCCGTAGCTGCCTGGCCTGTTCCTTGGCCGGGTCGCGGACCAGGGCGCGCACGGTGTGCCCGCGCCGCAGCAGTTCGCGGGCCACGGCCCCGCCCTGCCGGCCGGTCCCGCCCAGCACCAGGATCGTTGCGTCAAGCGCCACTGTCTTCTCCAAGTCTCGTGCCCGCCGGGTCTGGCCCGGCGGTGCGGTCGGGTGCGGCGGCCGCGGGGCGGCAGCCGTGCGTGGGGGCCGCGCGTCACCAGGGGACGGGTCCCTCGTCCGCCAGGCACGTGCCCGACGGGCCGTTGTCGTCCAGCAGGGCGAGCCGGACCACGATCGCGGCCCCTTCGGCGGGCGTGCGGCGGCCGCGGTGGTGGTTGATGTCCGTGGCCACCACTCCGGGCAGGGCGGCGTTGACCTTGACCGGGGTCTCCCGCAGCTCTTTCGCGTACGCGAGCGTGACCGCGTTCAGCGCGGTCTTCGAGGACTGGTAGGCGATCATGTTGACGTTCGCGAGCGGGGAGCCGGGGTCCGCGTTCAGGGTCAGCGACCCCACGTGGCTGGAGAGGTTGACGACGCGGCCGGCCGGTGAGCGGCGCAGCAGCGGCAGCATCGCGTGGGTCACGGTGACCACGCCCAGGACGTTGGTCTCGTAGACCTCCCGCAGGTCGGCCGCGGTCGCCTCGCTCGGTGCGCCGGTGAAGGAGCCGGCGGTGCCGGCGTTGTTCACCAGGATGTCCAGGCGTCCGTGGCGCCGTTCGATCTCGCGGGCGGCGTCGGCCACGCAGGCCGGGTCCCTCACGTCGAGCCGGAGCGGCGCCGCGGTGATGCCGTCGGCGGCCAGCGCGTCGGCGGCCTGCTTGCCGAGCACCTCGTCCCGCGCGCCGACGAGGACGGCGATCCCCCGCTCACCGAGTTGCCGCGCGGCGGCGAAACCGATGCCCTTGTTGGCACCCGTGACGAGGGCGATCTTCTCGACCGTCACGTCAGTTTCCTTTCTGTGGCCGGTAATGCGCGCATGCACCGTGGGAAGAAACAAAATCCGGAGGCACCCGACGATATTGCTGCGGTGCACTCTCCACGTTCAAGCGTTCACCGCCGCGTTCAATAGCGCCGGCTGCGCGGCCGAACGCCCTCGCCGGCGCCCGCTGAATTAGGAATCGTTGCGGCCGGACACCGCCCTGAGTAGCTTCACAACGGCCAACTATTGCCACAGCGCAAAGGGCCTCACGAAATGAAGAAGACTGACGTCATAGTGGTCGGCGCGGGGCCGGCCGGCCTGCTGCTGGCCGGAGAGCTGCGCCTGGGCGGAGCGGACGTGGCCGTCTACGACAGGCTGCCCGTCCCGGCCGGACAGTCCCGGGCCCTCGGCTTCAACCGGCGGGCCGCCGAGTCGCTGGGGCAGCGCGGGCTGCTGAGCCGGCTGGGCGAGTTCCGGTGGGGCCCGATGGGGCACTTCGGCGGGGTCCGTTTCGACCTCGGCATGCTCGACGAGGACCACAGCGGCGTGCTGGGCCTGTCCCAGGCCACGACCGAGAGGGCGCTGGGCGGCTGGCTGGCCGACCTCGGCGTGCCGGTGCGCCGCGGCTGCGAGGTGAGCGGTCTGCGGGAGACGCCCGAGGGTGTGGTGGTGTCCTTCACCGGTCCCGACGGGCCCGGCCAGGAGCAGGCCGGGTACGTGGCCGGCTGCGACGGGGCGGGCAGTACCGTGCGCGCGCTGGCCGGCATCCCGGTGCGGGACTGGGAGCCCACCCGGGGCATGTACACCGCGGAGATCAGCGGTGCCGCCCCGCGCCCCCGGCCGATCGGCGAGCGCCTTCCCGGCGGCCGCATGGTGGTGTGCACTCCGCTGGGCGGGGGCCGCTGCCGTGTGGTCGTCCACGACCCGGATCTGCCCGCCCGTCCGGAGCCGGGCGCGCTGAGGTTCGCCGAGGTCGCCGACGCGTGGCGGCGGCTGACCGGCGAGTCGATCGACGACGCGGACTGCCACTGGCTGTGGGCGTGCGGCAACTCGGCCGCGCTGGCCGGGCAGTACCGGCGCGGGCGGGTGTTCCTGGCGGGCGACGCGGCGCACGAGATCCCGCCGCTGGCCGCGTGGGGACTGAGCGCCGGGCTGCAGGACGCGGCGAACCTCGGCTGGAAGCTGGCGGCGGCGGTCGGCGGGTGGGCGCCCGAGGGTCTGCTGGACACCTATCACGCCGAACGCCACCCGGTCGGCGAGCAGTTGATCCGCGACGCCCGCGCGGCGTCGAAGCTCTACCTCGGTGACGAGACCATGGACCCGGTCCGCGAGGTCGTGGGCGAGCTGCTGGCCCACCGGGACGCCGCCGAGCGGGTCGCCGGCATCGTGAGCGGTCTCGGCATCCGCTACGACCTGGCCAAGGGCGACCATCCGCTGCTGGGCCGGCGCATGCCGCCCGACCGGGCGCTGACCCTGCCCGACGGCACCCGCACCCGCGTCGGCGAACTCCTGCGCACCGGACGCGGCCTGCTGGTGACCCGTGACGGCGCCGCCGCACGCGCCGCCCGGCACCACACCGGCCGCGTCGACACCGTCACCGGAACCTGGACCACCACCCCCGGCACCGCACCCGACGCCGTCCTGGTCCGCCCCGACGGCTACGTCGCCTGGACCTCACCGGGCACCACCGACGACCTCGGCCAGGCCCTCGAGCGCTGGTTCGGCGGCGGCGTCCCGCAGTACGCCGGCCGGTGAGCGCCCGGCGCCACCCATCGAAGAGGAGCGAACACATGGCCAGGGATGTCATCGTCGTCGGGGCCGGCCCGGTCGGGCTGATGACGGCGGGCGAACTCAGGCTCGGCGGCGCGGACGTCGTCGTCTACGAGCGGCTGACCGCCCCGACGCGCCAGTCGCGCGGGGCGAGCTTCACCAAGCGCACCGCCGAGTGCTTCGACCAGCGGGGCCTGCTCGGCCGTCTCGGCGGCACCGAGCCCGCCGACAGCCACTTCGGCGGGATCCCGATCGACCTCGGCGTGCTGGCGCAGGACCACTACGGGCACCGGGGGGTCTCCCAGTTCCGCACCGAGCGGATGCTGGAGGACTGGGTGGGCGAACTCGGCGTACCGGTCCTGCGCGGCCGGGAGGTGACCGGTGTGCGGCAGAGCGACGACGGTGTCGTGGTGGCCGTGGACGGGCCCGACGGGCCGGCCGGGGAGAGCGCCGCCTACCTGGTGGGCTGCGACGGCGGACGCAGCACCGTCCGCAAACTGGCCGGGATCGGCTTCCCCGGCACCGACGGCCGGCGCGGCTTCCTCACGGCCGACGTCACCGGTGTGGACACCCGCAAGCGGCGCATCGGCGAGAACCTGCCGGGCGGCAGCATGGTGATGGCGATGGACCTGGAGGACGGCGTCACCCGGGTCGTCGTCCACGAGGCCGGTACGCCGCCGCCGCACGACCGCGACTCGCTGTCCTTCTCCGACCTCGCCGACGCCTGGCAGCGGCTCACCGGCGAGTCCCTCCACCACGGCCGGTGCCGCTGGATGAGCTGCTTCACCGACGCCTCGCGGGCCGCCGCCGAGTACCGGCGCGGGCGGGTGTTCCTGGCGGGCGACGCGGCGCACGTGCAGCCCCCGGCCATGGCGCAGGGGCTGAGCGTGGGCGTCCAGGACGCGGTGAACCTGGGCTGGAAGCTGGCGGCGGCGGTCGGCGGGTGGGCGCCCGAGGGCCTGCTGGACACCTATCACGCCGAACGCCACCCGGTCGGCGAGCAGTTGGCGCGCAACGCCCGCGCGGCGATCGAGCTGCGGCTCACCGGCCAGGACATGGACCCGGTCCGTGAGGTCGTGGGCGAGCTGCTGGCCCACCGGGACGCCGCCGAGTACGCGGCCGGCATGCTGAGCAACCTCGGTATCCGCTACGACCTGGCCAAGGGCGACCATCCGCTGCTGGGCCGGCGCATGCCGCCCGACCGGGCGCTGACCCTGCCCGACGGCACCCGCACCCGCGTCGGCGAACTCCTGCGCACCGGACGCGGCCTGCTGGTGACCTGTGACGGCGCCGCCGCACGCGCCGCCCGGCACCACACCGGCCGCGTCGACACCGTCACCGGAACCTGGACCACCACCCCCGGCACCACCCCCGGCACCGCACCCGACGCCGTCCTGGTCCGCCCCGACGGCTACGTCGCCTGGACCTCACCGGGCACCACCGACGACCTCGGCCAGGCCCTCGAGCGCTGGTTCGGCTCCGCCCGCAGGGCCCTCTAGGCGCTCTCGACCGGGGGGCCGGTCCCTCCGGTCAGACTGCCAGGCACCCGTCCCGGCGCCGGGACGGCCTCTACGACACTAACCGCGAAGGATCTGGTGGAATGGCTGGCACCGAACAGGATCAGGTGAGTGGAAAGCCCCATGTCGTCGTCATCGGGGGTGGTATCGCGGGACTGGCGGCGGCGTTCCGGCTCCGTAACGAGCCGGTCCGGGTGACGGTCCTGGAGGCGTCGTCCCGGCTCGGGGGGAAACTCTCGGTCTCCGAGGTGGCGGGCGTCGCGGTCGACGAGGGCGCCGAGTCCCTGTACGCCAACCGGCGCCGGACCACCGGGCTGATCCAGGACGCCGGGCTCGGCGAGACCATCATGCCGGCGGGCGAGACCGCGTCGGCGATCTGGACCCGGGGCGAGATCCGGCGGCAGCCGGACCGTCAGTTCATGGGCGTGCCCTGCGACATGGACGACCTCGCCAGGTCCGGCGTCGTCTCCGCGCAGGGCGTCGACCGGGCCCGGCAGGACCTCGTGCTGCCGTCCTTCGACCGGGACGGCGACGTCTCGGTCGCGGACTACGTCGGCGGGCGCTTCGGCCAGGAGGTCGTGGACCGCCTCGTCGAACCGTTCCTCGCCGGTGTGTTCTCCGGCCGCGCCGCGGACCTGTCGTTCGAGGCCACGCTGACGCCGCTGGCCAAGGCGGCCCGCGCGCACGTCTCGCTCGCGGACGCGGCGGGCTCGCTGACGCCCGTGCTCGCCCAGGGGCAGAAGCCGCCGCCGGTGCGGGTGGCGACCCTGGACGGCGGGTTCGGCTCGCTGCCCCCCGTGCTCGTGCGCCAGGTGCTGGCGGCCGCGCCGGACGCGTCCGTGCGCACCGACTCCCCCGTGCGGGAACTCACCCGCCGCGCGGACGGCTGGCGGGTGACCGTGGACTCGGACACCGGCCCGGAGCACCTCGACGCCGACGCCGTCGTCGTCGCCGTTCCGGCCGGCCCCGCGGGCAGGCTGCTCGCCACCGTCCCCGGCACCTCCGCGGCCGTCTCGGCGTTCGGACAGGTGCCGTACTCGAGCGTGGCGGTGGTCACGCTCGCCTACCCCCGCACGGCGTTCCCCGGCGGGCTGCCGGGCCGCGGTTACGCCGGCTACCGGGTGCCCGCGGTGGAGGGCAGGGCGGTCAAGGAGGTCACGTTCACCACCGTGAAGTGGCCGCACCTGGCCGGCGAGGTGGAGATCGTCCGCTGCTCGATCGGGCGGTTCGGCGAGGAGGGCCTGCTGCAGCGCGACGACACCGGCCTGGTGGCGCTGGCGACGGCCGAGCTGGCCGAGGCCACCGGCGTGCGGGGCGCCCCGGTGGCGGCCCGGGTCAGCCGCTGGCAGGACGCCCTGCCGCAGTACACCGTCGGCCACTTCGAGCGGGTGCGGCGCATCCGGGAGACGGTGGCCGCCCAGCCCGGCCTCGCGGTGTGCGGCGCCCTGTACGACGGTGTGGGCGTCGGGGTGTGCATGGCCTCCGCGCGCCAGGCCGCCGAGCAGGTCATGACCTGGGTGAAGCAGAACGCGGCCGGCCCGGTCGCGGTCGGGGCCTGAGCCGCCCGGCCGACGCGGAAGCGGCCGTGCCCGAAGTCTCGGGGCACGGCCGCTTCCGTGTGCCGTCGTGGTCTCAGCGCTCCAGGACCGCGGCGAACGCCTGCGCCAGGGCCTGCTCGGGGTCCTCGCTGCCGCCCGTGCTGCGCCAGGCGACGTGCTGGTCGGGGCGGACCAGGAGGGCGCCGGCGTCGGTGATCTCCCGGACGGCCTGCCAGCCGCCGTCCACGTCGGCGTACTCGCCGCCGGCGCCGATGCACACCGTGTGGAGCCGCACCGAGTACTTCTGCGCCACCCGCGCGGCCGCCTCGCGCCACGGCGTCCCCCGCGCGCCCGTGATCAGCGTGAAGTCGGTGCTGCCGGTGGTGTCCAGCGTGGACAGGCGCCGGCCCTCGCGGGTGATCCAGGCGTGCGGCAGCCGGTGCCCGGGGCGGGACGTCGGCCGGTGCTCGTCGCGCATGGGGACGCGGGCCGGCGCCTGGCTGCCGTCCGGGACCAGCGCACCGTCCTCGTAGTGGAAGCCGACCTCCATGTCGAGGGACTGGCAGCCCCCGCGGTGGGTGTGGAAGATCTCCAGGGCGCGCGCCCGCACGGTGTCGCCGAGCGGTGAGGGGTCGAAGTACGCCTCGAGACGCTGCCCGCGGCGCCCGGCGGGGATGTGGTGACCGACGCCGACGGCGTCGATGACCGCCTGGTGGTGGACGGCGGCGGACACCGCCCAGTCCACGTTCTCCCGGCCCACGGGCCGGCGTTCGCTCTCGTAGGTGTCGATCAGGTTGTCGGTGGCCCGGCCGCCGAGTACCGCGGCCAGCTTCCAGGCGAGGTTGTGCGCGTCCTGGATGCCGGTGTTGAGGCCGAGACCGACGGCGGGGGGCTGGCGGTGGGCGGCGTCGCCGGCGATCAGCACGCGGCCGACCCGGTAGCGGTCGGCGAGGTGGGCGTGCACGATCCAGTCCGTCACCTTGTGCACCGTCACCTCCAGGTCCGGGATGCGCAGCAGCTCACGGATCCTGGGGACGACCGTCTCGGTGTCCCAGCGTCCGGGCGGGCCGGGGGCGAAGTGCAGGCCCCACTGCTCGCACTCCTTGCCCCAGCTCGGTCCCATCTCGATGAGGTTGCTGGACAGGTCGGGGTCCTGCGGGCTGAGGAAGTGCGTGATGAGCGTGCCCTCCTCCCACCACGGGGACAGATCGGCGGAGAAGTACGCGGTGGTGGTGTTGACCAGCCCGGGCGGGCCCTGCATCTCGATGCCGACCGCGGCTCCGACCGTGCGGCCGCCGTCCGCCCCGATGAGGTACTGCGACGTGACCGTGGTGATCTCTCCGGTGTCGAGGTCGCGTACCTCGGCGACGACGTGGTCGCCCTCGTCGGAGAAGGAGGTGACCTCGTGGTGGAAGAGGATCCGTCCGGGATTGCGGTCCTGCGCGTGCCGGCGCAGGATCGGCTCCAGCCACATCTGCGGCAGTTTGGCGGGCAGGACGGGCCCGGCCGCCGCGTAGGTCTCGCGCAGTTCACCGCCGCCGAAGGCGTCCATCTCGTGGATCAGGCGCCGGTCCAGCGGCCCGTCGCCGGCGAGCGTGGTCTGCCAGCGCACCTTGCCGAACTTCTCCAGCGGCGCCGCCTCGGCGAGCACGTCGTCGGCGACCGAGTGCTGGCGGAAGATCTCCATCGTGCGCTGGTTGAGGTAGTGCGCCTTGGGGACCCTCGACGTGTCCGGGTGCCGTTCCACCAGCAGGTGGTCGACGCCCTGGTCGGACAGGAAGACGGAGGCGGACAGACCGCATCCGCCACCGCCCACGATCAGAACCGGAACCTCGACTGATCCCATGTTCGTCCTTTCGGAAGGTGGCAGACAGACCCGCGCCCAGGTCGCGTACCGGGATGACGGGGACTGCCGTGTGTGCCGGGCTGGGTAGTGCTGGCAGCATGGCAAGGACGTCTCCAACCCCGGTCAAGGACGGGTGGAACCGGCCACAGGCCGGTCACCGGGGGCGCCGCCGCAACCGCTCGTGCCACGGCCGCGGCCGGTCCGTTTGCGCGGGGCGGTCGCTGAACGCCCAGCCGAGCCAGTCCTTGATGTCCACCGCCAGCACCGGTCCGCCGTCCCTGAGGTAGCGGGGGCCGTCGAACTGCCCGTACTTCCGGTCCAGCAGGCCCAGCGCACGCGTGCGCTCCGGGCTCTCGCCGACCACCCGGCCGGTGCCGCGCAGCCGTACCCACCACGCCTTCAGCCAGTCGTCGTCGTAGAGGTCGGCCAGGACCGTGACCCGCTGGTCGTGGTCCAGGTTGCGCAGCCGCTTGGGCCGCGGCGCGCCGTTCTTCGGCCTGTCGGTCGGTGAGTAGAGGATGTCGCCGTCGACCACGAAGATGACGGGCACCACATGGGCGCCGCCGCGTTCGTCGACCGTGGCCAGCCGGACGGACCGCTCCCGCTCGAACCGGCTTCGCATCTCGTCCTGTCCGAGTTTCATCACCGCTCCTTGTCCCTGGCGCCGGGCAGGTCCGCGGCGCCGAGCATGACGGCGTCGGGGTCCCGGCGCCGGTGCGCTGCCCGCGCGGGGCCGGGCGGCCCGTCGCGGGCTGCTCAGGTCCGATCGGCGTGCCGCCTGCCGGAGACCGGCTGCGGCTTCCCGCGGTCCGGGCGCGGCCGTACCAGCCAGATCAGCAGTGCGCCCAGGACGGCGAGGCCGACGGTGGTCAGGCCGGACAGCCGGATCGTGCCCGCCGCCCCGAACGCGCCGACCAGGGGCCCGCCGAGTGCCGCGCCCAGGGGCGTCGCGATCACCAGGATCGCGCTGCGGAAGGCGCTGAGGCTCACCAACTCCTCCAGGGGGGCCTTCTGTTGCAGCAGGGTGATCGTCACAGGTCCGTAGGGCGCGTAGATCAGCCCGCCGAGGCCGAAGCCCACGATGCCCGCGGTGAGGGTGCCGAACTGCGCGAAGGGGAGGATGGCCAGTCCCCAGCCGGCCACGATGGCCAGCGCGGTCGGCCACAGCGGGAGCCGCCGCAGCGTTCCCGCGACCAGGGCCCCGATGACCGCGCCGACGCCGAAGGCGCCCCAGATCCACCCCAGCGCGGTGGGGTCCGCGCCCATCTCCTCGGCCACGAAGACCGGGAGCGCCACCTCGATCGGCCCGTACAGGAGGTAGAACACGAACGTGAGCGCGAGCAGGCCCATCAGCTCCGGGTGGCGGGCGAGGGTCTGGCCGCTGCGCCGCAACGGGACCGCTGGACGGCGGCCGACCTTGCTGTCGCCGCGTACCCGGGCCGCCACGACGGCCAGGTACAGGTAGCTGGCCGCGTCGCCGGCGAGCACCGCGGCCGGCCCGAGCGCGGCCGCCACCAGGCCGGCCAGCGGCGGTCCGATGATGAAGGACAACTGCTCCTGGCTGCCCACCAGCGAGTGGCCGGCCAGCCGGTCCTCGTCGGGCAGGGTCTCGGCGACGAAGGTCTGCCGGCCGGCGATCCCCCAGGCGTGCAGGACCGAGGAGAGGGCGAGCAGGGCGATGTAGGTCGTGACGTCCAGCAGGTCCAGCCAGGACAACGCCGGCAGCAGGGTGAACACGGCCGCGCGCAGGAGCGAGTTCAGCAGGATCAGGCTTTTGGCGTTGCGCCCGCTCAGCCAGCGTCCCAGCGTCAGGGAGCCGATCGCGGCGGGCAGGCTGTAGGCGGCGACGGCCAGCCCCACCACGAGGGCCCGGTCGGCCGGGCCGGCCAGTTCGACGGCCAGCCACGCCACTGCGACGAAGCTCATGCCGTCGCCCAGGAAGGAGACCAGGAAGCCGGGCTGGAGCCGGCGGAAGTCGGGGTTGGCGAGGCAGCGGCTGTAGCCCTCGGGCAGCACCCGCCGCACTCGCCGTGTTCCGGTGGTCACCGTGGCGCCTCGGATTCGCTCACCGCGCAGCGGAACCCGATCTCCGGGCTCCTGGTCACCAGGGGCTTTCCCGCCCGGCTCACCGCGGTGAGCAGCGCGGGGGGTGAGCTCCACGCCCCGCCGCGCACGCTGACCTCGGCCGACCACTCGCCCCACAGGTCGCCCGGGTCCATCGTGCCGAAGCGCGGCCGGAGCGGGAGGCCGTCCAGGAAGCGGGTGGACGTCCACTCCCACACGTTGCCGCACATGTCCCGGATTCCGAAGGGAGACTCGTTGCCCGGCAGGTCGTTCACCGGGCCGGTCAGCGCGGACGGTTCGGTGATGCGGAGGTCCGCGAGCCGGCGCAGCCACGTCTGGCGGTCCGGGCCGGTGGCAGCGTCCCCCGCGAGTACCGTGTGCAGGCCCCGTACCAGGTCGGGCCGGAAGGTGGCGCCCCACGGGTGGCGGCGGTGGTCGTCGCCCCGCGCGGCCCGCTCCCATTCGTCCTCGGTGGGCAGCCGCTTGCCGCACCAGTCGGCGTAGGCCGCCGCGTCGTACCAACTGACCCCGGTCACGGGGTGGTCGCCGGCGAAGCGGGGATCGTCGGCGGTGGAGCGGGTGTGATCGGTGTCGCGCGGCTCGTCCGGATGGCACCACAGGTGGCCGTGGCCGGCGACGTCGGCGACGAACGCGTCGTACGCGTCGTTGGTGACCGGCACGGTGTCCAGGTGGAACCCCGCCACCTCGACCTCGTCCACCGCCGCCTCGGCCGGGTCGCCCCAGGAGCGTTCCTGTCCGGGGCGCGTCCCGCGGCGCAGCCGTCCGGCCGGGACGTGCCGCATTCCGTCCAGGGAGAGCCGGCTGGGCAGCCGGTCGGCCGACAGCGGGACGGGCAGCTCGGCCAGGACCGTGTCGGCCAGGTCCGGGTCGGCCAGCAGCGTCCGGGCCGAGGCGAGTGCGTGCGCGTCCGCCGCCGTCACGTAGTTGCCGACGCCCGCGGTGATCTGTTCGGGGGATCGGCCCAGGACGGCCAGCAGGGCGTGGAGCGCCGACGGGCCGCCCGCCAACCGCAGGGCGGATGTCGAGGCCAGGGAGGCGAGCGCGGGTCCCCGCACGGTCTCGTCCGGGTCGGCCAGCGCCCACCCGACGGCCTCGGCCGCCAGTTCCGGGGCGAGCCGTACGGCGGCTGCCAGGGCGAGCCGGCGGATCCGGGGCGTGTCGTGCAGCAGGCCGACCGCCAGGCATTCCCCGAGCAGTCGCGGGTCGGTGAGCCGTTCCAGTGTGCGCAGGTAGCCGCCGAGCAGGGCGTCGTGTTCCGCCGCCGTCCCGTCGGTCGAGGCGGCGATCCGCAGGACCTCGGCGGGGACTTCGGGCAGGCAAGGCTCGGGGGAGAACTGCTCGGTGGTGGTCATCGCGTGCCGGCCTCCGCTCCGGTGATCATTTTGGCGAAGTCCTCGCCCGCCCGGTGGCTGTACTCCGTGCCCGCCGAGGGCTTCTCGCCCGCGGAGTAGTACACGTACAGCGTCGCCCGGCTGGTGTCGTCCAGCACCGGCCCGGAATGGTGGAGGATGTTGTAGGTGTGGCAGATGACGTCGCCCGCCTCGGCTTCGAGGGGAAGTCCCACGGCCTCCAGCCGCCGCGGCGGATACCGGTGGGATCCGGGCACGAGGACCAGGCAGCCGTTGCGGATGGTGGCGGAGTCCAGGTAGATGCCCACGTTCACCAGCGGGGTCACCGGGAGATCGTGCGGGAAGTCGAGGTGCCAGTCCAGCGCGCTGTACGAGCTTCGCCTGCCGCGTTTCATCTGCCACACGGCTCCGTCGATGGCGTCCTCGAACCGCCATGTCGGCCGTCCCAGCAGGCCGGGGCCGAGCGCGTCCAGGTGCCGTCGCTCGATGAGTTCTCGGGTGTTCGCGCAGTGCAGGGTGAAATAGGGCAGCCGGTGCAGGGTCGCCCGGCCGTCCTCGTCGTACGACGGTTTGATCACCCGGTCGCGGTGCTCGGCCGGTACTTTCCCCTCGAGGGTGTCGCGTTCCAGGCGTTCGGCATCGCGTTGGATGACCTCCACGTCCTGTGCGTCGAACACGCCGCGGTAGATCACGAATCCGTACTGCTCGTAGAAGGCGCGTTGGTCCGCCGTCACCGTGCCGTCGTACCGAAACCGCGGGATGCGCTGCGGCGGGCTCACCGGATCACTCCTCGGAATCCGATCTCGTTGTGCCGGTCCGTGAAGAGGTCCTTGCCGCGGAAGTACGTCGTGACCTGCTCCCGCATGGAGGTCCACGCGCCGCCCCGGATGACCACCGAGGTCTCCTCGGCCGTCGCCCATTCGGTGCGGGGCCTGCCGGAGATCATCGGTTTCATCCGGTCGCGGGTGAAGAAGTTGGTGTCCGTCCATTCCCAGCAGTTCCCGACCAGGTCCGCGACCCCGTAGCCGCTGACGTTCTTGGGGTGGGAGCCGACCGGGACGGTGGTGACCTCGGGGCTCTTCTCGTCGAAGGTGCTCAGGGCGTCGCGCCACTGCTCCAGGTTCTGCACCGCTGCGTAGGACGCGCCGAACCAGCGCAGGGCGTCCGGGTCGAAGTCGTCGCCCCACGGATAGCGGGCTCCGCTGTCGCCGCGTGCGGCCTTCTCCCACTCCAGCTCGGTCGGCAGCCGCTTTCCGAGGTGTGCGAGGTAGGCGTAGGCGTCGAACCAGTCGACGCCGGTCGCGGGGTGGTCGGGGCCGAACCGGGTGTCGCCGGCGATCCCGCGGCGGTGGTCCTTGCCCTCGGGCTCGTCGGGGTGGCAGAGCGCGTGCTCGGCGGCCAGCGGGCCCTGCGCCCACTGGTCGTACTGCCGGTTGGTCACCGGGTAGCGGTCGATGAGGAAGTCGGGCAGGTGGCGGGTCTGCCTGGGGACCGCGTCGTCCACGTCGTACAGCGGATGGACGACGTCGTCCATGCCGATTCCGACGACGAAGTCCGACGCCGGGATGAGCACCATGCCGTCGGGGGCGGGGCGTGGCAGGTGGTGCGGGTCGTAGTCCCAGTGTTCGTCCAGTGCGGTGCCCGGCGGCAACTGCCCGGTGCGGGCGTGCTCCCGCTCGAGCCCCAGCCGGGCCGCCCGGTCCTCGGCCCCCAGTATCCGGTCCATCGCCTTGGCCACGACGGCGGCGCCGATGCCCACCGGTTTGGTGCTGCGCAACAGGCCGGCCTCGGCCGGTCCGGTGATGTGCACCAGCTCCTCGTAGGCCTCGCCGACGCGGTGCCGGCCGGCGATCCGCGCGGCGGAGAACACGATGAAGTCCTCGTCGTCGCCGAGCAGCCAGACCAGGAACTCCCGCGCCGCGGGATGGGTGGCCAGGAACGGCTCGACACCCTCGAGCACCGACAGGCGGACATCCGCACGCGGGTGGGTCGCCGCCAGCGCGCAGAGTTCTTCGACGACCCTGGGATGCCGGAGTCCCGCGATCGTCTCACGCAGTTCCGCGCGTTCCGCCTCGGTCAGCGGATCGCGCGATTTCTGCCATGGCTCGTGGGCCAGGAAACGGTCCACCAGCCCGTCCAAGGTTTTCCGTTCGACGGCAAAAAGCTCGTAACTCCATCGGTGCACTGGTCCCACCTCGATTGCCAGGGTCAGAGATTTCCGAGGTCCGAAAGCCAGTCTGTGGAGGGTCGTACGACCCTCCACAGACTCAGAGATCGACCTGATCAGGCCGCCCACTTGAAGTGCGTACCGGCCGGGCGGACACCGCCCTTGCGCTGCGAACGCAGAGCATTCCACTGACGAAGCGTCTTCATCTGTTTCACCTCCTTCGGCTGTATCGGCAACCGAGTACGCCGACGGTCCCGTTGAGTACTCGGCTCTGTCAAGTTCACGAGTTTTCCGTGTTGCCGACCGTGCCGGCCCGTTTGTTCAACCGCGGCGTTTCAGCGGTTGAACGGCGGGTTCAGATGGCACTTTCCTGGGTGCATTCCACCTCCCACGTTCCAAAAGGAGTACGTCGTGCGAGTTCTCGTCGTGCCGTTTCCCTGGAAGACTCATCTGTACAACCTGGTGCCGCTGGCGTGGTCGCTGCGGACGGCCGGGCACGAGGTGCGGGTGGCCGGCTGGCCCGACCTGCTGGACGCCGTCGCCGGGGCGGGGCTGACGGGCCTGGGCGTCGGGCCCGGCGAGACACCGACGGTCCGCAGGCAGCGCGACCGGCGTCAGACGTCGGACCGTGCCGCCGCCGCGAGAAGGGCCCCGCGGCAGGGGCTGGAGCCGCTGTTCGACCTACGGCCCGACCGTGCGCGGCTGAGCTGGGAGCAGGCCTGCGGGGTCTTCGACGACCTGGTGCTGCCGCAGGCACGGCGGTCCAACGACCCGATGATGGAGGACCTGGTCGCCGTCGCCCGCGCCTGGCGGCCGGACCTGGTGCTCTGGGGCGCGAAGGCGTTCGCGGGCGCGGTGGCCGCCGCCGCGGTGGGCGCGGCCCACGCCCGGGTGCTGTACTCCGTCGACGTCTACACGCGCCTGCGGGAGGACTTCCTGCACGCCAAAGCCCGGCAGCCGCCGCATCGGCGCGCCGACGCCATGCGCGACTGGCTGGCGGGCTGGGCCGCGAGGTACGGCGTGGAGTTCTGCGAGGACCTGGTCAACGGGCAGTTCACCATCGCCCCGTTCCCCGAGGCGTTCCGGCCCGACGCGCGGCCGACGACGCTTCCCGTGCAGTTCGTCCCCTACAACGGCCCGGCCGTCGTGCCCGGATGGCTCGCCGGACCGCCGCGGGTGCCGCGGGTCCTGATGACCTTCGGCGACGTCGCCGACGACGGGCCGGTACGGCTGCCGCTGCCCCTCGAGCGGGTCCGGGAGATCCTGGGCTCGGTGGCCGGCCTGGAGATGGAGCTGGTCCTGGCCCTGCCGCCGGACGCGCGGCGGGCCCTGGGCGAGGTGCCGGGCAACACCCGCCTGGTGGAGTCCGTTCCGCTGTCCGAGGTGCTGCCGACCTGCTCGGCCGTGGTGCACCACGGCGGCACCTGGTCGTTCGGGTGCGCTCTGCGCCACGGCGTTCCCCAGTTGCTGATCGGCCGGGCGTTCGACGCTCCGCTGAAGTCCGGCTGCCTCGACCGTGCGGGCGCGGGGATGGCCATGACACCCGCCCAGGCGGACGGGCCCGCGGTCCGTGCCGCACTGGTCCGTCTGCTCGGGGACGCGGCCCTGCGCGCGAACGCCCGGCGCCTGGGCGAGGAGGTGCTGGCCATGCCCGCGCCCAACGACCTGGCGCACACGCTGCGGGAGGTGGTCGCCGCCCACCGGGGCGGTGCGGCACTCGCCCCGCGCTGAGTTGGCCGTCCGGCCGGACGGGCCCCGCACGACGCTCGTGCGGGGCCCGTCCGGTGACGGATCAGGACGCCGGGACCGGGTCCGGTGACGCCTTGCAGGTGGCGTCGGCCCCCCGCCGGGAGGCCGGACGGGTGCCGTCCCTGAGGAAGTCGCCGACGTACTCGTTGAGGCAGACGTTGTTGTTCGCCGACAGCGCGGCGCCGACGTTGTGACCGCCCCTCTCCAGGACCAGCCGGGAGTTCGGGAACAGCCTGTGCGTCTCGGCGGCGCCGGCCACACCGTGCGCGGTGTCGAACTGGGGCTGCACCAGCAGGACGTCCACCGTGCGGTCGCCGACCTCGAGCGGCTCGCTCCTGGCGGGCTCCGGCCAGAAGGCGCACGGCGCGTTGTACCAGGCGTTGGTCCAGGTCAAGAACCGGTTGCCGGCGTCGTACTGGCGGGTGTGGTCGCGGTGCCACCGGCTCCAGTCGCGCGGCCAGGGGCCGTCGAGGCAGTTGACCGCGTTGGTCATCGCGTGCCGGTTCTGGTGCGGGAAGCCCGGCGGTGAGTAGCCGGCCCGCAGCGACGCCGGGTCCTTGCGCACCACCCAGTCGGAGAGCATCTGCGCGCGGGAGAGCCAGGTCCAGCTCCGGTAGACGACCGGTTCGAAGACGTCGGCCCACTCGGAGGGGCCGATCCTGCCGTCGACGGGCGCCGTGCGGAGCGCGTCCTGTCCCTCGTAGTAGTTCGCCTCGACCTCGGCCGCGGTGGTGCCCAGGTGGTAGACGTCGTCGTACCGGGCGACCCAGGCGAAGAAGATCTCGGCGTTGCGCTGGGACGTCACGTTCTTGCGGAGGCTGTCGCGGTACCCCACGCCGCTGGGACGCACCACGCTGTCCAGGACCATGCGCTGCACCCGGTGCGGGAACATCGAGGCGTAGACCGAGCCGAGGTAGGTGCCCCAGTCGGTGCCGAAGTAGGTGATCTTCTGCTGGCCGAGCGCGGCGCGCATCCGGTCCAGGTCGCGCGCCGCCTCCTGGGTGCTCAGGTGCCTGAGCACGTCGCCGTACTTGTCGCCGCAGCTCTCGGCGTACGCGCGGGCCCGCTGCGTCCACTCCCGCTCGGCGGCGGGCGTGGGCGGCACCGGGTCCGGCTGGGCGTGCCCGGGGTCGAGGTAGTCGCTGTCGCAGACGACGGCCGGCTCGCTGGCGCCCACGCCGCGCGGGTCGAAGCCGATCCAGTCGTAGGCGTCGCCGACGTCCTTCGCCAGCCCGGTCGTGCCCTGGGCGTAGCGGGTGGGCAGGTCGCGGCCGATGCCGCCGGGCCACTGGCCGCGGTTGAGCACGACGACGCCCTGGTACTCGCTGTCGGGGACGGTGTGCTTGGCCCGGGTCAGCGCCAGGCTGATCTTCCTGCCGTCGGGTTCGTCGTAGTCGAGCGGCACCTGTAGCGAGCCGCACTCCAGGCCCTCGAGCATGTCGCCGAGGACCGGGTCGCCGCCCGGACACGGTATCCAGTCGACGCTGCCGGCGGCCGGCGCCGCCGCCTCCTCCGCCGCCGTGACCGGGACGACGGCCGAGCCCAGCAGACCGACCGCCATCGCTGTTGTGACCAACGCAAGCCTTCTCACGTGATTCCCCTCCTGAATTCAGCGCGCTGGCAGCGTGGCATCGCCCTGTCGGCTTTTGCTCGAGGACGTCTGGAAACCCGCTCGAGGCGGCATGCGTGAAGATGCGTCGGCTTCGCGGATTTCCCTAGCATGTAGCGACGCAATTCCAACCCCCGGGAGTGAGAATGGCTGACTCGGCCATTAAGGGAATCAAGACCGTGCTGCATCCCGTGGCGGACGTGGCAGCGGCCAAGAAGCTGTACGCCGTCCTGTTCGGCATCGAGCCGCAGACCGACTCGGAGTACTACGTCGGTTTCGACGTCGCGGGGCAGCACGTCGGGCTGGTGCCGGCGGGGGCGCAGGACTCGCAGGTCGCCTACTGGCACGTGGCGGACATCGAGGCGAAGCTCGCCGAGGTGACCGCCGCGGGCGCCACGGTGCGCGACCCCGCCAAGGACGTCGGCGGCGGTCGTCGCGTGGCCACCGTCACCGACCTGGACGGCAACGTTCTGGGGCTGCTGCAGGACGGCTGACGACGACGCCCCCCGGCCGGCCGCCCTCGAAGGCCTTCGAGTCCGTCTCGAGACGCCTTCGAGGGCGGCCGTTCAGCCTCACCGGACAGGGGGCGGGCGAGGGCGTCGCCTCCCCGGGGACGCCGAGAGCCCGCCGCGGGCGGGCTCTCGGCGTCCGCGCCCGCCGCCCGCGCCGTCCGGCACCCCGCCCGCATCGGCCGGCAGGACCGCGGAACACCGTCCGTCTGTTCACCGGAAAGGGAGAAGGTCATGCTTCGAGCGTGGAATTCCGACTGCGATGTGGTCTCATGAGAATCCTCGTCACCGGCGGTGCCGGATTCATCGGTTCGCACTACGTACGGACGATGCTCGACGGTGGTTTTCCGGATTTCGAGGACGCGCACGTCACGGTCCTGGACGAACTGACCTACGCGGGAAACCGTGACAACCTCCCCGCCACGCACCCGCGGCTGACCTTCGTGCGCGGGAGCATCCTCGACCGCGACCTGCTGCCTGCCGTGCTCGACGGTCAGGACGCGGTGGTGCACTTCGCGGCCGAGAGCCATGTCGACCGTTCGATCGCCGGCGGCGCGGTCTTCGTGCGCACCAACGTGGAGGGGACCCAGGCGCTGCTCGAGGCCTGCCTGGCGGCCGGTGTCGAGCGCGTGGTGCACATCTCGACGGACGAGGTGTACGGCTCCATCGAGGAGGGGGTGTGGACCGAGGAGTCCCCCCTGCTTCCCAACTCGCCCTACGCCGCGTCCAAGGCGGCCTCCGACCTGGTGGCCCTGGCGTACGTGCGCACGCACCGGCTGAACCTCTCGGTCACCCGCTGCTCGAACAACTACGGCCCCTACCAGCACCCGGAGAAGTTCATCCCGCTCGCCGTCACCAACCTGCTCGAGGGACGCCCCGTTCCGGTCTACGGGGACGGCGGGCAGGTCCGCGAGTGGCTGCACGTGGACGACCACTGCCGGGCGGTGCACCGGGTGCTGACCGGGGGCAGGGCGGGCGAGGTCTACAACATCGGTGCCGGCACGGCGGTGGCGAACCTCACGCTGGCCCACCGGATCGCCGAACTGTGCGGAGCGGAGCCGGACATGGTCCGGCACGTCACCGACCGCAAGGGCCACGACCGGCGCTACGCCCTGGACCAGGGCAAGATCGAGCGGTCGCTCGGCCACCGGCCGCTGACCGCGTTCGGCACGGGGCTGGCCGAGACCGTGGCGTGGTACCGGGACAACCCCCGGTGGTGGAAGCCGGTCAAGGAGAGCGGTGGCCGGCCGTGAGCGCGCCGGCCACGCTGGTCGCGCGCTCGGGGGCGGGGACCGCCGAGCGGCTGGCGCTGTCCGCCGCGACGGCCGAAGGGACGCACACCGCGACCTGCGAGGTGCCGGGCTGGCTGGAGGAGCGCCGCCGGTCCGGTGGGGCGGTGATCCGGCGGATCCCGTTCGCCGAACTCGGCCACTGGTCGTTCGCCGCGGACACCGGCGACCTGCGGCACCGCAGCGGACGGTTCTTCACCATCGAGGGACTGCACGTCGCGCGGCCCGGGGCCCAGTGGCAGCAGCCGATCATCGTGCAGCCGGAGATCGGCATCCTGGGCATCCTGGCCAAGGAGTTCGACGGGGTCCTGCACTTCCTCATGCAGGCCAAGATGGAGCCCGGCAACCCCAACCTGGTGCAGCTCTCCCCCACCGTGCAGGCCACCCGCAGCAACTACACCAAGGCCCACGGCGGGACGGAGGTGAAGTACCTGGAGCACTTCCTCGCCCCGCAGCGGGAGCGGGTGCTCACGGACGTGCTGCAGTCCGAGCACGGCGCCTGGTTCTACCGCAAACGCAACCGCAACATGATCGTCGAGGTGGACGGCGACGTACCGGCCGACGAGGCGTTCCGCTGGCTGACCCTCGGTCAGATCCTCGAGCTGCTGCGGCTGGACAACGTCGTGAACATGGACGCGCGCACCGTGCTGGCGAGCGCTCCGGCGGTCCCGGCCGAGACGAGGGCGCTGTCGTCCGACTCCGGCCTGCTGACCTGGTTCACGGGGGAACGGGCCCGGCACGACGTCCGGGTCCGTCGCATGCCCCTGCGCGAGGTGGCCGGATGGCGGACCGACGCGTCCTGCGTCAGCCGTGCCGACGGCAGGTTCTTCCGTGTGGTGGCGGTGTCGGTCGAGGGCGCCGGCCGTGAGGTCGCCGGCTGGACGCAGCCGATCATCGAGCCGGTGGAGAGCGGGGTCGTGGGGTTCGCCTACCGGGTGTTCGACGGGGTCCCGCACGTTCTGGCGCACGCGCGGGTCGAGGGCGGCTTCCTCGACACCGTCGAGCTCGCGCCCACCGTGCAGTGTGCTCCGTCGAACTACGCCCCGCTGCCGGCGGCGCACCGCCCGCCGTTCCTCGACGCGCTGCTGAACGCGTCCGGCGACCGTGTGCGCTACTCGACGGTCCACTCCGAGGAGGGCGGCCGGTTCCTCAACGCCGAGAGCCGCTATCTGATCGTGGAGACCGACGAGGCCACGACGCCCACCGAGCCGCCGCCCGGGTACCACTGGGTCACGCCGGGCCAGTTGAACTGGCTCGCCGGGCACAGCCGCTACGTCAACGTGCAGGCCAGGACGCTGCTGGCGGTCCTGGGTACGGTCGCTCCGGGCCGCGGCGCCCGCTGAGCCGGGGCCGCGCCCGCAACGACACCGGCCCTGTCCGGCGGTGAGCCGCCGGACAGGGCCGGTGCGTGCGGGGGTTACTGCGCCGCGGTGAGCCGGCTGGTCATCGGGGTCCACTTCTTGGGGTTGACACGCCAGTCCACCGGTTCCTGCTTGGTGGCGACGTTGACCCGGTTCCAGAGGTTGACCAGGCCGATGTGCAGGACCACGGCGGCGAGCTGCACCTCGGTCCAGTGCTTGGCGGCCTCTTCCCAGACCTCGTCCGACACCGGGTCCGCGCGGTCGTTGATGCGCGTGGCGGCCTCGGCCAGCGCCAGCACGGAGCGCTCGGCGTCGGTGAAGCAGGTCTGCTCCCGCCAGGTCTCCACCAGCGGCAGACGGTGGTCCTCCTCCCCCGCCTCCTCGAACTCCCACTGCTTGACGGGTAGCTGCACCAGGCGGCCGTTGATCTGGCTCACCCGCAGGTGGACGAGCACGAGCGTCTGCAGCGGCACACCGACGCTGTTGACGGCCTTGACCAGCGCGCGCATGGGCGGAAGAACGTCGGGCACCACCAACGAGGGGTTGGGCATCCGCGGCGACATGATTCTCCTTCGCATGGGGATCGGAAAACAGTTTTCCCTCGAGGCCGCCTGTTCTCAATTTTTCGAAAATTGCGGCGACCTGTTCTTCAAACGCGTGCGGCTGCTTGCGCGAGGGCTTGATGAAGTCGTTTGTCGGCCGTGTGCCCGGATTCCCATTGCACGCCGACCGCAAAGGGATGGCCCGTGACTTCGACTGCCTCGACGGTCCCGTCCTCGGCCCATCCGGTGGCGGTGAGGCCCTCGCCGAGCCGGTCCACCGCCTGGTGGTGGTGGCAGGCCGTCTCGGGTTCGTCCTCGTCGAGGATGCCGGCGATCCGGCTGCCGGGCAGCAGTTTCAGCGGGCGGCGGCCCAGGGTGAAGGACGGGGTGCGAGGACGGTGGCCGTCGTGGCCGGTGACGTCCGGCAGGTGCTGGTGGAGGGTGCCTCCGTGCAGCACGTTGAGCAGTTGCATGCCGCGGCAGATCGCCAGTACGGGGAGGGCCGCGTCGAGTGCCCTGGCGACCAGCGCCAGTTCGACGCGGTCGGCGTCCGGGCTCATCGGCCGGGTCGCCGGGTGGGCGTCCTGACCGTACAGCGCCGGGTCCAGGTCGGGGCCGCCCGCGACCAGCAGTGCGTCGAGCCGGCCGGCCAGGTCCTCGGCCCCCGGCAGCAGCGGCAGCAGCAGGGGCGTGCAGCCCGCCTCGGCCAGGAAGGCCACGTGCGACTGCAGCGCCAGGGAGACGACCAGATCGCTGCCCTGGAGGGTGACCGGCGCGGTGCGCGCGCAGATCCCGACCACCGGCCGCCGGCCGGTGTGCGCCGGACCGTTCGTGACTGAATTCATGACCACCCTCACGGGTCCACGGGTTCAACTGAGGAAAGTCGGCAGATGAAACACGGGCTTCCTCGGACAGTAGGCGCTGCCAAAATATCCGTGCCCCGATGTGGGGGCCATCGTTCACGGCCGCTCCAGGGCGCGACTACTGAACAGATAGCGATCCTGCTATCACAGGTGGCCGGGGATTTTTCTGCCCCAGCGAAACTCTCGCAGGCCATTCAACCGAGGTGACCATGATCGAGGCCAAGAACCTCACGAAACGCTACGGCGACAAGAGTGCCGTGAACGACCTGTCGTTCACGGTCGAGCCCGGCCGGGTCACCGGCTTCCTGGGCCCCAACGGCGCAGGCAAGTCCACGACGATGCGACTGCTGCTGGGGCTCGACAGGCCCGACGCCGGCGAGGCCACCGTCAACGGCGTGCCCTACCGCGACCTGGCCCGGCCGCTGCGGGTGGTCGGGGCGCTGCTGGAGGCGCGCGCCGTCCACACCGGCCGCAGCGCCTACGACCACCTGCTCTGCCTCGCACAGACCCAGGGCATCGGCAGGCGCCGGGTCGGGGAGGTCATCGAGCAGGTCGGGCTGGCACCGGTGACCCGCAAGCGGGCGGGCGGCTTCTCGCTCGGCATGGGCCAGCGGCTCGGCATCGCCGCCGCGCTGCTCGGCGATCCCGCGGCGCTGGTCCTGGACGAGCCGGTCAACGGTCTCGACCCCGAGGGCATCCTGTGGATCCGGAACCTGATGAAGTCGCTCGCTGCGGAGGGCCGCGCCGTCTTCGTCTCCAGCCACCTGATGAACGAGATGGCCGTCACCGCCGACCACCTCGTCGTCATCGGCCGCGGCCGGCTGGTCGCCGACTGCTCCACCGAGGAGTTCATCGAGCAGAGCACGGAGCGGTCCGTGCTGGTCAAAACGCCCGACGGAACACAGCTCGCCGAGCTGCTGACGGGCAAGGGAGCCACCGTCACCACCACCGACGAGGGGGACCTGGACGTCACCGGGCTGGAGGCCGCGCGCATCGCCGAACTCGCCGCCGCCGACGGCCTGGTGCTGCACGAGCTGTCGACCCGGCGCGGCTCCCTGGAGGAGGCCTTCATGGAACTGACCAAGGACGCCGTCGAGTACGACGCCGGCGTGCCCGCCGCCGGAGGTGTGAAGTGACCACCACGACCGCGCCCACCCACCCGTCCGCGTCGGCCGCCCGGGAGCGCGGGCCGGGCTTCGCGAGTCTGATGCTCTCGGAATGGACCAAGATCCGTTCCGTGCGCTCCACCGTCTGGTCGCTGGCCGTCCTGGTCGTGCTGACCCTGGTGTTCACCGCGCTGTTCATGCAGATGGGCATCGCGAACTGGGACAAGACCGACGCGTCCCAGCAGGCGGAGATGAGGAGCGACCCGACGGGCACCATCCTGGGCAGCGGCATCCTGCTCAGCCAGCTCGCGGTCTGCGTGCTGGGCGTGATGGCGATCGCCTCCGAGTACTCCACCGGCATGATCCGTGCCAGCCTGCTCGCAGTGCCCGGCCGGGTGCCCGTGCTGGCGGCCAAGAGCGCGGTGTTCGGGCTGCTGGTCCTGGCGGTGGGCGAAGTGACCGCGTTCGGCTCCTTCTTCGTCGGCGCACCGATCCTCGACGGCAAGGCGCCGGTCGCGATCGGTGACCCGGGCGTCCTGCGGGCCGTCCTCGGCTGCGGTCTCTACCTCGCCCTGCTCGGCCTGTTCGCCCTCGCCGTCGGCGCGATCATCCGGCACACGGCGGCGAGCATCACCGTCGTCACCGGCTTCGTCCTGGTGATCACCCCGATGGCGGGCATGCTGCCCGGGAGCGTCGGCGAGCGCGTCCACGCCTACCTCCCGACGGAGGCCGGTTTCCTGATCACCCAGCAGCACTCCCGGGCGGGCGACCTGCTGGGGCCGTGGGCGGGACTGGGGGTGCTCGCGCTCTGGACGGCCGTCCTGATGGCCGTCGCGGCGGTGCAGCTCCGGCGCCGGGACGCCTGACGCACCGCGGGTGTCCGCCGGGCGGCGGACACCCGCGGTGCCGTGTTTCCAGGCAACGTCGACCTGCTCTCCACTACGGCTGGAGACCCTCCTGCGACCCTCTTCGCCAGCGGCAGCAGAGAGGGAGTTACAGGAATGGCTCAGAGCAACGCGCACGCCGTCTCGATAACGAGTGCATTCAGTCCCGTCCGGATGGAGAGCGTCGGATCGTCGGCGCACACCGAATTCGACCTGCAAAACTTCGAGCAGCTCCCGGCGCGCGAAGTCCCCGTCACCGCGCTGGCCCCCGGATTCTCCCTGCGCCAGGGCGGAACGGACGCCGCTCATGTCCGCGTTCTCCTCGACGCGGCGGAATCCGCGGAACTCCCCCCCATTCTCGTTCAGGTGGACGGCTGCCGTGTCATCGACGGGCTGCACCGGCTCGAGGCCGCCCGGCTCATGGGCGACGACAGCATCAGGGCGCGGTTCTTGGACTGCTCCAACTCCGAGGCGCTCGTCATCGCCATGCAGGCCAACGGCTCGCACGGCCTGCCGCTGTCGAAGGCCGACCGCGTCGCCGGTGCCCAGCGGGTCCTGGCCTCCCACCCCGACTGGTCCGACCGCGCCGTCGCCGGCGTCACCGGGCTGAGCGCGAAGACCGTCGCGTCGCTGCGCGGCCGGTCGGCGATCGCGACGCCGCTGGGCGGCAAGCGCATGGGGCAGGACGGCAGGCGGCGGCCGGTGGACGCGGGCGAGGGCAGGCGGCGGGCCGCCGAGTACATCGCCGCCCACCCGGACGCCCCGCTGCGCCAGGTCGCCCGGGCGGCCGACGTGTCGCTGGGCACGGTGCACGACGTCAGCGCGCGGCTCCGGCGCGGCGAGGGGCCCGAACGCAACGGGCGCCAGCCGCATGCCGTACGCCCGCAGCACGTGCGGCCCGTGCCGTGCGCGGCGCCGCCCGGCGAGCCGGCCCAGCCGGCCGGGACGGTCGCCGACGGCGCCCGCCGGGCGCCGCTGCGGGTGGCCGGGAGCGTCGACGCCGCGCCGCCGCAGCGCAGGAACCACACCGACACCCCGCCCACGTGGGCGGTGGTGGCGGCCAAGATGGCCGCCGACCCCGCCATCCGCTACACCGCGGACGGCCGGGAGCTCCTGCGCTGGATGCAGTCGCACGCCCTCGCGCCCGGTGAGGACTCGCGGCGGCTCGTCGACGCCGTGCCGCCGCACTGGCTGGGCGTCATCGCCCCGATGGCCGAGCACATCGGCAGGGAGTGGTGCCTGCTGGCCGAACGGCTGAAGGCCCGGCAGGAGCTGTGCCGCAATCCGCCGCCCTCAGGCCCCTGACGGCTCCGGCGCGGCGGGCACCGTCCGCGGCCGGCCGGCGGGGCGCGGGCCCGGGGCGGCGGCGCACCCGGGGTGCGCCACGACGGTGCGCGCGGGCCGCAGTTCGGGCAGGGCGAGCAGGACCGGTGGATCGGCGGGGCGTTGCGGGCGCAGCCGCACCGCCGCGCTGGTGACGGTGGCGGCGTTCACCGTCACGGCCCCGGCGCGGTGGCCCCCGACGAGCGTGCTCCGCCCGGCGTGCGGATCGTGGCCGGTGCCGGCGGCCACCGCCACCGCGAGCAGGTGCCAGCTCCCCTCGGGAACGCCGGGCAGGCGGTAGCAGGACGGACGGTCGCCCGGCACGTCGACGAGGGCCGCGGCGACGGCCGGGTACTGGACGAGGGGTGTGGCGAAGGCACCCAGGTACACGCGCGCGTTCCCGTGCCCCTCCGGCAGCGTGATCGTGCCCGCGACCGCGCCGGCTGCCGGCCGCGGGCCCGGCCGGGGCTCCGGCGGTGCCTGCCCCGCGCCGCGGCACAGCCGGCGGAAGCCGGCGGGAGGCAGCCCGACACCGGCCGTGAAGGACTCGGTGAACGATTCCAGGCTGCCGTATCCGACCGCGGCGGAGATCTCGGCCATGCTCATGGAGAAACGGTCGATCAGCCGCTTGGCCTCGTGGATACGTACCGCGGCGAGAAACCTTCCGGGACTCGCCCCGGTCTCCTCCTTGAACAGGCGCGAGAAAGGGAAAAGGCCGAGCCGGGCCCTTTCCGCGATGTCCGCGACGGTCAGCGGATCGCCGAACCGCTCGCGAATGTACTCGACCGCCCTTTCCACTGCCGCGTCCATAGCCACCTCACCACGTGTCGGTCCACTCGACAGCGTGGCGCGCGGCCATCGCGGTCCGCTCAAGTCCCGCTCGGGCCCCGCTCAAGTCCCGCTCGGGCCCCGCTCGGGCCCCGCTCGGGTCCCGATCGGGTCCCGCTCGGGTCCCGGTCCAGGGCGCCGCCCGGAAGGGATCAGGAACGGAGAAGCTCCCGGCACCGGCCCGCGGCTAGCGTGCGTCCATGGACCTCACCCTTCATACGAGTTCCCTGCCGCACGACGACCCGGACGCCGCCCTGGCCTTCTACCGCGACGTCCTCGGCTTCGAAGTCCGCAGCGACGTGGGGCACGGCAGGACGCGCTGGATCACGGTCGGCCCCGCCGGCCGGCCGGACACCGCCCTCCTGCTGGCGCCGGTGGCCGCCGACCCCTCGGTCACCGAGTCGGAACGCGGCACCGTCCTGGAGATGATGGCCAAGGGCACCTACGGCTGGGTCATGCTCGCCACCGGGGACCTCGACGCCACGTTCGAAAAGGTGCAGGCGGCCGACGCCGAGGTCGTCCAGGAGCCGGTCCTCCAGCCGTACGGCGTGCGCGACTGCGCGTTCCGTGACCCCGCGGGCAACCTGGTCCGCATCCGGGAACTGCGCCGCGACCTCGGCTGAGAGGGGCTTTGCCGTGTGCCACCCCGCATGGAGGCAGGCGCTGATCGCCGCGCAGCGTCTGCTCGATCTCGCGCGCCTGCGCCGCGTCCGCGACCGGATCGACCGGGAGTTCGCGCGGCCGCTGGACGTCGAGGCGCTCGCCCGCGACGCGGGCATGCCGCCCGGGCAGCTCGCCCGGCAGTTCCGGGAGGCCTACGGCCAGTCGCCGTACGCCTATCTGACGGCGCGCCGCGTCGAGCACGCGATGGTGCTGCTGCGGCACGGCGACCACGCTCCGGGCGAGCTCCGCCTCGCGGTCGGCTGCCCGTCGACGGCCGCGCTCGTCACCCGCTTCACGGAGCTGGCCGGCATGCCGCCCGGTGTCTACCGGCGCCGCGCGGCGGCCGGCGGCGCGGGGCTGCCGTGGCGGGTGACGGCGCCGGGGGCGTCATCGAGCAGGAATGAAGAAGCCCGGCGGGTGCTCCGCGGCTAGCGTGACTGTCATGACTTCCCTCACCTGCGTCACCCTCGAGGTGGCCGACCTCACGGCCGCCGACCACTTCTACACCGCCGCCTTCGCCCTGGGGCCGCGGGTGCGTCTGCGGGCCGGCGACGCGCCGACGACGGGCTTTCGCGGGTTCACGATGTCGATCACGGTGTCCCAGCCGGCCGACGTCGACAGCTTCCTCGGCTCCGCCCTCGAGGCCGGCGCCACGACGCTGAAGCCGGCCGCGAAGTCCCTGTGGGGCTACGGCGGCGTCGTGCAGGCCCCGGACGGCACGATCTGGAAGGTGGCGACCTCGTCGAAGAAGAACACCGGCCCCGCCACCCGGAAGGTCGACGACCTCGTGCTCCTGCTGGGCGCCGAGGACGTCAAGGCGAGCAAGCAGTTCTACGTCGAGCAGGGGCTCACCGTGGCGAAGAGCTTCGGCGGCAAGTACGTCGAGTTCGCCTCCGAGGACTCCAGCCCCGTCAAGCTGGCACTGTACAAGCGCCGGGGCCTGGCCAAGGACGTCGGCGTGACCGAGGACGGCAGCGGCTCGCACCGGATCGTGCTCGGCGGCACCACCGGGGCCTTCACCGACCCGGACGGGTTCGCCTGGGAGCCCGCGCCGGTGACGTCCGCGTCCGCCTAGGCGGGACGTGTCCTCGCCGGGATCCGCGGCGCCCCGTGCCGGCGCGGCGGGACACGAGCGAGCCCACCGCGCGGTGCCGGTCGCGGGCACCGCGCGGTGGGCTCGGGCCCGGCGGGCCGGCTCAGCCGAAGGAGATGCCGGTGCCGACCGGACCGGTGCTCTCCTGGTAGGCGACCAACTGGCACTGCTGCGTGCCGCAGTCCACGGTCACGGGGGTGCCGGTGCCGGTGCTCCAGTCGGTGGCCGTGAACTGCTCGCGCACCGTGTAGGGGGCGGTGAAGCCGCCGTCGGCGCCGACGGTGGCCCTCGTCAGCGTGTCGGTGCACGTGGTGTTCTCCCGGCACTGCGCCACGGCGACCTCGGCGCCCGCCGGGAAGCCGGTGCCGGTCACGGTCACGGACTGGCCGTCGGACAGGCCGCTGCCGGGCGAGGCGGTCACCGCCGGCGCCGCGGAGGCCGGGGCTGCCGAGAAGGCGAGGGCGGCCACGGCGGCGGCGCCCAGCAGGCCGGACTTGGTCAGACGCGAGCGGATCTGCATGTTCGTCTCCCCATCGGGTAAGCGGAACGGCGCGTTCAGGTGATCACGCCTCACCCAGAGTCGGCCGGAGCGCATGAGACCGGCTCGAGAAACGCTCGAACGTCCTGTGCGGAGGGCCGTCAGGGCTTGCCCAGCATGAAGCCCACACCGCGCACCGTCACGATCCAGCCGCTGTCGCCCAGCTTGCCGCGGAGGCTGCTGACGTGGGTGTCGACGGTGCGGCGGGACCACGAGTCGCCCCAGACCCGCTGGAGGAGCTGCTTGCGCGGGATGACTGTGTCCGGGTGCGAGGCGAGCAGGCACAGGAGGTCGAACTCCTTGCGGGTCAGGGCGACCTCCTCGCCGCCGACCAGGACCTCGCGGGAGCCCACGTCGATGTGCAGCCGGCCGTGCCGCAGCTCGCGGGCGGCGGCGGGCTGCCATGCGGCCCGCCGCATCACCGCCTCGATCCGGGCCATCAGCTCGCGCAGGCCGTACGGCTTGGCGACGTAGTCGTCGGCGCCCGCCTGCAGGCCGAGGACGCAGTCCAGTTCGGAGGCGCGGGCGGTGACGATGATGACCGGCACCCGGCTGACGGCGCGCAGGGCGCGGCAGACCTCCAGGCCGTCCAGGTCGGGCAGCTCGAGGTCGAGGAGGACCAGGTCGGCGTCCTCGTGGGCGCGCAGCACGTCCTGGCCGCGCCGGACGCCGAGGGCCTCGTGGCCGTGCCGGCGCAACTGGGTGACCAGGGAGTCGGCGCAGGCGGTGTCGGCGTCGACGACGAGGACGCGCCGCCCGGAGGGCATCGATACGGCCGCGCCGGGGCCGGTGGCGGCCGGCTCGTGCTCCTGCGCGGGCCGTGGGAGGGCCGGGGCGGGGCCGGCGGGCGGGCGGGTGTCGAGCAGCGCCTGTGCCGATGTGTGGGTCATGCCTCCCCCGGGGTCCGGTGCGGTGCGCGGGGCGTGTGCGGCGGCGGGCGGCACGGGGTGCGGGCCGCCCGTGGCGCCGCGGGCACGGGGCCCGCCCCGACCGTGAATCTAAAAGGGCGCGGTCGAGCCCCGGTACAGCCCCGCTGACCCGGTGGGAGCCGGGTGCTACGGGTTGAGGACCCAGGCCGACGCGTGGCGCGTGAACCCGATGTGCGGGTAGTAGTCGACGGCCGCGGGCGCGGACAGGAGGACCAGTTTGGCGGCCGGTGCCGCCTCCCGCGTGGCGTCGATCAGGGCGCGGCCGATGCCGGAGCGCTGGCGCTCCCGTACGACGGCGATGTCGCAGACGTAGGTGACGTAGGAGAAGTCGGACATGGCGCGCACGATGCCCAGGAGCGTGCCCTCCTCGTCGCGGGCGGCCAGGACGAGGTTGGCGTTCGCGACCATGGCGGCGAACCGTTCTGGGTCCTCGACCGGGCGCCGCTCGGCGAGGCCGGAGGCGTGGTAGACGGCGAGGACTTCGGCCGGGTCGAGGGCGGCCCCCTCGACGCGGTCAGTCTTCCAGTTCATGCAGTTTCTCCAGACGGGTGCGGATCACATCGTGGTGGACGAGGAAGCGCTCGGCACCGAGGGGGGCCGGGCCGATGCCCTCCTTGGCCAGGGCCGCGCCGAAGTGCTCGCCCGTCGCCAGGGTGTGGCCGGCCGCGGCCTGCACGCTGCGGTAGGCGTGTTCGCGCTCCATGCCCTCGCCGAGGAGGTCGGCGAGGACCGCGGAGCTGTGGACGAGGCCGTCGGTCTGGTCGATGTGTGCGCGCATCCGGTCGGCGTCGACGGTGAGCGAGGCCACCAGGTCGGCGGCCCTGGTGACCTGGAAGTGGCCGGCGCAGAGGCTGTCGGGCAGGATCACCCGCTCCACGCACTGGTGGGCGAGGTCGCGTTCGTGCCAGAGCGCCACGTTCTCCACCGCGGTGTCGGCGTAGCCGCGCAGCAGGCGGGCCAGCCCGCACAGGCGTTCGCTCGTGGTGGGGTTGCGTTTGTGGGGCATGGCGCTGGAGCCCTGGTAGGCGCCGGTGCGCCGTTCCTCGACCTCGCGGACCTCGGTGCGCTGCAGCAGCCGCAGTTCCAGGGCGATCTGTTCCACGCAGGCGCCCAGTGTGGCCACGGCCTGCAGGAGCTGGGCGTGCCGGTCCCGGGCGACGACCTGGCTGGGCGCGGGCTCGGCGGCCAGGCCCAGGGCGGCCAGGACGTGCTCCTCGACGCGCGGGTCGATCAGCGCGTAGGTGCCGACGGAGCCGGAGACGGTGCCGACGGCGACGGCCTCGCGGGCGGCGGCGAGCCGGCCGAGCGAGCGGTCCACGGCGAAGGCGTGGCCGGCGAGTTTGTGCCCGAAGGTGGTGGGCTCGGCGTGCACGCCGTGGGTGCGGCCCACCATGACGGTGTCCCAGTGCTCCAGGGCCCGTTCGGTCAGCACCCGGCGCAGCCGCCGGGTGGCGCCGGTGAGCAGGTCGGTGGCGCGGGCCAGGGTGTGGCCCAGGGCGGTGTCGACGAGGTCGTAGCTGGTCATGCCGTGGTGCACCCAGCACGCGGAGGAGGCGGGGATGTCCTCGCAGTAGGCGGCGAGGAAGGAGAGCACCTCGTGGTCGCGTTCCCGTTCGATCTCGGCGACCCGCTCGGGGTCCGGGACGCGGGCGCGGCGCATGTCCTCGACCGCCTCGTGCGGTACGCGGCCCAGGGCGGCCTGCGCCTGGGAGGCGAGGATCTCCACCCGCACCCAGGTGGCGTAGCGGGAGCGGTCGGTGAAGAGGTGGGCCATCTCGGGCAGCGTGTATCGGGCAAGCATGCGAGGCCTTCGTCAGGAGGGGCGGGGAGGGTTGGGGGGGGGAAGCTGTGGTCCGGCGGGGTCAGTAGGCGCCGAAGTACTCCCGCTGCTCCCACTCGGTGACCCGTCCGGGCGCGGGTGCGGCCTGCAGGCACCAGGCCTCGTAGCGGCGCAGTTCGCTCTCCTTGAGTTTGGTGAGGCAGGCGGTGAGCGGCTCGCCGAGCAGTTGGGCGGCGCGGCCGGCGCGGAAGGCGTCGAGGGCCTCGCGCAGGTGCCGCGGTACGCCGCCGGTGCCGTGGCAGGGCGCGGCACCGGTGGCGTCCGCGGGTGCGGCCGGGGCGGTGAGGCCCTCCAGGCCCGCGAACAGCTGGGCGGCGATGGCGAGGTAGGGGTTGGCGCACGGCTCGCCGATCCGGTTCTCGAGGTGGGCGCCGGCGCCGTGGCCGACGACGCGGACCATCGCGCTGCGGTCTTCCTGGCTCCAGCCGAGCCGGGTGGGTGCGAGGGTGTGTTCGGGGGCCAGGCGACGGTAGCCGTTGACGGTGGGCACCGAGAGCAGGAACAGGTCGCGGGCCCAGTTCAGCAGTCCCTCCGCGTACGCCTTGCCGTGCGGGGACAGGCCGTCCGAGGGGTCCTCGGTGCCGAACAGGTTGCTGCCGGAGGCGAGGTGTGCGACGGACTGGTTGAGGTGCCAGCCGCTGGGGTCGGCGGCGTCCAGGAGCGGCTGCGACATGAAGGAGGCGTGGTGCCCGCGCCGGGCGCACCAGCTCTTGGTGACCGTGCGGAAGAGCAGCATCGCGTCGGCGGTGTCCAGCGCGGACATCGGGCTGAACGTCGTCTCGACCTGCCCGGGCCCCGACTCGTGCTCCATCGACCGCAGCGGCAGCCCGAGGGCGAGCAGGTGCAGGGCGAGCGGGTCGGTGAGGGGGGCGACGGTGTCGTAGTGGCCGTCGAGGTTGAACTGGTAGCCGGCGTTCAGGGCGGCCACGCGCGGTGGCCGGCCCTGCAGTCCGAAGCCGTTGCCCGTGTTGCCGGGAGCGTCGTCGAGGCGGCGGGTGAGGTACCACTCGACTTCGAGGCCGAGGACGGGGGCGAGGTCCCGCTCGGTGTAGCGGTCGACGACGTGGCGCAGCACGGCCCGTGACGAGAGCGGGTGGGGGCTGCCGTCGCGCAGGTACTCGTCGCCGATCACCCAGGCGGTGCGGGCGTCGCCGCCGGGCAGCTCGTGGAAGGTGAGGGGGTCCGGGACCAGGATGAAGTTCCCGGCGCCGGCGATCTCGTCGACGCCGATGCCGTGCTCGCCGAGGAAGTCGACGGCGACGGCGTGGCCGGTGTCGAAGAGGTACGGCCCGGGACTGAAGTTCATGCCGTTGCGCAGCACGCCGCGAAACGCCTCGGCGGTGAGGGTCTTGGAGCGGGCCAGACCGTGGGGGTCGCCGAAGACGAGGCGCACGAGGTCGAGGTCGGCGAGGCTCGCCTCGATCAGCTCGGCGGCGGCGATGCGGGCTTGGTCCCACAGCCCGTGACCGGCCACGAACGAGGGCCGCCCGACGCTGCCCTGCGCGGCGGGCGAGGACCATGACCTGGCGTACATGGGAACGTCCTTTCCTCGGGCGTGGGTTACCGGGCGGCCGCGGGCTGCAGAACGCGCGGGTGGGGCGGCACCGGTGTGCCGAGGTCCGACTCCAGGTGCCCGGCGAGCCGGAGGACCAGGTCGTCGGCGCCGACGGGCCCGACCAGTTGCAGGCCCACCGGCAGGCCGGAGCGGGTGAGGCCGGCGGGCAGCGACAGGGCCGGCTGGCCGGTCATGTTGAAGGGGTACGAGGCGGGCGCCCAGGCCAGCCACTGCAGGTCCCGGGCGTCGGCCGCCCAGGGCGGGGCGAAGGCGCCGGTGGCGAACGGCTCGACGGGCACGGTGGCCATGGCGAGGACGTCGTAGTGGTCCATGACGGTGCGCAGGGTGGCGCGCAGGCCCTGGCGGACCTCCTCGGCCCGGATCACGTCGGCGCCGCCGAGCGTGCGCCCGTGCCGGATCACCTCCAGGCGGCCGGGGTCGGCCCGTTCGTCGTCCTCGGGGCGGGCCCCGGCCGCCTCGAAGGCGGCGAGGAGGTCGACGAGGGCGGGGTACAGGCGGGCGCAGCGCACCTCGACGTCCTCGACCAGGTGGCCCTGTGCCCGCAGGGCCAGGCGGGCGGGTTCGGTGACGTGGCGGACCTCGTCGGCGGTGCCCTCGTACTCGATCCAGCCGATCCTCAGTACCCGTTTGGTGCGCGGCGCGTCCAGGGAGCCGAGGCCGGAGTCGGGGTCGGCCGGGTGCGGGCCCGCCATGACCGTGGCGAGCAGCGCGGCGTCGGCGACGGTACGGGCGAGGGGGCCCTGGTGGGCGAGCCGGTCGGCGCTGTTGGGGACGTACGGGATGCGGCCCAGGGACGGTTTGTAGCCGACGACGCCGCAGAACGCGGCGGGGATCCGGATCGATCCGGATCCGTCGGTGCCCAGGGCGCCGTCGCACAGGCCCGTGGCCACCGCGGCCGCGGCGCCGCCGCTGGAGCCGCCCGCGCTCAGGCGCGGGTCGTAGGGGTTGCGGGTGGGCGGGGCGGCCCGGCTGACGGTCGAGGCGCTCCAGCCGTATTCGGAGGTGGCGGTCTTGCCGACGACGACGGCCCCGGCGGCGCGCAGCCGGGCCACGGCGGGCGTGTCCCGGCGGGGCCGGTCGTTGGGCAGCAGCGAGCCGCGTGCGGTGGGCAGGTCGTGGGTCTGCAGCAGGTCCTTGACGGAGACGGTGACGCCGAGCAGCGGCATGGTCCGCCAGGCGTCGGCGCCCAGTTTGCGGATCCGGGCGTCCGCGCGTTCGGCCGCGCGCAGTGCCTCCTCGCCCGCGACGGACACGTAGGCGTCGAGGGTGTCCTGTTCGCGGATGGCGTCCAGGACGGCGGTGGTGTGTTCGAGGGCGGACAGCTCGCCCCGTCGCAGGAGTTGTCCGGTGTGGCTGACGCCGCGGGCGGTCATCGCCTCTCCTTTCACGACGCTCGGCGGATCTGGCCGGCCAGGGCTCCGGGTGCCGCGGGCCCCTGGCCGGTGACGGCCGTCCAGTGCCAGCCGGAGTCGAACGCGGTGACCTCCAGTGTGGTGCCGGCGGCGGCGAGCGAGGCGGCGAGCGAGGTGGCGCGGGCGATGAATCCGGACACCTGGTGGGCGGCGAGCAGGTCCTGTTCGCCGAACGGGTCGCCGGCGCAGCGCAGCAGTCTGAGGTCCATGAAGCCGTCGAAGCGGCGTCCGTCGACCTCGACGGCCTGCGGGGAACGGATGGAGAAGCGCACGTTGTTGCTGACGTGCCCGTGGTGGTGCTGGTCCGAGAAGTAGGCGAGGTCCGGGATGACGGGCGGCACGAAGTGGTCGCGGGCCAGCACCTCGGGCTTTCGCGGCAGGTTGCCGGCGACGAAGTGCCAGGAGTTGTACTGCATGCGCGAGGACATCGCCCAGGCCGCGTCGGCGAGCGCGGTTTGGGAGCCGCCGAAGTGGGCGGCCGCTTCGGGCCGCGGCACCACGCAGCAGAAGAAGTGCGTGATGTCCCAGTCGCAGATCGCCGCCCAGTTCTCACCGCGCAGGGCCCGTACCAGGTCGGGCAGCGAGCGCATGCCGCGGCTCATCGCGAAGTCGGCGCCGAAGACGTCGGCGGTCGCGGCCACGGTCTCGTGCACCAGCGACTCCAGGCCGGTGCCGAAGGCGCCGTGGGGTTCGGCGAGCCAGCCGGGCGCGGCGGCCAGGGTCCGGCCGAGGTCGGCGAGCGTGGCGCCGGCCAGCGCCAGCCTGGTGCGCAGGCGTTCGGCGACGGCGTCCTGGCGGGCCCGGGCGGTGGGGCCGGCAGCGGCGGCCACCCGTTCCACCTTGTGCATCAGCGGCCCGTGGATCTCGCGGTACAACTGGGCGTGCCGGCCCACCTCCCGGCGGCGCTCGCGCAGTGCGACGGCGAGCCGGTCGAGGTCGGCGACGCGGTGCGAGGCGGCGGCGGGCACCGGTTCGACGCCGGGTACGGCACGGTAGGCGCGGCGTACCCGCTCCAGCGTGTGGGCGACGTGGTCGACGGTGAGCTGGGTGCCGTTGGCCTCCTCGATCCGTCCGAAGCCGGCCGAGCGGATGAGCAGGGTGAGGCAGACCAGTACCTGGGTGTCCTGGTCCGACCACAGGTCGAACGGCAGGTCCTCGAGCGCGCTGAGGGCGCAGTGCGGGTGGCCGGGCCACAGGGTCTTGCCGGTCAGGGTGTTGTGGTCGCGGAAGTTCGTGTACTGCGTGTCCTCCTGGTAGAGGACGAACGGGGCGGTGCGCACGGCCGCCTCGCGGGCCTGGGAGAGCAGCGCGCGGCGGCCCTGGGGTCCCTGCCCGGCGAGCCAGGCGCGGCAGTCGGCGGCGCGGGCGGCGTTCCGTTCCCGGGCGTGGTCGAGTTCCCGCCGGTAGGCGGCGAGAGCGGCGCGGTCGTACGGCACGCGGCGCACACCGCCGACCAGGGTGCGGGGGTCGAGGGGGCGGGCGCCGGGGACGCGCAGGGCGATGCGGCCCGTGGTGCTGAGGCCGATCTCGCCGAGGAAGGCGGGGGGCTGGGGCGTGCCGGGGGCCGGCCTGGGCTCCGCCGGCCTGGGGCCCGCCGCGTCGGGGTCCGCCGGCCCGGGGTCCGCCGCGTCGGGGTCCGCCGGCGCGGGGTCCGCCGCGTCGGGGTCCGCCGGCCTGGGGCCCGCCGCGTCGGGGTCCGCCGGCGCGGGGGCCGCCGCGTCGGTGACGCCGCCGTCCGCGTCGTCCGGATCGCGCCAGCTCAGGCCGCACAGGGCGGTCAGGGCGGCCTGCTCCGTGGAGTTCAGGGCCCGCAACTGGATGTCGCCGGGGACGTGCCCGTCGAGGGTGAGCAGCACGTCGACAGTGGTGCGCAGGTCCTCGGCCTCCCGTGCCCGCCGCCACACGTGCCCCAGCAGTCCGGGGAATCCGGCGTCGAGGTCACCGACGCGGTCCGGTTTGGCGGTGCTGCCGGCGGGGGTGCCGAGCCTGCTGGGACGGCGGCTGATCCGCTTTCTGGCGTTGACGGCGCGGCGGGATTCGTGGCGCCCCGCGGGTTCCTTCATGCGGCCCTCTCGGCGGTGAGTTCGATGTGGTTCCACATCGCGTCGTCGGTCGGGGACCAGTCCTCGTCGACGTAGATGCAGTCGACCGGGCACTCGAGCACGCAGGCGGGGCAGCCCGAGCAGAGTTCGGGGACGATCACCACGTCCAGGCCCCGGTCGAAGATGGCGCCGAACTCCGCGGGACAGCCGCGCAGGCAACTGTCGCAGGTGATGCACTCGGACGACTCGATGCGCCGCGGGGGTTTCTTCCAGTTGTCGGCGCGGGAGCGCTGGGCGATGCGGTCGGCGCGTTCCGACAGTGCGGCAGACGAGGCAAGCTTCTTCACGGGATCGGCCCCCTCCGGGACTCTTGTCGGCCATGGCCGAGACGGACGGTCCCGATCGTCACCGGGTGGCCTCGACCGCCCCCGGAGCGCGGGTGGGGACCGGCTGGAGCCTCCTGCCGGCGCCCGCTCGAGTCGGCTGCGAGCGCGGCCCGTCCGAGGCACCGGACCGTGGGTGTCCAGGGCGCGCCCGGGATCGTGAGCCGGGTACGCGCCGCCCTGCCCGCCCGCGGGCAAGCCACCCGGCCGCCCGCCGTCCACCACGGAGGAACCCATGCCCCTGCCGCCCGCCCGCGTCGTGCGGGCCGTCGAAGGCGTGCGTACCGGTCTGCAGCGGCTGGCACGGAGGCTGGCCCCCGCACCGTTCTCGCTGCTCGAGATGGTCCAGGGCGCCATGCTCAGCCAGGCCGTCTACGCCGCCGCGGAGCTGCGCGTCGCCGAGGCGCTGAGGGACGGTCCGCTGCCCGCCGAACGGCTCGCCGAGCGTGTCGGTGCCCACCCGGAGACGCTGCACCGGCTGATGCGGCTGCTCGCCTCGAACGGCGTCTTCGCCGAACGCGGGAACGGCGACTTCGCCCTGTCCGCGATGGGGGCCGCGCTGCTCGAGGACGCGCCGGTGTCGATGCGCGGCATCGCGGTGCTGATGGGCCACCCGGTCCACTGGGAGGACTGGTCGCACTTCGTGGACGCGGTGCGTACCGGCGAGCCGAGCCTGCCCAAGCTGCGCGGCATGACGGCCTTCGAGTTCCTGGAGGCCGAGCCGGAGTACGGCGAGGTGTTCATGAAGGGCATGGGCGCCATGTCCGCCACCGAGAGCGAGCCGGTCCTGGCGGCGTACGACTTCTCGCGGTTCGGCACGGTCGTCGACTTCTGCGCGGGCCGCGGCGAGCTGCTCGCCGGGATCCTGCGGAAGTCGCCGGGCGTGCGGGGGATCCTCTCCGATCCCCGGGCGGGTGCGAACGGGGCGGCGGACTACCTGGCCGAGCAGGGGGTCGCCGACCGCTGTCGGGTGGTGGCCGCCGATCTGTTCGGGCCGGTGCCCGGGGGCGGGGACGCCTACGTCCTCAAGCACATCGTGCACGACTGGCCCGAGGAGCAGGCCCTGGAGATCCTGCGCAACGTGCGGGCCGCGATGCGGCCGGGCGGGCGGCTGCTGCTGATGGAGATGGTCGTGCCGGACAAGCCGAACGCCGCCCACCCCTCGAAGCTGGTCGACCTGTGGCTGATGCTGCTCGTGGGCGGCAAGGAGCGCACGGGGGCCCAGTACGGAAAGCTGCTGGCCCGGGCGGGCTTCCGGCTGGAGCGCATCGTGCAGACGCCGGGTGCGATCTCGGTCGTGGAGGCGAGCCCGCGGTAGGCGCCCGGACAACGTGTCAGGGGTGCCGCCCGGGCCACCGGGCGGCACCCCTGGCGCGTGCGTCATGCCCGGGCGGGCGTGCCGAACCAGCGGGCGAGGGCGGTCCCCAGGCCGGCGGCGCCGCCGGTGCCGGTCCAGGCGACGTGGCCGTCGGGGCGGATGAGCACCGCCTCGGCGCCCGCGAACACGGCGCCGCGGTCGGCCGTGCGGGCGGTGGCCGTCACGACGTCGACGCGGCCGGTCCAGGCTGCGGCGGCCGCGCGCACGCCGGGGTCGTCGGCGAGGTCGAGCAGGACGCCGCGTCCGGCGTGCAGCAGCCGGAAGGTGTCGCTCTCGCCGCCGGGTCCGGTCAGCGGGAGCTTGCCCAGGCGGCGGCCGAGCAGCGGATGGCCGGCACCGGCACCGGCACCGGCACCGGCACCGGCATCGGCATCGGCATCGGCGCCGGTGGCGGCATCGGCGCCGGTGGCGGTGGCGGTGGCGGTGATGTCGTAGCGGATGTCGAGGTGGGAGACGATGCCCGCGAGGTGGCGGCGGACCGTGTCGTAGCCGGTGAGTTCGGTGAGGATCCGGCGCAGCGGCTCGGCCTGGTCGCCGCCGAGGAAGACCATGCCCTGGGCGCGGGTGTTCATCAGCAGGCGGCGGCCCACCGGGTGACGCTCGGCGTGGTAGGTGGCCAGGAGGTCCTCGCCGGCCCGGCCGGTGACGACGGCGGCGAGTTTCCAGCCGAGGTTGGCGGCGTCCTGCACGCCGGTGCTCAGGCCCTGCCCGCCGGCGGGCAGGTGGATGTGGGCGGCGTCCCCGGCGAGCAGCACCCGGCCGCGCCGGTACTCGGCGGCCTGGCGGGTGGCGTCGCTGAAGAAGCTGACCCACTCGGCGCCGCCGCCGCTGATGTCCTCGCCGGTGATGTGCTCCCAGGCCTTGGCGACCTCTTCGAAGGTGACGGTGTCGTCGGCGCTGCGGGCGGCGGCGCCGTGCGGGCAGACGATGACGCGGTGCACGCCCTCCTTGAGGGGGGCGGCCATCACCATGCCGTTGGGGAGGGTCTCGCCGAGGTAGCGGGGCTTGAGGTCGCAGCCGGTGACGTCGGCGAGGAACATCGCGCGGGTCGCCTCGGTGCCGGGGAAGCCGATGCCGGCGAGCTTGCGCACCGTGCTCTTGCCGCCGTCGCAGCCCACCAGGTGGGAGGCGCGCAGCCGCCGTACGCCGTCCGTGGTCGCCACGGTGACCTCGACGTGGTCGCCGTCGAGGAAGCCGTCGGCGAGGGCGAGCAACTCGCAGCCGCGGCGGATGTCGGCGCCGAGGTCGGCGGCCCACGCGGCGAGGACCGCCTCGGTCTGGCTCTGCGGGATGCCGCGGGCGCCGAAGTGGGCGCCTTCCAGGGCGGTGAAGTCGAACTGGACTCCGCCGAAGTGGCCGACGGGGCTGACCTCCAGGCTCTCGCCCTGCCCGAAGCGGGGCAGGAGTCCGCGCTGGTCGAAGACCTCCATGGCGCGGGCGGTGAAGCCCAGGCCCCGGGACTGGCCGGTGGGCTCGGCCAGTTTGTCGAGCACGATCACTTCGGCTCCGCCCAGGCGGAGTTCGCCCGCGAGCATCAGTCCGGTCGGGCCTGCGCCTACGACGATGACGTCGGCGTCCATCGTGGTGTCCTGCATGGTCGTGGGATCCCTCTCAGTCATCAGTGGTCCGTGCTCGGTACGGGCCGGGGGCTGGCGGTGCCGGGGCGGCCCGCCGCGCGGGCCGGCAGCGGCTTCTCAGGGGGGACCGAACCACCGTGCGACCGCCTGGGCGAGCCCGTCGCCGTCCCTGCCGCCGGTCCAGACGACGTGGCCGTCGGGCCGGACCAGGACGGCGGGCGTGTCCGCGAGCGGTGAGCCCGGGGCCGGGCGCGCGGTGACCGTGTCGATACGGTCGGCCAGGGCGGTGCCGGCCGGCGGCGGCGGGGCGCCCAGCCCCAGGAGCAGCCCGCGCCCGGAGCGCAGCAGTTCGGCCGTGCTGCAGACGCTTGCGCCGGTGCGCAGCCGCAGGTGCGGCAGGCGGGCGCCGCGCAGCGGGTGCTCGGGGCCGCCGACGTCGTAGCGCACGTCGAGGCCGCTGATCATCGCGGCGAGGTGGCGGCGTACGTCGTCGTGGGCGACGAGTTCGGCCAGGACGGTGCGCAGCGGCTCGGTCTCGGGGCCGCCCAGCAGCAGCAGGGCCTGGGCGCGGATGTTGCCGAGGACGGCGGCGCCGACGGCGGCGCGTTCGGTGCCGTAGGTGTCCAGGAGTCCGGCGGGTGCGGTGCCGTCGACGGCGGCGGCGAGCTTCCAGCCGAGGTTGTAGGCGTCCTGGAGGCCGAGGTTGAGGGCCTGGCCGCCGATGGGCATCTGGCGGTGGGCGGCGTCCCCGGCGAACAGGACGCGGCCGTGCCGGTAACGGGCCAGGCGCCGGTTCTCGTCGTCGAAGTGGTTGACCCACAGCGGGGTGCCGCCGGTGATGTCCTCGCCGGTGACGCGCTTCCAGGCGGCGGCGATCTCGTCGAAGTGCGGGTCGCCGGCGCGTTCGCGGACCGCGGCGCCGAACTCGTGCACCATGACCCGGGTCACGCCCGCCGGGTTGCGGGCGGCGACGGCGAGGCCGCCGGGGAGCCGTTCGAAGCGCCGGTCGGGGATGTCGATGCCCTCGACGTCGGCGCGCAGCAGTTCCCGGGTGGCCGGGGTGCCGGGGAAGTCGGCGCCGAGCAGGCGGCGCACCGTGGAGTCCTGGCCGTCGCAGGCGACGAGGTGGGCGGCGCGCAGTGTGACGTGTTGTCCGTGGCGGCTGGTGGCGGCGGCCTCGACGTGGGTGCCGCGGTCTGCCACGGCGTGCAGGGTGTGGCCGCACCTGAGGTCGGCGCCGAGCCCCAGGGCCCACTCCTCCAGGACGGACTCGGTCCTGGTCTGGGGGACCTTCCACTGCCCGGGGTAGGGGCCGGGCAGGGTCAGGTCCAGGGGGATGCCGCCGAAGTGGCCGCGCGGCTCGCACGGCGGGCTGCCGAGGTCCGCGAGCAGGCCGCGGCTGTCGAGCAGTTCCATGGTGCGGGCGTGCAGCGTGGAGGCGCGGGACTCGGTGGTGGGGCCGTGGCGCCGCTCGAGGAGGGTCACCTGGATGCCGCGCAGGGCCAGTTCACCGGCGAGGAGCAGGCCGGCCGGGCCCGCACCGACGACGATCACCTGGGTGTCGGCCGTCTTCGCGGGCGAGGTGCGCGGCGTGGGGGCGTGCGGGTGCGGGGCGCCGGCCATGTCAGCGGTTCCGCTGGGCGTAGTCCTTGGCGTGGCCGAGGGTGGCGAGGCTGTTGGTGCTCAGCGCGCCGTGCACGTAGGCGCGGGCGTCGGCGACGGTGGCCTTAGGGCCCAGGACGCGGGCGATGTTGGCGGTGTTGAGGGTGACGGTGTGCTGGGAGCTGGCCGTCGTGCCCGCCTCGTCGCTCTCCTGGAAGGTCCACACGCCGGTGTGCAGGGTCATCAGTGCCGGCAGGGTGACCTGCTTGTAGGCGATGCGGTGGTGGCCCAGGACGACCCGGTAGGACTTGGTGGTGTGTGTGGAGCCGTCCTGGGCGCGGGTGTCCATCTCCAGCTCCTGCAGGCCGGGGGTGTCCTCGGTGAAGCGGACGCGGGCCACGTGCGGGAGCCGCTCGGGCCACAGCCCGGCCTCGTTGACGAAGTCGAAGGCGTCCTTGGCCGAGCCGTCGATCGTCACCGTGTCGGTGAAGGAGAAGGTCAGTTCCTGTGTCTCGGCGGCGTGCGCCTGCTCGACGTTCTCCTTGAGGGCGGCGAGTTCGCCGGTGCTGTTCTTGTCCACGGCCCGCTCGATCCACAGCAGGTCGTGCGGGTCGTCGCCGAGGGCCCGGTAGTCGTGCGCGAGCCGGACGCGGCAGGTGCCCTCGTCGAGGGGTTCGACGATCCAGGTGCCGCCCATCGCCGCGACCGGTGGTGCCGGCACTTCCTGGCGGAAGGTGATGCGCAGGGCCCCGGGGTCGAGGGTGCGGCGCGAGGTCCAGGTCTTGGGCTCGCCGTTGGCGGTGGCCCAGATGCGGATGCGCTCCTGGTTCCCCTCGCTCTCCTCGCGGTCGACGTGGATGGTGGGCGGGAAGATCCGCGGCCAGTTGGGCACCTCGGCGAGGAGGCGGTAGACGGCGGCGGCGGGCGCGCTGATGGTGATCTCGTGCTCGACCTCACGAGTCGTCATGACGGCTTCTCCTCGGTGGTACGGGCTGTGCGGGCGGCGGGGAGCAACACTCCCCCGGGGGGGGGCGGGCGGTGCTAGAAGTTGCCGAGGCCACCGCAGACGTTGAGGGCCTGGGAGGTGATGGAGGCGGCGGTGTCGGACGCGAGGTAGCCGACCAGGCCCGCGACCTCCTGGGGGGTGGAGTAGCGGCCCAGGGGGATCTTGGCCTGGAACTTCTTGAGGATCTCGTCCTCGCTCGTGTCGTAGGCCGCGGCGTAGCCCTGCCGTACCCGCTGGGCCATCGGCGTCTCGACGTAGCCGGGGCAGACGGCGTTGACGGTGATGCCGGTCGGTGCCAGTTCGTTGCCGAGGGCCTTGGTGAAGCCGACGACGCCGTGTTTGGAGGCCGAGTAGGGGGCGCCGAGGACGACGCCCTGCTTGCCGGCGGTGGAGGCGATGTTGATGATCCGGCCGCGGTCCTTGGCGCGCATGCCGCCGGTGGTGAGGACCTCGCGGGTCATCCGGAAGACGCTGTTGAGGTTGGTGTCGATGACGTCGTCCCACAGCGCGTCGGTGAGGTCCGCGGTGGGGCCGCCGCCGGAGCGTCCGGCGTTGTTGACGAGTACGTCGACGGTGCCGAAGGCGGCGACGGCGCCGTCGACGAACTCCTTGACGGAGGCGGCGTCGCGGACGTCGAGCGGCCGGCCGTCGACGTCCAGGCCCTCCTCGCGCAGTGCCTTGGCGGTGTGGGCGACGTTGTCCGCGTCGCGTGCGCCGATGAAGACCCGGTGCCCCTGCCGCGCCAGCAGGCGGGCGGTCTCCAGGCCGATGCCGCTGGTCGCGCCGGTGACGAGGGCGACCCTGCGGGTGGTGTCGGACATGGGGGTGCTCCTCTCAGGCGGCCCGGGTTCCGGACAGGGGCAACTGGGCGTTGACGACGTCGATCAGGTCGCGCGGGGTGATGTCGTCGCCGAGGTCGTCGTCGTCCAGGACGATGCCGTACTCGCGTTCGATGCGGCCGCCGGTCTCCAGCAGCGCGATGGACTCGTAGCCGAGCACCTCGAACGTGGTGTCCAGGATGTCTCCGGCGAGGTCGACGTTCTCGTCCGCGCCCGCGGCCTCGAGGAGGATCCGCCTGAGGTCGTCGAGGGTGAACTGGATACTGGCCATGGGTACTTCCTTCGGTTCTCGGGGCGGTTGCGCCCAGGCTGATCGTTTGTGGCGGGGCCGCGGGCTCGGTCCGCCGTGGACGGCACGCCGTCCGCTCAGGCGGACGCCTCCCACCGGTAGAAGCGCTGTGCCATGGCGTCGGCCGGGGAGCGCCAGGTCGCCGGGTCGTAGGGGGCGATGAACGGTGCGAGGTCGTCGCTGATCCGCACGAAGCGCGGGTCGTCCTTGGCGCCCTGGATCAGCTCGCCGCCGTTGTCCTCGTCGAAGTCCTGCAGGTGGAAGTACAGGCCGTTGAAGGCGAACAACTGGCGCCGCCGGGTGCCCATGCGGTGCGGCATGTCCGTCGCGTCGAACTCGGCGAACAGCTTGGCGACGTCCGCACCCGCACCGGGCGCCATACGGGCCACGATCAGCGTGCTGTGCATAGGGTTTCGCTCCTTGGCGGTCCGGTGGGGGCGGAGGGGTCCGGTGACTGCGGTGGGGGGGCCGGTGGCTGCGGTGGGGGGTCCGGTGACTGCGGTGGGGGCGGAGGGGGCCGGTGGCTGCGGTGGGGGGCGGTGGGAGGGCGGAGGGCGCGTGCGGCACGGCCGGGCCGGACGGGCCGGACGGGCCGGACGGGCCGGACGGGCCGGACGGGCCGGACGGGCCGGACGGGCCGGACGGGCCGGACGGGCCGGACGGGCCGGACGGGCCGGACGGGCCGGTGCTCGGCGCGGGCGGGCCGGTGCTCGGCGCGGGCGGGCCGGTGCTCGGCGCGGGCGGGCCGGTGCTCGGCGCGGGCGGGCCGGTGCTCGGCGCGGGCGGGCCGGTGCTCGGCGCGGGCGGGGTTACTCGCCCGCGGCGCGCGTGTGCACGACGCGGTAGGTGTTCGCGTCGTACTCGGTCCTCAGCTCGGCGATGCGCTCGTCGTTGGTGCGGCGGGGCCTGGGCTTGCGCGCGTGCGGCAGGTCGCGGAAGGCCTCGTAGCTCTCCTTGCTGTCCCACTGCGAGTAGACGACGGCGAAGGCGCCCTCGACGAACATGGCGCGCAGGCCCTTGAAGACGCTGTGCGAGCGGTAGCCGGGGACGTTCACGAGCCAGTCCTGGCCCTCGCCCAGGAGCTTGACCAGTTCGGCCTGGTCGGCCTCGCCGACCCGGTGGACCTCGATGGCCGTGTAGTCGTCACGGTCCGGCGAGACCTGGACGCGCCCTTCGAGCGAGGGGTGGGTCTGGGAGAAGACGATCTCGTTCTGCAGCAGCCGGATGGCCGTGGTGATCTCGCGGAAGACGGGCAGCGTGCGGTGCTTGAACTCCTCACCGGCGTAACGCTTTTCCAAATCCTCGCCGCTGCGCCACTGGATGAGGTTGGCGGTCCCGGGGACGTCCTGCCCGGCGTGCACGGTGGAGGAGATCCATCCCTCGTAGGCGGCCGCGTCGACGATCTTCCCCATCTCGGTGAGCAGTTGCTCCTGGTGCTCGGGGGTGTCGGTGGTGAACAGGTTGAGGACGGTCAGGTAGTTGTCCTCGGCACAGATGATCGGCATGGTCTTCTCGCTTCCTCGAAGTCCTCGGTGGTGGGCGTGCGGCCGGGCCGGGCCCTTGGTCAGCGGGCGGGGCCGAACCAGCGGGCGAGCGCGTCGGTGAGCGGCATGCCCGTGGCGCCGGCGGCGGGGCCGTCCCCCGGGGCGCCCGCCCAGGCGACGTAGCCGTCGGGGCGGACGAGGATGCCGCCCAGGCCCCAGCCGCCGTCGGTGCCCTGCACGGTGACGGTGTCGACCCGGTCGGACCAGCCCCGGCCCGCGGCGCGCAGCTCGGCGCTGCCGGCGAGGTCGAGCAGCAGGCCGCGTCCCGGCTCCAGGAGGCTCAAGACGCTCTGCTTCACGCCGTCGCGGGTGACCTGCTTGTCCTCCAGGCGGCGGCCGAGCAGCGGGTGGCCCTCGCAGCCGACGTCGTGGCGGATGTCGAGCCCGGTGACCATGCCCACCAGGTGGCGCTGCACCTCCTCGTGCCGCACCAGCTCGGTGAACACCTGGCGCAGCGGCCCGGTTTCGTCACCGCCGAGGTAGAGGGTGCGCTGGGCGAGGGTGTTGGCGAGGATGCGGGCGCCGACCGGGTGACGCTCGGCGTGGTAGGTGTCGAGCAGCCCCTGGGGGGCTTGGCCCTTGATGTCGAGGGCGAGCTTCCAGCCGAGGTTGACGGCGTCCTGGATGCCGGCGCTCATGCCCTGGGCGCCGATCGGCAGGTGGATGTGGGCGGCGTCGCCGGCGACGAAGACGCGGCCCTTGCGGTACTGGGCGGCCTGGCGGCTGACGTCGGTGGTGGAGGAGACCCACAGCGGTGTGGCACCGCTGATGTCCTCGCCGGACAGCCGCTGGAACGCCTCGGCGACCTCCTCGAAGGTGATCGGGTCCGGGCTGGTGCGCATCGGCTGCGCGCGGTCGTAGTAGATGACGCGGCTGCGGTCCGGGCCGAGCGGCAGCACCATGACCATGCCGCCGGGCACCGGCTCGCCGCTGAAGCGGGGGCGCAGTTGCACGCCGGTGACGTCGGCGAAGCGCAGTTCGACGGTGGGCGCGGTGCCGGGGAAGTCGATCCCGGCGCTGGTGCGGACGACGCTGCGGGCGCCGTCGCAGCCCACGACGTGGCGGGCACGGAGGGTGCGGGTGCCGTCCGCGGTGGCTGTGCGGACGCCGGCCCCGTCGTCGTCCTGCTCGACGCCGGTGACCTCGACGCCGCGGCGCACCTCGACGCCGTGCTCCGCGATCCAGCCGGCGAGCATGGCCTCGGTCCGCGACTGGGGGATGCCGCGGGCGCCGTACGAACCATTGGGAAGGACCCGGTAGTCGAGCGGCACACCGCCGAAATGACCGAACGGAATGACGTCGACGTCACCGAGCCGGGAAATAAGTCCGCGCTGCGCGAATTCCTCGATCGTGCGCGCGGAGAAGCCGAGGGCGCGAGATTCCCTGATGGGTTCGGCAAGCCGTTCCACGACCAGGGCGGAGACTCCGTTGAGACTCAACTCGCCCGCGAGCATGAGTCCGGTGGGCCCTGCTCCTACTATGATCACGTCCGCGTCAAAGGTATCCATCTGCCCTCTTCCGACTGGTGTTTGATGAGTATCGCCGGACCACGGAGAAACGGTAAAGCGAGTGCGGTACAGGCTTTGCGCAATCCACTACAGAACTCTGCCGGTAATGTCAGATCTCTGGCAGGAATCTGGTCTCGGGGAGGCGGTCGGCGCCATGCTCGGGCGGTGACTTCCAACCCTTTGCCCGCCGTTTCGGCCCCGGTCACCGATTCCGCCGACGCCGCCCTGGTCGCGGAACTCCTGGGCCGCTATCTGGTCACGCTCGACGACGAGGAGCCCGATGACGCATGGGCCCGGAGCCTGTTCACCGAGGACGCGGTCGTCACCTTCCCGGTGAGCCGTCACCAGGGGCGCGCCGGGCTCGCCGAGTGGCACCGTGCCTCGCTGGCGGCGTTCGCGTGCACCCAGCACCTGGGCTCGCCGGCGGTGGTGACCGTCACGGGGGACCGGGCCGTGTTCCGCGCCAACGTGCTGACCACGCACGTCCACCATCCCGGCGGGGACCGGCCGCCGCTGTTCCGCGCGGGCACGCTCGCCTCCGGCGAGGCCCGCAGGACAGCCGCCGGGTGGCGGATGGGCGAGCTGGCGTTCCGGGTCCTGTTCACCGAGGGAGAGCCCCCGAAGCGGGGCTGAACACCAGCCGGGACCGGACACCAGCGGGACCGGACACGAGCAGGACCGAGCGCAAGCGGGACCGAGCGCGAGCGGGACCCGGAGGTGCTCGGGCCCGGAGCGCGCGGGGCCGGAGCGCGCGGGGCCGGAGCGCGCGGGGGCGGGAGGTGCTCGGGGCGGGAGGTGCTCGGGGCCGGAGGTGCTCAGATGTCGACGGCCGGGTCCTGGTCCGCGGGCGGGGTCATCGCCGTGAGCAGCCGCCGGTCCAGCATGGTGCCGACCGAGGTGTCCCCGGCCGGGTCGAGTCCGGCGTCGTGGCACGCCGCGCTGACCAGGTAGCGGCCGAGCACCGGGTGCGTGGCGAACGCCCACTCCTCGCCGAGGGCGGCGGCGCCGTCGGGGGTGCGCAGGCCGCCGAGAGCGAGGCCGAAGCCGAACTCGGTGAAGGCGAGCCGCATGCCCTGCCCGAGCGCCTTGGTGTACGCCTCCTTCAGCGTCCACAGCCGCAGCACGCACGCCGCCTGCTGGTCCGGGGACAGCGCGTCCAGTTCGGCGGCCTCGGCCGGGGTGCACATCCGGTTGCGCATCAGGCCCAGGTCGAAGCGCCGGTCCGCGCACTCGGCGTCCAGGCCGATGCGGCCCACCCGGCTGATCCCCACGGCCATCAGCTCACCGGTGTGCGTCAGGCCCACCTCGATCTGGTCGAGGCCGCGCAGGTAGGGGCGGCCACCGAGCCGGTAGGCGATGTCGATGTCCTCCGGCCCGATGCCGAGCGCGGCCGCCGCGGTGTACTTGACGAGCAGCCGGGACGCGGCGAACCGGCAGCGGACGGCGGGGTCGTGGGTCCCGGCGTAGCGGTTCCAGTCCCCGCCGAGCAGGGGCTTGAGGCGCGGCGTGGTGAGCACCGCGGGGAACCACTCGGTCCAGGTCGCGTACGCCACCGTGACGCCGCGGTCCGCGAGGTCCTCGCGGACCCGCAGCCACGAGCTGTCCGGACGCGGAATGTGCACGGGCGGCGGGACGGCGGAGCCGTGCGTGACGGCGAGGGCGCCCAGGGCGCCCAGGCGCCGCAGGGTGTCGAGGACACCGACGGCGTCGCGGGCGTCGATGTCGTCCGTGACGCGGCCGCCGCCCTTGCGCACGGGTACGGGCACGGGCTCGGGTGCGGGCTCGGGCGCGGGCACGGGCACGGGCTCGGGCACGGGCTCGGGCGCGGGCACGGGTGCGGGCACGGGTGCGGGCACGGGTGCGGGCTCGGGTGCGGGCTCGGGTGCGGGTGCGGGCTCGGGCTCGGGTGCGGGCTCGGGTGCGGGTGCGGGTGCGGGTGCGGGCGCGGGCGCGGGCTCGGGTGCGGGTGCGGGTGCGGGTGCGGGTGCGGGCTCACTGTGGTGCATGGCGTTCGCCTCCTTGCGTCGTCCTGCGGTCCGGGCCGTGTCCCCTGGACGGCCGGTCCGCCCCCGGCCGGGCCGAACCGTTTCTGCCGGGGCCGCGGCTCACGCGAGCCGCATCCCGTAGAGGTCGAAGCTCCGTCCGCTGCGGTAGCGGTCCACGAGCCGGGCCGCGAGGTCCCGCGTGAGGCCGTCGGGCAGGCCGGGGACCTCCAGGCCGAGCCGGCGGCCGAACCGGGTCAGGGCGAGCAGCGCCCAGTCGGGTTCGGCGAGCAGGCCCCCGTCCACAGCGCCGGGATCGGCGTTCTCGCAGACGGCGAGGCAGGAGGCGGCGGCGATCAGCAGGCAGTAGCGGTCGACGAGGACGTAGGCGGCCGGGGCGAGCGCCCCGGCGGCCGGGCGCCCCAGGAGCGTGGCGCACCGCTCGGCGAGCCGGCGCACCTCGGCGGCGAAGGCACGGGCGAGGTCGGCGAGCGCCGCCCACCTGGGGCCGCGTTCGCGCTTGCCGTCGAGCCGGGCGGCGGCGCCGAGCAGCGCGGCGAGCAGTCCGTCGCAGCCGTGGTGCGGGTCGCGGGGCTCGGCGTCCAGCCGCCGGAAGTCGAGGGCGGTGTCCCCGGCGCCGGGGGTGAAGAGCGCGGCGGGCGCTTCGTGTCCGGCCTCGCCGCGCCAGGTGGCGTGGGCGAGGGTGCGCAGGTGGGGGACGAGGACGGCCTGGGTGTCGGCGGTGCCGGCGTGTCCGAGCCCGGCCACCGGCAGGTCGCGCACCAGCTTCTGGAAGCCGCCGTAGGTGGGGCCGCGGTCGTAGCCGCGGGCGCCGAGCACCGCGGCGAGTTCGTCGAGGTCCTCGTGGAGCAGCGCGGACACGGCGTACTTGACGGCCGCGGAGGGGACCAGGGCGTGCTCGGGCGCCAGGTCGAGCAGCCGCAGCCCGGCGACGGCCAGGCTGTCGCAGGCGAGCAGGTCGGCGAAGACCCCGGCGAGCACCCGGCCGCGGCGGCCGTGCGGTTCCAGGCCGCGGCGGGACTCGCCGACGGCCCGGACGGCGTAGCGCAGTGCGCTGTCCATCCCGCCGACCAGGGCGCCGCCGGACACCAGCGCCCGGCTGACCTGGAAGGTGCGCAGGGCCAGGGAGACGCCCTGGCCCACCTGTCCGACGAGGGCGTCGGCGGGCACGGGGCAGTGCGCGAGTTCGAGTCCGGCGTAGTGGGCGCCGCGCATGCCGTGGGTGCGGGCGCGGGGCAGCCGGTGCACGGCGTGCGCGGGGAGCCGGCCGGTCTCGAGCAGGAACACGGAGTGGCTGTCCGGGCCGTCGCCGGGCGCGGTGCGGACGTAGGAGACGAAGGTGTCGGCGCGGTCGGCGTTGATGACGACTTCCTTGCGGCCGTCCACCACATAGCCGCCGCCGGGTGCGGGGCGCGCGGTGTACTCGCCGCGCAGGATCGCGTTGGCGTGCGCGAACTCGCGGTGCAGGATGGTGAGGCGGCCGCCGCCGAGCAGCCGCCGCGCGGTGTCCTGGCGCTGCCGTTCGTCGCCGGCGGTCCACACCGCGGACGCGGCGAACAGGGCGGTCATCCCGGCGCCGAAGCCGAGCGCCACGTCCCGCCGGAAGACCGGCCGCAGCACCTGGGCGAGCCCTTCGACGCCGGTGAGGCGGCCGCCCAGGGCCTTCGGCACGAACTCGGCGGCGAGGCCGAAGCGATGGAGCAGTTCCTCGGTGGCCGCGGGGGCCTCGCGCCGTTCGTCGGCGGCGAGCAGCGCCTGCTGGCCGTGCGGGTTGCCGGCGGCGAAGGGGTCACCGAGCAGGTCCTCGACGTACTGGGCGCGTGCGGACCCGTCACCGGACACCTGGAGGGCGCGGGGGGCGGCGGGCGTTTTTGCGGCCCCGGACGTGCCGGCACCCGCGGTCAGGCTGTGGTTCACGTGGGACCTCCGGCTTCAGCCCGTCCGGCGGGCGCGGACGGGCGCGTTCGGCACATGGGCACGGGGTTTCGGCGGCCGGGCGGCGGCGCGGCTCAGGCTCCGCGGGCCGGTGCGCCGGCGACGTGCTCCCCGGCCAGCCGCAGCGCGAGGCCGCTCTCCCGCACGAGCCGCGAGCGCAGCGCCTGCCGCGCGAGCCGCACCGCGTCCGCGCCGTCGCCGTACCGCTCGCGTACGCCGTCCTCGTCGAGCACCGCGTGGTGTCGCGCGGTGACGGTGACGCCCGTGCCCCAGGCGTTGGGGTCGACCGACCACTCCCCCGTGTGCGCCGCCAGCAGTGCGGGCTGTTCGGTGTCCCGGATGTCCTTGTAGACGATGCGTCCGGCGTGCGGGAAGCCGATCCTGACCGATTCGGTCGTCCGCGCCGTGCCGTCGGGGCCGGCCAGCTCCACGGTCATGAGCTGCACCCCGGGCCCGCGCTCGGTGATGTCGATCCCGGTGGCGCCGGGCACCGCGTCGGGGCGGTCGCCGAACCGGTGCAGGAAGTCGTAGACCGGCTCGACGGGCGCGTCGAGGAGAGCCGTGTCCTCGAAGGACAGGACGAGGTCGTCGAGGCGGCGCCAGCGCTCGGCGAGCCGACGGAGGTTGGTGAGGGCGGCGTGGCTGTTGGCGGTGGTGGCCCGCTTCACCCAGTCGACGTCGGTGCGCGCGTTGCCGTCGACGGAGAAGTCGTTGCGGAGGGTGACCAGGGAGCGCTCGGGGCCCCGCGGCTCGACGGTCCAACTGCCGCCCATGGAGGTCACGGGCCGGGGCAGGACCTCCTGGCGGAAGTCGACGCGGTGTGCCACGGGGTCGAGGACGCGCCGTGTCGTCCAGGACTTGATCTCGCCGTTGGCGGTGACCCACATCCGCAGCCGTTCCGACTCGCCGTCGAACTCGAGCTGTTCGACGTGGACGGTGGGCGGCAGGAAGACGGGCCAGCGCAACGCGTCGGCGATCAGGCCGTAGAGCACCCCGGCCGGTGCGTCCACCTCCGTGTGCTGGGCCATACGGTGCACGGGCGCGAGATACATCCAGCACACCCCTCTCGTCTCAGACGTCGTCCGGAAGGCGGGCGGCAGGCCATGGGAGGCCGCGGCCCGCCGGCCCGTACAGGCTCACCACGGACGGTGTCCTGATCCGGTGGAGAACGGCTCGCCCGTTCCTCGAACGCCGCTCGAATCCGCAGCGGAGTGCGGCGCGCCCGCGCGGAGGGCGAGCGCACTCGACGCCGGCTCGACCCGGGCCCGACCGCCCTGCCCGACCCTGCGGGCCGCCGCGCCGGACACCCGGGGGGCGGATCCGGGCGTACGCGCCACCGCACCCGTGCGTGCGCGCCCGGGCCCGGACCGCCCGGCACGGGCCCGCGCATCGGCACCGGGACCCAGGGGGCGGCGCGAGGCCCTCACCCGGGTGCGCGCCCCGGGCCCGGCCGGCTGTCCGGAAGGGGCCGGGCGGGAGCGGAACCCGGGTGCCGCCCGGTCGCACGACCACTGCGCGCGACTCCGGCGCTCGGACGGCCCAGTGCCGGACACCACGTCGGACGAACAGCCCGGCGCCGGACACCACGACGGACGAACAGCCCGGCGCCGGACACCACGACGGACGAACAGCCCGGCGCCGGACACCACGACGGACGAACAGCCCGGTGGGCGGACACCACGACGGACGAACAGCCCGGTGGGCGGACACCACGACGGACGAACAGCCCGGTGGGCGGACACTGTTGTCGAAACCGGTGCGGGAGGTGCGGCGCGCCGGAGCCGTGCTCGGCCCGGCGCGCCCGCGCCACAGGCCGGCCGGGCAGCTTCGTCAGGGACCCGCTGCTTTCAAAGGGGTCGGCAGCCCGTGGTCGCAGGTACGCGTGGGACGCCGGGCCCCATCCGGGCCGGTGACGCGGCCGAGGAACCGCGCCAGTGGTCCGGGACAGCGACCCGTCCAGGTCCGTCCATGTCCGTCCAGGCGCGGTCCAGCCCGTCCTGGCCCGTCCGGGGCGCGGTGTGCCGACTCGGGGCGCGGCCGGATCCGCCCGCCCGGCCCGCGTCCCGGCGTCGGCCCGCTCGACCCGAGCCCCCGAGCCCCCGAGCCCCCAAACCCTCAAGCCCTCAAGCCCTCAAGCCCCCGGGTGGGTATTGGGCCCCGGGCGTCGCCGCCAGTGCCTCGCCGCGGGCCGCCTGGCGTCGGCCGCCGGCTCGCCCGGTCCGCTCGGCTCAGGCCCCCGGGCCCCCGCGCGCCCCGGGGGTCGGCCGTCAGTCCGCTCGACCCGGGCTCGAGGGGACGTCGGGCGGTTCTCGAGCGAGCCCGCCCAGCCTGGCCGGGACGGGATGCCGATCCGCGGTCCGAAGGAGGCCTGATGACGTTCGCCCGGCGCGTGCGGCGGTTCACCCGTGCCCTGGTGGCCGACGTCTGGCAGTGCCTGGTCGCTGTCGGCGCCGTCCAGCTCGCGGGCGAGACGGCCCGGGCCGACACCCGCCTGGTGGACGCGCCTGCGCCGGGCCATCCCGAACGCCTGCGCCCCGACCTGCCCCTGACCGCGCTGGAGCGCGCCCTGCTGAAGGACATCGGCCCGGCGGGCTGACGGCCGGCGGGCCGGGCCGCGGTGCCAGCCCGCGGTGCCAGGCCGCGGTGCCAGGCCGCGGTGCCAGGCCGCGTGCCAGGCCGCGGTGTCAGGCCGCGTACAGGTCGAAGGTGGAGCTGCGCCGGGGCCCGGACGCCAGGTCCAACTGAGGGTCGACGGCGAGGATCGCCTGGTGCAGTCGCTGCAACTGCGGTGAGGGCTCCACACCCAGCTCGTCGACCAGGCGGCGGCGCAGCCGGTGGTAGACGTCAAGCGCTCCGGCCTGCCGACCGGAGCGGTACAGCGCCACCATGGCCTGCGAGTGCAGTCCCTCGTGCTCGGGGTGCCGGGCGGTCAGGTCCATCAGTTCGGCGGTGACCTCGGCGTGCCGGCCGATCCTGAGGTCGGCGTCGATGCGGCGCTCCCGCGTGACAAGCCGGCTCTCCTCCAGCCGCATCGCCTCTATCTCCAGGACCGGGCCGACGGGTACGTCGACCAGGGCGGGCCCCTGCCACAGGCTCAGCGCCTTGCGGTAGGCGTGGGCGGACCGCTGGTCGTCGCCGTCCTCGAAGGCCTGCTGGCCCTCGAGGACGAGGCGCTCGTACTCGTGGACGTCGACCGCGTCGGCCGGTATCTGCAGCAGGTAGCCGCCGTGCCGGGTGGCGAGCACGTCCTTGGCGGTGCCGGGGGCGCCGGGCCCCATGGCGGTACCGAGCCGGCGCCGCAGCTGGAGTATGTAGGTCTGCAGCGTGGTGAGGGCGCTCTGGGGCAGTTCGGTGCCCCAGATCTCCTCCATCAGCGTGGGCACGGGCATGACTCTGCCCGGGTAGAGGGCGAGCAGGGCCAGGATCTGGCGCGGTTTCCCGGCCGTCGGAACGATCGACATCCCGTTGACGTCGGCACTCAGTGGACCCAGAACACGAATCTTCATGGTTTCCCTCCCTGTACCTCGACGGCTGGACTCGTCTTCCGAGCCGGTGTGCGAATCGGCGCCCGAGGCTCGTCGATATTGCGCCAGGCGGGGGCCCGGTGTCCTTACCCCGCGACGTATGCACGAGGCGTGCCGTATCCCGCCACGACCCCGCTCTCGGAAGTGGTCGAGGAATCTTTGAGCCGTTTTGTTGCGCCGTCGCGTCCCGTTGTTCCTGACAGGTCTGTGACGTGCGGCCGGCCGTTGCGAAATGAATGCCGTCGATCGTCTTTTGCGGCTCGCTCCACCCTGTGGATTTCCGTGCCGTGGGGGGCACCGAAAGTACCGGGCGGGGTGACGGGCAGGTGCCGCCGCCGGGCGCGGACCCGCTGCTGCGGCAGTTGCTGCGGCTCATGGCCGCCCGCTGCGCCGAGCAGGACGGGCCCGTGCCCCTGGCGGGCCGCGACGAGGGGGCGGGTCACGTCCTGGATTCGATCACGGCCATGGAACTCGTCTCCGCCTGGCACCGGCGCGGTATCGAGACCGGTTTCCCGGAACTGATGGCGCCCCCGTTCCTGGCCGCCAGAGGCCGCCGTGCTCCTGCCATCGCGAACGCCGCGCGGTATAAGCTCCAGGGTTCCGGAAAAACGCTGGAGCCGCACTCGAGCCGATCCCGTCATTCACGCGCACCGCGATGGGTGCGATAGCCGGGAATTGAGCCTTCCATTTCCGGGCGGCCGGGTTCGGATCACCGATGGAGCCGTTCATGGAAATCGTCTCGCACGCTTTTCCGGTCCCAGGCCCCAGGTCCCCGGTCCCTGCTCCCCGGTCCTCGGTCGCCGGTCCGGGTCACGGGGGCCGGAGCGGCTGGTGCGTTGACCGCGGACGTCGGCCGGGTGGGGGTGTGGTGATCTCGGTTTCCGGTGATGCGCAATGCCGTTGACCCACTGGAGTCTGCGCAAGCTCGCCGACTGCCTCAGCCCTCCACCGGGTGCAGAGCATCCGCGCCGCCCGGCCCGATGGCGCCCCCCTCTGCGTCATCCCCGACAACTGGTCCGGCAACAAACCGCGACGATCCGCACCTGGTCCGCCCGGCACCAGACCGAGCCGTGCTTCACCCCGGCCCACGCGTCCTGGGCCGACTCCGTCGAACCGCCGCTTCGGGCCGCTGCGCGGCTTCGTCCTGGGCGACAGCGACCCGCCCGACCACCCCGCCCTCGCCCGTGACCTGCACGCCTGCTGACGCTGGCGCAGCCGCCGTCGCCCCGGGCGGTGTCGGCGCGTTCCGGTGCCGGCGGTGTCGGCTCCTGGAGGGCTGCGCCTACTTACGCACGCGGAAGCGGAGCATCGTGACGGCGCCCGACTGGGTGGTGCTGAACGGTTCCAGGTCGATCCTGCCGAGGCTCGGGGGCGAGAAGCGGACACCGTCGCCGAGCAGTACCGGCAGTACATACACCAGGATCTCGTCGACGAGCCCGCGCCGCAGGCACTGGGCGGCCGTGTCAGCACCGAGGATCTCCAGGTTCCTGCCGCCCGCGGCGCTGCGTGCTGTGGCAACGGCTTCCTCGATGTCGCAGGTGAGGAACGTGACGGCGGGGTCCGGCTCGTCGGGAGGCTCGTGGGTGAGGACGAACTGTGCTCCCCCGTCGTAGGCGGTGTCCTGGTCGGCCATCCGCTTGGCGACCTCGTACGTGCCCCGGCCGACGAGCATGGCGCCCGTGGCCGCCATAACCTCCGGGAACGTATCCGCGGTCAGGTACTCGGCGATCCAGTCCATCGCGTGGCCGGGACCGGCGATGAACCCGTCCAGCGACATCGCCCTGTTCACGACCACATTGCCGGTGCCGATGCCCACATCGCTCATGCGTCTTCTCCAAGGATTCTGCAGGCCCGGGGCCGCATCATAGTGCGGCCGGCGGGGCGGGCGGCGATGAGCCGTATGCGTGTCCGCGGTGGCCCGACGCGGACAGCCGGCATCCGGATGTGCTGGTCGCGCAGCGTCAAGAACGTGCCCGGGTACGGCGCACAGCACGGCCTGCGTGACGAGCGTGCCGCCGTCCTTGCGCGCCGGCGGGCTCTTTTTCCCGGGGTGCTCGACCGCGAGAGGCGAGGTGCGTGTCGCAGGCGCGCCGCACCGGCGTCCGGTCCCGGGCCGGCCCGCCCCGGCTGACGTCCAGGACGCCACTGCGGAGGCGGCCAGGTACGCCGCGCCCCCGGAAGGCGGTGTTTCCCCGCCTCGCTCACGGGCCGGCGGCTGAACGGGGGCAGTCGGTCGGGTGGCTGACAGTCGTTGGGTAAAATCCCCGGGCCCGGGCCATCCGGGATCATGAAGCATGCTCCCGGATGACTGGCACCTCACCCAAGACGTCGACGACTTCCTGGCCCGGGCCGGGGACTTCCTGTGCTCGCGCGCCGCGCTGCACAACACGCCGCTGACAGACATCGAGAAGCTGCGCCGACGCAAGGCGGCCGATCCCGGCGCCGAAGCCGCCGCCGTTTTCGGCCGACTGCAGTCACGGGGCGAGGTCCGCGCGATCTTCTGTCTCACTTCCCGCGGACGCCTGGGCCTCACGCCCCTGAGTGCCGAGCAGAGCGATACCCTCGCCGCTCACCTGGCCGGCCTCGGCCACTTTCCCGCCACCGTCATCGCGGACCACGACACCGCCGGTGCCTTCGCCCGGTCCTGGCAGCGGGCCACGGGCGCGGCGCCGGCACTCTTCTGGCGGACGCATCTGTACCGTCTCGGCACGCTCACCCCGCCGCAGCCGCGCCCGCCGGGCCAGGGGCGCCCCGCGGGCGGTGAGGACCGTGCGCACGTGGTGCGCTGGTGCCGTGAGTTCTGCGCCGACGTCGGGGAGCAGTCCTCCATCGACGTGATCGATGCCGGCTCCTGGGAGGAATCGCGTTTCGGCGACCGGCACTTCACGTTCTGGCGGACGCCGGAGGGCACCCCTGTCTCGATGGCGGCCTCGACGCCGGTCGTCGGCGGCATGGTCCGGGTGGACCCCGTCTACACTCCCGCCCGCCTCCGCGGCCGCGGCTACGCGGGAGCCGTGACGGCCGAGGCGAGCAGGGCCGCGCTGGCCGCGGGGGCGACGGGCGTCGTCCTGTTCACGGACCCGGACAACCCCACCAGCAACGCCCTCTACCAGCGCCTGGGATACGTCCGTGTCGCCGGCTTCGCCGGGTACCGGTTCTCCCGCGGCGCGCCCGAGGCCGGGTGAGGGGCGTGATCGTGCGCGACCACACCTGCCGCATACCGGCGGGGCCGCCGCGCAGCGGCCGACGCGAGCGGTGGCGCGCCTGCTGCCCGGGGTCCGCCGGCCGGGCGGGGCCCGTCCTGCCCGCCGTGCTCGTCCCGGTCACCGGTGGCGAAGTCCGTCGCCCCGGACCGCGAGGCCGGCACCGTCCCGGTCGAGGCCGGCCAGGCCTGCGGCCGCCTGCCGCACCGGGACGCGCGCGGTGCGGGTCGCGCGGCTGCCGCCGCCCCGGCACGGCCGGCCGGCCGGGTGAAGGCGTAGCGGCCGGGAAAGCCGATGCGGTGGTACCGGAACGGGGGCAGCCGGGCGGGCAGGCCGCCGGCGGCGAGCTGCGCAGAGGGCCTCACGGCCGCTTGGCACCTGCGCGGGCATCCCGGGTACACGAGCCCGCCCGCCCCCGGGCCGGGGGCACGGCCGGCACGGCCCGGCGGCCGGCCGCGGGCGCGGGGCCGGCCGCGGACGCGGGGCCGGGCGCGGTCCCGGCAGCCGGGCGCGGACGCGGGCGCGGCGGCCGGGCGCGGACGCGGCGGCCGGGCGCGGGGGCGGGGTCAGCCCACCCGGGCCACGGTCCGGCCGGTGGCCTCCGGGCTGCGGGTCCCGGCGGTCTCCGGGGCGGCCGTCAGGATGGAGCGCTGCAGCCGGCTCATCATCGCCGACGGCTCCAGGCCCAGCTCGCGTACGAGGGTGGTGCGCAGCCGCTGGTAGACGCTGAGCGCCTCGCCGCGCCGGCCGGAGCGGTGCAGGGCCACCATGAACTGGCCGTGCAGGCTCTCGTGCATCTGGTGCCGGTTGACGAGGACGGTCAGTTCGGACAGCAGCTCGCGGTGGCGGCCGAGCCGCAGATCGGCCTCGATGCGCTGGTCCAGCGCGCACAGCCGGGTCTCCTCCAGGCGCTTGACCTCGAGGCCGATGCGGCTGCCGGCGGTCACGTCGGCGAGCGCGGAGCCGGTCCACAGCGACAGCGCCTCCCGCAGCCGCCGTGCGGCGCTGGTGAAGTCCTCGGCGTCCATGGCCCGGTAGCCCGCTCCGGCCTGCTGCTCGAACTCACGGAAATCGACCCGGCCGCCCCGGGTGTCCAGGCGGTAGCCGCCGGGGAGGGTGACCAGGATGTCCTTGGCGGTGACGTCTTCCTCGCCGGACTTGGCCAGCGCCTCGCCGATGAGCTCCCGCAACTGGAGCACGTAGGTCTGCAGGGTGGTGCGTGCACTGCGCGGCGGCTCGTCGTCCCACAACTCCTCGATCAGGGAAGAGACCTGGACCACGCGGTCGGCCTGCAGCGCGAGCAGTGCCAGCACCTGCCGCGGCTTCGGGGCCGTCGGTGTGATCGAGGTGCCGTGCTCGCGTACTGACAGGGCGCCCAGAACTTCGATGTCCACTGTCTTTTCCCCCTTTTTGTTCCATGCCGGGTTGCATACGGATCCCTACCGCGAGGGCCGTCGCTGGTGCGCCTGGACGGCGCTCGACGACTCCGGCTAGAACACGATTAAAAAAACAGCACAGTCGGTTTGTCAATGGGGAGGAGATGTGCAGACTCGCACGCGTTGCCCCGCCGCTGGTGGCGGCCTCGTCCGGACGAGGGCGGCGGGAGGCCCGGAACCCCGGCGGATGGGCGCCGTTGACCCCCGGGCGGCCGGGGTGCGGGTGCGGCGGCGGGCCGGCGCACGGAGCGGGGCGGCGTGCGGGGAGCCGTGCGGCCGGGCGCCGCCGTGGTGCCCGCACGCTCAAGTAGGTGGAGACAAAAAGGATAATCAACCCGCTTATCAGACCGCGTGGTCTGTTATGCTCTCCCTTCGGGCCGTCTCCCCTCTGCGGGTGCCGGTGTGGCCTGTCGTCCTCACCGGGGGCGGCTGCCGGCCGCCACGAGACCGCCGAGGGCGGAGGCCTCGGCCAGCCGCGGCAGCAGCAGTTGCCAGAACCTGGTGACCGTCTGGTGCGAGAGCCATTGCGGGTCCTGCGGGCCCAGCACCTCGAAGCCGGTGGTCGCCGCCACCACGGAGGCCGCCGCGTCCTCGGGCGTGACCTGGTTGAGCACGCCCTCGCCGGCGGCGCGCTTCAGCGCCCCCTCGACCCACCGGTGCCACTGGCGGTACAGGCCGGGCCCCCTTCGGCGGACCTGGTCCCGGCTCAGCTCGAACCCGGCGCGCAGCACCACGTCCTCGGTGAGCCGGCGGGCCAGCTCGTGCGAGGTGTCCACCAGCATCTGCAGGGCGTTGCCGGCCGCGCCCTCCGGGGCCGTGACGATGCGCTCCAGCCGCTGCGCCGCGGCCTCTTCCACCGAGTCGGCCAGAGCCGCCTTGCTCGCGAAGTGGAAGTGGAGCGCGCCGTTGCTCACTCCGGCCAGCGAGCTGATCGCCGTGAGAGAGGCCACGCTGAAGCCGTCGCGGTCGAAGACCGTGGCGGCCGACTTGATCAGCGCCTCGCGGGTACGCCGCGCTCGCTCCTGTTTGACCATGGGGAATGCTCCGTTACTGCGGCGGGTTGCCGTGCTTGCGGGAGGGCAGGTCGGCGTTCTTGGCCTGGAGCATCGCCAGGGATCTGACGAGCACCTCGCGGGTCTCGGCGGGGTCGATGACGTCGTCGACCAGACCGCGCTCGGCCGCGTAGTAGGGGTGCATCAGCTCGGCCCTGTACTCCTTGACCATGCGCGCCCGCATGGCTTCGGGGTCCTCGGCGTCGGCGATCTGACGGCGGAAGACGACGTCGGCCGCGCCCTCGGCGCCCATCACGGCGATCTCGTTGGCGGGCCAGGCGTAGGTGAGGTCGGCGCCGATGGACTGGCTGTCCATGACGATGTAGGCGCCCCCGTACGCCTTGCGCAGGACGAGCGAGATCCGGGGCACGCTCGCGTTGCAGTAGGCGTAGAGCAGCTTGGCGCCGTGGCGGATGATCCCGCCGTGCTCCTGGTCCACACCCGGCAGGAACCCGGGTACGTCCAGGAGGGTGATGAGCGCGATGTTGAAGGCGTCGCACATCTGGACGAACCGTGCGGCCTTCTCGCTGGCCCCGATGTCCAGGACACCGGCCAGGACCTGCGGCTGGTTGGCGACGATGCCGACGACCTGGCCGTCCAGCCGGGCCAGGGCGCAGATGATGTTGCGCGCCCAGCGCTCGTGGACCTCCAGGTACTCGCCGTCGTCGACGAGTTCCTCGACGACCCTGGCCATGTCGTAGGGGCGGCTGCCGTCCGCCGGCACCAGGTCCGCCAGCACCTTCGAACGGCGGGTGTGCGGATCGGCACACCGCACGCGCGGCGGGAACTGCCGGTTGTTCGGCGGGAGGAGGGACAGGAGGTAGCGGACCTCGGCGAGGCAGGTCTCCTCGTCGTCGTAGGCGAAGTGGCAGACGCCGGACGTCTCGGCGTGCACGCCGGCGCCGCCGAGGCCGTTGTGGGTGACCTCCTCGCCGGTGACGGCCCTGACCACGTCCGGGCCGGTGATGAACATCTGCGAGGTGTCGCGGACCATGAACACGAAGTCCGTGAGGGCGGGACTGTAGGCGGCGCCGCCCGCGCACGGGCCGAGCATCACGCTGATCTGCGGGATGACCCCGGACGCCCGGGTGTTGCGCTGGAAGATGCCGCCGTACCCGGCCAGCGCGCAGACACCCTCCTGGATCCGCGCGCCGGCACCGTCGTTGAGGGAGACCAGCGGCGCACCCGCCGCGATGGCCATATCCATGATCTTGTGGATCTTCGCGGCGTGGGCCTCGCCCAGCGCCCCGCCGAAGATCCGGAAGTCGTGCGCGTAGACGAAGACCGTACGGCCCTCCACCGTGCCCCAGCCGGTGACGACACCGTCGGTGTACGGCCTTTTGGCCTCCAGGCCGAACCCGGTGGCCCGGTGCCGGCGCAGCTGCCCGACCTCACAAAAGGACTCCGGGTCCAACAGCAGCCCGATACGCTCCCGCGCCGTCAGCTTGCCCCTGGCATGCTGCGCCGCCGTCGCCTCCCCACCCGGCCCGGCCAGCGCCCGCGCCCGGATCCCGCGCAGTTCGGCCACGCACCCGCGGCCGCCCGACAGACGCGCGGACACCTGAGCGACGTCATTGAGGACTGTCACGCTGCCTCCTCCCTCCTGAACGCGGCCGGCACGGAACCCCAGGCTAACAAACCGTCTATGCGGTTTATAAGGGGGTTGTGTGGCCCACGCATGAAAAAGCCCTGGTAAGTGCCGCCCGCCCGGCCACCGCCCGGGCGGCCGGCGGCCCGGTAGCCGGTGACCCGGTAGCCGGTAGCCGGTAGCCGGTGGCCGGTAGCCGGCCGGCCGTTGGGCGGTGGCCGGTTGGCCGGTGGCCGGCCGACCGTTGGGCGGTGGCCGGTTGGCCGGTGGCCCGGTAGCCGGTGGCCGGCCGACCGTTGGGCGGTGGCCCGGTAGCCGGTAGCCAGTTGGGCGGTTGCCGGTGGCCCGGTGGCCGGTGGCCGGCCGACCGTTGGGCGGTGGCCGGTTGGGCGGTGGGGCGTTACCGCCAGCAGTACGGCGAGCGGTAGGCCGAGCCGGTCCGGTCCGCCCGCCGCCACGGCGCAGGCGCAGGGGCGGGGGCGGGGGGCTCCGGTGCGCCGTCCGCCGCCCGCCCGGCCACAACCGAGCACAGCACGACGGTCAGCGCGGCCAGTTCGTCCGCGTCGGCCCGGCCGCGTTCTATGCGCAACGCGGGCCCCATGACGCCGGGTTCACCCATGTCGGCTCCTCTCCACCCCGGCCACCGTGCGGCACCGCACTACAAAGGCGCCTCAGCACCGCTCGAGAAACGCTCGGGCGGTCGGCCGGAGGCGGCACAGCGGCCCTGCGGCGGCCCCGTCAGCCATGAGCTGGACAAACACCGGAGAAGGGACCGGCCCGGCAGAACTCTCCCGTCCCGCCCCCAGGACGCCCCGGGACGAACCTGCGCGGAAGCTGCGGTTCCTCTGGAAATCAAACCGGGTGGTCTCTACTTTTATGCCCTCTGCAGCACATCTCCGATCCCACTCAGGGGGAGCGATGACCGCGAGCACGTTCCGGTTCGAAGGTCCGTCGATCGAGCAGGCGCCGGCGGGAACCGCCCTGCCGGCCTCCCGGGCAGCGCTGCGTCACGGGCCTTTGACCACGACGGTCCCCAGGGAACTGGTGCACCGCGCAGCCGTCGCCGAGGTCATGCTCACCGACTGGAAGCGCCTGGACGACACCCACTTCGCGATGGCCGCGCAGTGGCCGCGCAGCCACAGCTTCTTCACCCCCGTGGGAGTCCACCACGACCCGCTGATCGCCGCTGAAACGATCCGTCAGATCGGTGCCCTGCTCGCCCACGCCGAGTTCGGCGTCCCCTTCGGCCACCAGTTCCTGATGGAGGAACTCACCCTCACGGTCCGTCCCGAGCAGGTGCGGACCGGCCGGGCACCCGCCGCGCTGGACCTCGACGTCACCTGCACGGAGGTCAGGACACGCGGCCGCCGGCTGTCCGGCCTGCGGTACGAGACGACGATCCTGCGCGAGGGACGGCCCGCCGCGACGGGACAGATCTCCTTCACCGCCCTCGCTCCCGCCGTCTACCGCCGGCTGCGTCCAGAGCACGTCTTCAGCGCCGGACACCGTCCGATCCCCCTGACGGCTCCGGTGGCGCCGCAGAGCGTGGGACGCCTCTCACCCGCCGACGTGGTGCTCTCCCCCACCGGCGACCCGGACCGCTGGCAACTGCGAGTGGACACCCGGCACCCGGTCCTCTTCGACCACCAGGTCGACCACGTTCCGGGCATGGTGCTGCTCGAGGCCGCCCGCCAGGCAGCGACCGCGGTCCTGCACAGACCCTCCCTCCTGCCGGCCGGCCTCACATGCGCGTTCACGAAATACGCGGAGCTGGACCTGCCCTGTCTGATCGACGCCCTGCACCTGCCCCGCACCGCCCCCGGCGACCCGGACACAGTCCTGGTCACCGGCCACCAGGACGGCCACCCCGTGTTCAGCGCGACCGTGACCGCCGCCCCACAGGACTGACCGCACACCCCACAACACACCGCCACACCGCAGGACACACCACACGCACCCGGGGAGCAGCCCCCGCCGCGGCCCGCGGGACGGGCCAGCCCATGAAACGGGACGGCCCCGAGCCACAACGGCGCACCGTCCGGCGCGGCATGCCGTCCGGCGGCGGCGCACCGTCCGGCGGCGGCGCACCGTCCGGCGGCGGCGCACCGTCCGACGCGGCGTACCGTCCGACGCGGCGCACCGTCCGACGCGGCGCACCGTCCGGCGCGGCGTGCCGTCCGGCGGCGTGCCGCTGCCCGGGGCGGCAGGGCCGCGCGGCGACCGCACCTGACGGCCACGCACCCGCACCCCCTTGCCCGGCCCGCCACACCCCGTGAAGGCTCCGGGCAAGCCCCCCGCCGCCCCGCCCCCGCCACACCCGGCACGGCACCGGCACGCCCGCGGGACGGGGCGGCCCCGGTCCCCGACGGCGCCCCGTCCGGCGGCGGCGCACCGTCCGGCGCGGTGCGCCGCCGCCCGGGGAAGGGCGGCGGGGACCGCGGCGACCGGACCTGACGGCCGCCGTACCACCCCTACGCCCCCTGAGCCCTCACACCCCGTGAAGGCTCCGGGCAAGCCCTCACCGCCCCGCCCCCGCCGCACCCGGCACGGCACCGAACGCCCCGAGGTGATCCCCGGCCCACGTGCGAAAGGACCGGGCCGCGCGCCCGGTCAGCCGCCCGACCGTGTCCTCGACTCCCGCCTTGGCTCCGGCCCGCTGGCGTTCCGCACCGGCCAGCAACGCCTCGACGACCGGCTCGGGATACCGCTCGCGCAGCAGGACACGCGCCCGGCGGGGGGACAACTCCTCGAAGCGCAGCGGGCGGCCCAGCAGCCGGCCGAGCTGCGCCGTCTGCTCGACCGCGCTGATCGGCTCCGGTCCGGTCAGCGTATGGATCCGCCCCTCGTGCCCGTCCTCGGTCAGCGCGCACACGGCTGCGGCGGCGACGTCGCGCGGGTCGACGCACGCGTTGAGCGAGGTGCCGTACAGACCCCGCACCACCTGCTCACCGGCGATGGACACCGCCCAGGACAGCGTGTTGGACATGAAGGACCGCGGGCGCAGCACGGTCCACCGCAGACCGGAACCCAGCAACAGGTCCTCGTTCCTGCGCTGCCAGCGGGTGAGGACATCGTCCGCCCCGCTGTCCGCGACGGCCGCCGCGGACACCTTGACCAGATGCCGCACCCCCGCCGCACGCGCGGCATCCACGAAGCGCGCGTCGTCGTCACCGCCGACACGGCTGGTGAGGACCAGCGCGCGGCCCACCCCCTCGACAGCGCGCCCCAGCGAGCACGGATCGCCATAGTCACCGGCCACCACCTCGGCCCGGCAACCCGGACGCGCCACCCGCGAGGGGTCCCTGGCCATGACACGCACCGCGAGATGCGCGGGCAGCCGGCGCAGGACCTCCCCCCCGACGGTCCCGGTGGCGCCTGTCACGAGAATCACCGATGTCCTCCCTCCGCCGCACCAGGCCCACACGCCGCCCGAACCCGCGTCCTGAGACCGCGCCCGGCACCGGATGTAAGATACAAACTATGCGGTTTTTTTGTGGGGTCGGCCGGGCCTCCGCCCGCCGAAACCAACGCCAGGAAAAGGGAGGACCCCACGTGGTGAAACAAGACCGTGCCATCCGCACACGAAGGAACATCCTCGAAGCAGCGGCAAAGATCTTCGAGGAACGCGGCTACCAGGCCGCCACCATCGCCGAAATCCTCAGCACCGCAGGCGTGACCAAGGGAGCGCTGTACTTCCACTTCGAATCGAAGGAACAGCTCGCCCAGGGCGTCCTGCACGAACAGGACCAGCGGTTCGTCATCCCCGACCGCGCCTGCAAGGTCCAGGAACTCGCCGACGTCGTCCTGCTGCACGCCTACCGCCTGCAGTCCGACCCGATGGTACGGGCAGGCGTGCGGCTGACCATGGACCAGCACGCCGAAGGCCTCGACCGCAGCGGCCCCTTCCTGCGCTGGAGCACCGTATGCCGGCAACTGCTGGAACAAGCACAAGCCCAGGGCGAACTACTGCCCCACGTCATACCATCCGTCACCGCCGACATCATGGTCAGCACATTCGCGGGCGTCCAGTCCATGTCCCAGACCACCACCGACTACCAGAACCTGCGCTTCCAGACCTCCGCACTGCTGCGCCACCTCCTCCCCAGCATCGCCGTGCCATCCGTACTCGCCTCCCTGGACCTGACCGAATCACGCGGCGAAACCGTCCACGAGGAAATCCGGCACCAACTCCAGCCCCAGCCGGCAACCGCCGTCAGATAAACACCCCCCCCACCCCACCCCACCAACCCCCCACCAAACCCCGGCCACCACACCCGCCCCCCGGTCACCGCAGCCGCACCCGCCCTCCAGACCCCGGACCCCGCAGCCGCCCGCCGAAATACAGCGCCAACGCATCCTCAAGACAGTCCCCACCCGGAGCGGCAGCCCAGGCAATATAACCGTCCGGCCGCACCAGCAGAGCCTCACACCCAACCTCCGCAACCGGCCCCGCCCGAACCACCCTCACCACATCCGCCCACCCACGCGCCCCCCGCGCATACCGGCCGCCCCCCGCACCCAGCAACAGCAGCAACGGCCTACCCGGCCGCAGCAACCCGATCACATCAACACACCCCCCACCCACCCCCAGCCCCACATTCTGCAAAAACCTCCCCTCCCACACCGAAGGCCGCCGGGTACGCCCCGGAAGAACCGTGTCCTGACCACTGACCAGATCACTGAGAAAACGACTCCCCCCATCAGCCGCCACCAGACCGGCGAACACAGCACGCAACGACTCCGCCCCACACCCCGGACGCATCAACGCAAGCTGCACCCGCGTACTGCCAATCACCCGCCGAGCAGCCGGACGCCGCTCCAGGTCATAACTGTCGAGCAACCCCACACCCGCCCGACCCCGCACCGCCAACGCCAACTTCCACCCCAAATTCAACGCATCCTGCACCCCCACACTCAACCCCTGCGCACCCACCGGGAAACACAAGTGCGCCGCATCCCCCACCAGAAAAACCCTCCCCCACCGAAACGAACAAGCCAGCCGCGAAAAATCACTGAACCGACTGAGCCACCGCACCCGCCCCAACTCGATCTCCCGCCCCGCGATCCGAGCAACCTCACCACGCAACTCCCCCACCGACGGCGGCACCTGACGACCAGGATGCGGGCCCGAACAGTCAAGCGTCTTCACATGCAGACCCACCCCCGCAATCTCGTGCGCCACGATCCACCCACGCGGCGTACGGTGCCAGCCCGCCGGCAGATCCCGCACCACCTCCCGCCCCACCACCGCCGACAACCCGGACGCCGTAGCCCCGAAACTCTCCGACACCACCCCCACCAACCCACCCACCGTGCCACGCCCCCCGTCCGCCGCCACCAAAAACCCAGCCCGACACTCAACCCGCCGCCCCCCAGCCCCCCACCCCACCACCCGCACCCCACGCCCGTCCTGCACCACCCCACTCACCCGCACCCCACGCAACACCCGCACCCCCACACCCCGCGCCCGCCCCTCAAACACACACTCCAACTCCGCCTGCGGACACCTCAACACAGGACCCGGCTCCGAAACCGGCGCAACAATCGACAACCCCTCCACCCCACCGAACCGAAACCCCACCTCCACCCCCGTCCCACCCGCATCCACCCACCGCCCCAACTCACCGACATACCCCCGCCTCGCCAGCCCCTGCACCGCCCGCGCATGCAACACCCGCGCCCTCGGCCCCCGCGACACACACACCCCCGCCTCCAACACCACCGTCCGCACCCCCCGCTCCCCCAACTCCGCCGCCACCAACAGACCCACCGGCCCACCCCCTACCACCACCACATCCGCATCCAGACAACGCCCCATTACCAACACCCCCTCCAGCGCCCGCCCACCAGGACCCCAAAAAATATACCGAACAGACGGTTCTTAACAAGACACCCGACACCCACACACCCCCCACACATCCACCACCCAAAACCCAAATCCCAGAAACAGTCACCCCACGGACGACTGACTCGCTTCTTATGGCCCGATCGCGCGTTGAACCGGGCATGACGATTCCTGTTGAGCGGTTTGGTACCGGACGAGTTGTGGGCTCTGTTCCGGCGGGTGGTGCCGCCCGCCGAGGTGAAGCGTCCACAGGGCGGGGGTCGGCGTCGATCCGGTGACCGCGAGGCACTGGCCGCGATCATCTTCGTCGCGACCTCCGGCTGTACGTGGCGGCAGCTCCCGCCGGTGTTCGGTCCGGCCTGGCAGACGGTGTACAGGAGGTTCGCACAGTGGAGTCGGGACCCGGTCTGGGCCCGGCCCTACCGCGTGGTCCTGGATGAACTCGGTGCTCGGGGTGAGCTGGCCTGGTCGCGGTGCGCGATCGATTCGGTCAGCATCCGTGCAGTAAAAGGGGGATGCTGACGGGACCGAACCCGACCGATCGTGGCAAGTCAGGAACGAACATTCACCTGCTCACCGACCGGAACGGACTGCCGCTGTCGCTGGGCATCTCCGGAGCCAACATGCACGACAGCCAGGCCCTGGAACCGCTTGTGCGCGGCATCCCGCCCATTCGCTCCCGCCGCGGACCTCGGCGCAGACTCCCGGCGAAACTGCATGCCGACAAGGACTATGACTACAAGCACCTGCGACGATGGCTCCGCAGCCGCGGCATACCCCACCGCATCGCCCGCAAGGGCATCGAGCCCTCGCAGCGGCTCGGCCGTCATCGATGGGTCGTTGAACGTACGGTTTCCTGGCTTGGCGGATGCCGTCGCCTACACCGCCGCTATGAACGCAAGCCCGAGCACTTCCTTGCCTTCGTCGGCATAGCCGCCGCTCTCATCTGCCACCGGCGCCTCACCACATAAACGGTGGAGAGGCGTTGTGGCGTCGGCGGGATCAGTCGGTGGTGAAGCTGGACAGTGTCGCGGCCGGGTATCGGCTGCCCGCCGAGCCGTGGGGGAGCATCTCGGTGATGTGGGCCATGTCGGCGTCAGTGAGCTGGACGCTGTCCGCGCCGGCGTTCTCCTCGAGACGCTTGGCACTGCGGGTGCCGGGGATGGGCACGACGTCCTGACCCTGGGCGAGGAGCCAGGCCAGCGCGAGTTGGGCAGTGGTGATGCCCTTGGCCGCGGCGAGTTCCTTGAGCTGTTCGGTGGCGCGGAGGTTGTAAGTGTAGTTCTCGCCCTGCCAGCGCTCGTCCCACCTGCGCATGTCGTCCGCGGGGTATTCACTCGCGGGCGTGACCGCCCCGGTCAGGAAACCGCGGCCGAGCGGGGAGTAGGGCACCAAGCCGATGCCGAGCTCCCGCAGGACGGGAAGGATCTCCTCCTCCACCTCCCGCTCGAAGAGCGAGTACTCGTACTGGAGCACCGAGAGCGGGGTAACGGCGTGGGCGCGTCGGATGTACTGGGGGCCGACGTTGCTCAGGCCGAAGTACTTCACCTTGCCTTCGGTGATCAGATCGCCGACCACGCCTGCGACCTCCTCGACCGGAATGGCGGGGTCGGAGATGTGCTGGTAGAAGAGGTCGATGTGGTCGCTCTGCAGGTAGCGCAGGCTGTTCTCGGCGACCTTGCGGATGTTCTCGGGGCGGCTGTTGAAGCCGGAGCCCAGCGGCTGGGTCGTCATGTCGAAGCCGAACTTGGTGGCGAGGACCACCTCGTCGCGGAAGTCGCGGACCGCCTTGCCCAGGAGGGTTTCGTTGCTGCCGGTACCGGCGCCGTACAGCTCGGCGGTGTCGAAGAAGTCGATGCCGAGTTCGTGGGCGCGGCGGATGGTCGCGATGCTCTCGTCGTCGTTCGAGGCGCCGTAGGCCATGGACATGCCCATGGTCCCCAGGCCGAGCGCCGAGACGCGCAGACCCTGAGAGCCCAGATTGCGGTGCTGCATGAGTTCACTCCCTCGGTATTTCGTCGGTTTCACCCACAGAGGCCAAACCGAACTGTTCCGTTTGACTGTACGCGCCGGCCACCCCGACTACCAAACCGAACGGTTCGGTGCTCTATCCTGGGCCTATGTCCCAGTCCCGCGACTCCGGCCAGACCGCAGCGCCCACCGCCGGCGGCGACACCACGCGCGAGCGCATCCTTGCCGCTGCCATGGAGGAGTTCGCCGGCCACGGCATCGCCGGCGCCCGCGTGGACCGCATCGCCAAGCTCGCCAAGACCAGCAAAGAACGCGTCTACGCCTACTTCCGTAGCAAAGACGCGCTTTATGCCGCTGTTGCTGCACGGGAGTATGTCGTCATCGCCGAGGCCACCCAGATGGACCCGTCCGACCTCCCTGGCTACGCGGGCCGCCTGTTCGACTACTTCGTCGCCCGTCCAGACCACCACCGCCTGATCACCTGGGGCCGCCTCGAACTGCAGGGCACCACAGCCGGTGCCGACGATCCCGACCAGGCAGTGATCGCCCGCAAAATCGACCAGCTCCGCCAGGTGCAGCAGGCTGGACAGCTCGACCCCGCCTGGGACCCGGCCGACGTCCTCGCCCTGGTCAACCAGATCGCCATGACCTGGGCGTCGCAACCCGAACTCAGCAAGGCCGCCGCCGCACACGCCGCGGACCCCACCACCGCCGCCCGCCGTGCCGCGGTGGTGACCGCCGTCGAGCAGCTATTCCCCCGAGCGGTCTGAGTAACACCGGTTTCGGGCAGGGGTCCTGCCCGCAACGGGGTACGTGCGCTCGTGACCGGAATCAGGCTCAGGATGCTGAGCCCCCGGGTATCCCTGCTCGCCAGCACCACCACCAACGGAACCTCAAAGGGATCCGTCCGACACCGTTCAGCGAGCGATCACGCCATAAGAAAATACCTCGTACGACAGCACCCACCCCACCGCGACCCAGCCGCACCCAACCGACAGGCACCCGCCTCAAGGCCGCCTCGAGTGTCCGTCAAGGGTTACGTGCACGGCAGGTGCTGTACTGAAGCCCGCAACCGGGCTCGTCGAGGCGTACCGGGTCAGACGAGACTGAACCACGGGCCACCGGAGGAACCATGAGCAGCACCGACAAGAACACGTACGAAGGATTCACGGCCGAAGAACGCGCCGCGATGAAAGACCACGCCAAGGAACAAAAGGCAGCCGCACGGCGCGCCTCACAAGCGGACAAGGCCGCACTGGCGGAACAGGACGTCCTCGCCAAGATCGCCGACATGCAGGACACCGACCGGGTGATCGCCGAACGCGTCCACAAGATCGTCCTCGCCAGCGCCCCCGACCTCGCACCCAAACTCTGGTACGGCATGCCCGCCTACGCACTGAACGGCAAACTCGTCTGCTTCTTCCAGAGCGCCGCAAAATTCAAGGCACGCTACGCCACCCTCGGATTCAGCGACAACGCCAACCTCGACGACGGCACCATGTGGCCCACCAACTTCGCGCTCACCCAGATCACACCCGAAACCGAAGAACGCATCACCACACTCGTCAAACAAGCCACGAGCTGACACCCCCTCCCACCCCACCCGCCACCCTTAAGGCGTTCGCGCGGCCACGACCGCCGATCGCAGACACCCAACCAGTCGGCACAACGCCGCTCAGCGCGCCAAAGGGTGCTGCAAGAGGCCGTGAACTGGGCACCTCCGTCGTATAAGCGGAGTGTTGAGCGCCGAGCGGGTACGGGCGGAGACGTTCACCGGACTGCGGGGCGATCAGTTCGGCCGGCAGCCGAAGGCAGCCCGGGAACCTGGAGACGAGGGCTGCGGCCGGGGCCGGCCATGGCGGCTCCGCTGGCCGAGCAGGTCCTGCTGGTGGCCGTCTACTACCCCACGAACCTCACCATGCGGCAACTCGCCCCACTGTTCGACGTCCCGCCCACGACCGTGTGCCGGGTGAACCAGCGGCAAGGCCCGCTGCTCGCACTCGAGCCCGCCCGAGCCTCCCAAAACGCGGTCGAGCGGCTGTGTCCGCGCCCGCGTCGAGCACAACTTCTCCCGGACGAAGAACTACGAGATCCTCCGCCACTGCCGGCAACGCGGCGACGGCCTCCACCACCCCGTCCAGGCCGTCGCCCGCATGCACAACCTCACCCTCGCCACGTGATCACTCGCCCGAACACCGCCCCGGCCTGCCTGACCACGGCTTTCTGCGACACCCTGCAGCCCCAACCAGGGGAGCTTGGCACGGGCGTCCGGGTGCTTCCGCTCGCCGCGCCCCACGGTCCTTCGTGCCGCCGCGCGGCCGTGCGTGGACTCGGACCGCGGGCCCTCCGGCCCGCGCCAGTCCGAGGTCAGGGCTTCCAGGTGCGCAGGAAGGAAGCGATGCGGGCGGCGGTGCAACGCGGGTTGTTCAGTTCGTGGGCGAGCGCGGTGAGCTGCTCGCGGGTGGGGCTGACCGGGATGTTGCTCGCCTCGAGGTACATGACGGCGGCAGCACAGGCGACGGTGAGGTTGGAGCGTTCCAGCCAGCGGCAACGGCCCAGGGTGTGGACCAGGGCGGCGGCGCGGGCGTAGGGGCCGTCGTAGACGGGAGTGTCGAGCAGCTCACCACGATGGCGGGCGACGGCGGCGATGAGCACGCCGTAGTCGTCGGCAGCCGGATCGCGGTGGCCGGCCCGTTCTGCTACTTCGAGGATCCATGATTCGTCGACATGCAGGATCACGCGGCGACATCCGGCTGGGAGGAGGCGTACGGGGCGTCGAGCTGCTGATCCAGATCGTCGAGGAACGAGCCGTGCTCGTCGATGAGCCGCTGGGCCGCGGCCATGCCTGCGGCGCGGGCGCCGGTCGTGTCCTCGATGATGAGCCGCTCCACGTACTTGTTGAAGTCCAGCCCGCGGGCGCGTGCGGCCGCCTTCCCGGCCTCCAGGGTGTTCTCTTCCAACCGGACCTGCGTCTGCTTCTTAGCGGAAGTCACCGGTTCATGGTAGCAGGGTGGTAGCAGACGTGCAGGGAAAGCGGCGCGGGCCGCGCCCGCCGCAGGATGCCGGCGCATGTGATCGGCGGCAGCGGGCGCCCGAGGCGCGCCTCGGGCCGGGGCACTGGACTGTTACCGACCCCGCGGGGGTCAGCCGGGTCCCGGCTGACCCCCGCGGGTGTTCCCGTCGTGGGCGTCGGGGTGTCAGGTCACTCGGCGGCGGATCCACCAGGCGCAGAATCCGGTCAGGGCCAGGGCGAGGCCGAGGAAGAGCCCGGTCTCGGCCCATTGCAGGGTCCAGAAGTTGCCGGCGGGCTGGTACGTCACCTGCTGCTGGTAGCCGAGGGCGCCGAGGTCGGCGACACAGCGGTCGACTTGCTGCAGGGCGGGCGGGCCCGACTCGGTGCGCAGGCAGTCGGCGAAGGACGACGGCACCGGGGTCGGCTGACCGGCGGCATTCAGCGTCTGCTGGGAGGTGACCCAGGCCCCGGGCAATTCTTCGAGGTGCGCGACGATCTGCCTGGCTCCGTCCTGGATGCTGATGGGGGCGCCGTCGGGCTCGATCGGCACGGTGGTCCGGTCCGCGGGCGCCAGGTGGGACCGGATCCATGTCGGCACGGCGATCTGGACGGCGACGTAGAGGGCGAACGTGGTGGCCATCGCGGGCAGGGTGCGGCGGATGACCAGACCGAGGGCGACGCCCAGGACGAAGGCGAAGGCGGCATGGGCCATGGGGACGACACCCCGTGCGGCGAAGGCCACGGGGTCGAGCCGCGGGAAGTACGTGTCCGTCGCGCCACCGGCGTTGACGGCCCGGTCGATGGGGCTGCTCCACCAGCTCACCGCGAGGCTGGTCAGTCCGGCAGCGGCCATGGAGGCCGCCGCGCCGAGGCCCAGCTTGGTCGCCAGCCAGCGGGTGCGGGTGACGCCCTGGTTCCACGCGAGGTAGTGGGTGCCGGTCTCCAGTTCACGAGAGATCAGCGGCGCGCCCCAGAACATCCCGATGACCGCCGGCACGGCGAGCGCGACCAGCAGTCCGGTGTAGTAGAGGGTCTGGTCCGAACTGGAGACCTGGTCCACCAGGCTGCTGCCGGCCGTCCGGTAGAGGTCGGCCAGCCGCGGTCCGGTGACCACGAGGGTGACGGCGAGGGCAGCCACGGCGGCGAACAACACGGCGGCCTGGGTGCGGAACTGGCGCCAGGTCAGCCAGATCATCGGAGTACCTCCAGTGCGGGTCGGGTGTCGCGTACCGCATCGGCGGGCCGGGTCATGTAGGCCAGGACGATGTCTTCCAGACCGAGAGGGCTGACGGTCCAGGACGGATCGTGGACCGCGGTGTCGGTGCGCACCAGGAGGGTGGTCTGCCGGTCGGTGTGGCTGGCGGTGATGACGTGCTGACCGGTCGGGAGTGTGTCGGGGTCCCGGCGCGGTCCGGTGAGCCGGTGGTGGCAGGCGACCAGGTCGTCGATGTCGCCAGCCACCTGTACCCGGGAGTCGACCAGGACGATGACGTAGTCGCAGGTCCGCTCCACGTCGGAGACCAGGTGGGAGGAGAGCACGACGCTCAGTTCGTGCTCGGCTACGGCCTCCATCAGGTCCTGCATGAACTCCCGTCGGGCGAGCGGGTCCAGGGCCGCGACCGGCTCGTCCAGGATGAGCAGTTCCGGGCGCTTGGCGATGCCCAGGGTGAGAGCGAGCTGCGCCCGCTGGCCACCGGACAGCTTGCCGGCCCGCTGCTTGGGGTCCAGACCAAGGCGACGGATCCGGTCGCGCGCCACGGTGTCGTCCCAGTTCGGGTTGAGGCGCTTACCTAAGTCAAGGTGGTCGGCGACGCTCAGCGCGGCGTAGATCGGGGTGTCCTGCGCGACGAAGCCGACCTTGGACAGCTGTTCCACGCCCTCGGCGGGACGGCCACCGCATACCTCGATGGTGCCGGCCGTCGGAGTCAGCATGCCGGAGGCCAGCTTCAACAAGGTCGACTTGCCGGCGCCGTTGGGGCCGACCAGGCCGACCACCCGGCCCTCGGGGACGTCCAGGTGGCAGTCCCGCAGCGCCCAGCGCTGCTTGTACCTCTTGCCCAGGCCCTGGGCTCGCAAGACAGCGCTCACGCTACGTCCTCTCCGGCGGCGTTGTGAAACGTGTTCAAGAACAGCGCCTCGATGCTCTCGTCGTCGAGCCCGGCCAGGCGGGCCTTGGTCAGCCAGCGCTGCAGGTCCTTGCGCAGTGGCCCGTGCGCGGCGAGCGTGCCGTCGGCCAGCGTCCGGGTCACGAACGTCCCGACGCCGGGACGGGCGGCCACCAGGCCGTCGTGCTCCAGCTCGCGGTACGCCTTGAGCACCGTGTTCGGGTTGACCGCCATCTGCCTCGCCACGTCCTTGACCGTCGGCAGCCGGTCCCCCTCCTTCAGCAGGCCCAGGCGCAGTGCATGCCGAACCTGCTGGACCAGTTGCTGGTACGGGGACAGGCCGGACCGGCTGTTCAGGTGGAACTCAATCACCGGTTCCTCCATTTATCTAGTTGCCTAGCACTATAGCCCTCTCAGTCGACCAGCCGGCAAGGCGTGCACTGCGGGCGCCAGCCACCGACGGGAACCAGCCACGCATGGCCGACGCTCGCCAGACCTAAGCTCGGGTATCGAGAAACGACGGCACCCTCAAGTGATCAAGGCACCACCCACGGATGCTCATGTGATCGTGGAGGCACAGGTGCGTGACCACGGGTTTCGCCGGCTCAACGAACTGAAATCTGAAGACGCTGGCGCGAGGGGCAGTCGTTCAGCTCCATCGGGCGAGCGCTTCGCGATCTTCTTGATTCCACGGCGCGCGGGCAGCGTGGAGGTCTTCGATCAGCCGCCCTTGTACTTCAGGTGAAGAGAGTCGAAGCCGTCGGCGTTGAAGTCATGGATCACATCCCGCACCCGGTCGTCACTGGTGAACGTCACCTCGGCGATCCTCGTCGCGGGCATGCCCTGAGCTGAGAGTAGGACCATCCGGGCCCGTCGCCAGGCCACCACCGATCCGGTGCCCCTGCGGATGATTCACAGCAGGCGCCGCCCCTCATCATCATCGATCTCTCGGACGCGTACTGGTTCTGCCACCCGCACAGTCTCGCGGGCAGAGGGAGCATCCGGGTGAGGGTCCGCCGTGTCGGCGTCAGGCCAGCAGTTCCCGTAGCCACGATCGTTCCGCGCGGCTGGTGGTGCGGGCGATGGTGAGCATGCCGCGTCGATAGGGATCGTCGGTGTCCTCGGCGCCCAGGAGGCGGTCGCCATCGCGGAAGAAGCTTGCGGGCTGTTCCAGGAAGGCCAGTCGCCGGCGAAGGACCGCGTGCTGGTCGGCGAGGTCGGGAAGCTGGGAGAGAAAGGCCAGGACCGTGAAGTACCGGGTGCTGTCGCTGATGTTCAGGCCGTCGGCGTCCCGCAGCCGGCGCAGCAGCTCGGTGCGGCCGGCGGAGGTCAGGCTCAGGGTGTGTCGCTGGACGGCCGAGGCGCCTGGCTCGGCTCTGCGGTCGAGCAGCCCGGCCTTGACCAGGCGGTTGATAGCCGGATAGAGGCTGCCGTCGCTGACCGGACGGGCATGGCCGGACAAGTGCGCTATCCGGGGCCGTAGTTGGTAGCCGTGCAGTGGCCCCTCGGCCAGGAATCCCAGGATCGCGAGTTCCAGCATGCTGCTAGTCTCACACATCGAAACGAGGTACCTCGAATCGATATAAGGGGCGGGGATGACGTATACCGAGGAATGGGTGACCGCGCGAGCGCGTGACGCCTACGAGCACGGCCGGGCATCGTTCGACGTACGGCCCGAGCGCACGGCGCTGCTGGTCATCGACATGCAGGACGAATTCGTCCGCCCCGGGTGGAGCCCCTACTGGGTGCCCGCGGCCACTCGGATGGCACCCCGGCTGCGGCAACTGGTCGAGGACTGCCGAGCCGCCTCGATCCCGGTGATCTGGACCATCTTCGACGACACACATCTCGGACTGGATCGGCCGCGCGCCCTGTCCTTCCTCCCGCATGCCGACACCGACTGGCGCCGCCCGGGCCCCACCGAGGTATGGGCACCGATGGACCGCCGCCCCGACGAGGCTCTGATCCGCAAGCCCTCCTACGGCGCGTTCTACGACACCCCGCTCGACACGATGCTGCGCAACCTCGGCCGCGACACGGTCATCGTCACAGGCACCCTCACCAACTACTGCTGCGGCACCACGGCCCGGCAGGCATACGAACGCGGCTACAAGGTCATCTTCGGATCCGACACCACGGCCACCGACGACGAGTCCCGCCAGGAACCAGAACTCGCCGTCCTGCGCAAAGGCTTCGCACTCGTGCTGACCGCCGAGGAGATCACGAACCGACTGATCGCAACCGCGGCAGCACCGTAGGACGGGGCCAAGGCGAACGTTGCCTGATGCAGCACTAGCTGATGAGTTCGCCGTCGTACGTGCCGCCCTCGCAATGCATGACGGCGATGGTCCCGGGCATCGGCAAGGTGCTGAACGTGGGGGTGCCTCCACCGTTGATGCATTTCGCTTGGAGGCGTCCCGACCTCGGCCCGGGCGGGCCCTGGCCAGGAGAGGGAACGACGCGGAAGCCGCGGTCACGCCGCTCGGCGAGACCGTGATGGTGACGGCTCCGGTGGCCCGGAAGGCGGCGGGGACGATCAACAGCCAGAGTGCCCAGGGGCCGGTGCGCGCCGACGAGGACGGCGATGACTAGTAGGCCGATCGTGGCAACCGCGCCGGTCGCGAGAGCATCCAGCCGGATGTCACGGAGCGGTGCCAGACGGCGACGGTGCCGCGTCTCGGAGGCCGGTTCACGCGCGTCTCCGCCCGATCAGCCACGCCGCGCCTCCTGCGGCGAGGCCGACGACGACGCCGATGGCGAGCTGGTACGACGGGAGCTGAGCCGCCCCGCCTTGGAGGTCAGTACTGGCCTGCATCACCACCACGAAGAGGTAGGCCGTTGCGGCAGACAGACCCCAGGAGAAAGCTGCCACTGAACCTCCTGTCCGAGGGTCCTTGATCGAAAGGAGCGCGGCGACGGAACCCGCGGCTTCAATACCAAATATCATCAGATACAGGCCAAATGCGGCTTCCGGAGAGTGGAATCCGTCGCTTGCCCCGTCCAGCGTGAAATGGGTGGCGATCACGTCCGCGAAGGAGTCCTTGAAGAGTAGAAAGGCCCCGCCGGTGACGGCGGCTCCTACAACGTAAGGGGTGATCGTCGACACGGTAAGGCGTCCGAGTCCGGTGCGGGGCACTCCCTTGGTCGTCATGTGCCGCCCATCCCTTCTGTGTACCTTGCAGGCGATCTGATCGTTCGCCTGCAACTAGAACATCTCCGAGGGCGTTCCAGGATTTCCGTGTGTGATGTGTGACGGTCGGAGAACGGCTCAATCCTGCGCATCGATGACTCGTCGCCCCAGAAATCGATACCGCTTTCGGGCGTCGCTGTTAGCGCGTTGGCGTCCGTGATCGCAGTATCGCGGGCAGTGACCATCCATCTAGGACGGAAGGTTACACATGCACAGACGCGCAGCTCTAGCCGTGGCGGGCGTCGCCGTGCTCGCCGCTGAGCGGCTCGGCAAGCGGTGACCTGTCGACCATGGCGACGCCGACGCATCCGGGGCCGGAGCAGTCTCGGGTTCGGACTGAGACGCTGCGGTCGTCGGAACACACAGGCAGCGGCGGTGCTGGGCAACACTCCGTTCGGCGGCTCCGCTCATGTTGTGCCAGAGGCGCCACCGGTCGGCGACCTGGACCGTCTGCGGCGCTCCGGCGGCGGCGCCTTCGGCGACGATCGGCGCGCTGGGTCCCGGCAGACGACCTCAACGCCAGGTCGTTGGACGAGCCAGGCGGCCAAACTGGAGGCCTCCCGGCCCGGGAGAGGTCGATCGGCCGACGGGTTTCGATGTCCACCAGCACGGTGCCGTAGTGGCGGCCCTTGCGGGTGGCGTACTCATCCACGCCGACCACCCGCCGCGCGGGCGCCTCCGGCTCAGGCAGGGCATCGCCCACGCGCAGGACCCGTGCTCCGGCGGCATGGGGCACGGCCTGCCCGCGCGACTGAGCGGGCGGCCTGACACATACCGCGGTGGTTGTACGACGCCCCCTCCTGCCGCCGTAGTTGACGCGCGGTTCAACCTGACGTGTGACGCGCTCTGTGCCCCGAGCCCATATAGTCCCCGGACGACGCGCGGGGTTGGTGAGGGGCCCCACCGAGGTCCCGGTGCCGCGCGGAAATGGAGGCAACGAATGTCGTTACGCAGCGGCCGAGCAATCGCTGTGACCCTGGCCTTCCTGTCCCTCGGCGGCCTCGCCGTGTCCGCCACCCCGGCTGCGGCCTCCCCGTCCGCCGGCGTCGTCACGGGCGCAGGACTCCCCTTCGACGACTTCGGGGACGAGGGCCCGGTGTCGGCCTCGTCGCACGCGCACAGCAATCTGGCTGCCATGTGGCAGGCGATCCTGTGGGCTGACGCGTCCTACGAGCAGAACGGCACTCCCTTCGACCTGAGCGACATCGACTGCCGGTTCGGGCCGAACACCACGTACGCGACCAAGCGGTGGCAGGCACGCTTTGGCCTCGCCCGCGACGGCATCGTCGGCCCGAACACCTTCGGGGCACTGGGGCCCTGGAGCGGGTCCAGCAGTGGAGGCGTGGAGTACTTCACGTACCACGGAGAGAACGCGGCCGGGAACGCCACGGGCCGCGAGGTCGCCTTCCGCCGGAACGCCGCCGGTGAAGTCGCGATGTGGAACCAGGGCGACCTCAAGAAGCTCTGGTACAACTCCGCCACGTTCGACTCGTGCAGCTGACCCCGTACTGACCTCGCCTCTCAGTCAGCGCAGGTGGGCCCCGAAGGGCGGCGAAGGCTGCTCCCACCGCCGTCACGGTGGGAGCGGCCCCCGTCCGCTCACCAGGTGGAACAGCAGCCAGGCAGTCACGGAGTACACGGTGCACGCCAGAACCGCCCGCTCGGTCCGGGCCAGGCAGATCAGGACGAGACGCTGGGAGACGGCACTCCCGCCGTCGTACACGCGGACGGTCCGTTCTCCACGGCCAGTTCCCTGATGATGACCTCAGACCCCCGATGGCCGTGCCCCTCCGGTGTGACGGTGAAGGTGAAGCACCCTGTCACAAGTGTCTCGCTGGTGAGGAAGACTCCCGGTCCGACGCCCAGCAGCTCTGCCGTCACTATGACGTCAGGACCATGCCGCTCGATCCTGACCAGGCCCTGAGCCGGCTTTCCACGAGGGAAAGCCCGAGCTATCTCGCCGTCGTCCAGCACACCGTCAGCCGCCGCCCCGACGAGCTTCTCCTGCCGAGTCTCAGCACCGCTCCGCAGATTGGCGCGGGCTTCTCCCTCGGCACGGTCATCCGCCGTGGCCGCCCAGACCCAAAGTCCGATGCTGCACACAAGAAGCAGCGTGAGTACAGCCAGGCAACCGTTGAGGACACACCCTCCAGCCGTTCCACTCTGCACCCCGTCGCGTCTTCCCATGATCCGAGCATGCCGGTGCCTGGACCGCTTAGGAGGTGCGAGTCCAAGCTGTTACTCATTCCGCCCCTGCCCGAAACCAGGCACCCCGAGCTCACTTGTTCGAGGCTTCTTCCGGAGGGAACTGCCCATGCCAGCATCCACGGCCCACCCGGCGTGCGTACCGTGAGGTGACGACCCGCCGCCGGGAGGACCGGCCGATCAGCGCGCAGCCCGACCACGTCCCCGCCCCGCCGCACGCCCCCGCGCCCGGGGCGCCAGCCGAACTCCTCGCCCGGCGCGCGGACCGGGGGGGGCGCCGGCCTTCGAACGGGACGGCTCGGTGTTCCTCCTCCGACAGGACACGACTTCGGTGATCCTTCGCGTCCGAGTCACTCCGGTCCGCACGCCGCTCCACCCGTCCGGGCAGGCCGTGAAGACCTTCGGGGGACTCTCCGATAGCGTCAGGATATGAGTCATCCGCATCCAGAACTCAAAGCCGCCCCGCCGCTGCCCGACGGAGGACTGAGGGTCACCGCTCTAGGCGGTCTGGGCGAGATCGGTCGCAACATGACCGTTTTCGAACATGCCGGCAAGCTGCTGATCGTGGACTGCGGCGTGCTGTTCCCGGAGGAGAACCAGCCCGGCGTAGACGTGATCCTTCCCGACTTCACATCGATCCGGGGCCGCCTGGACGATGTCGTGGCCATCGTGCTCACTCACGGCCACGAGGACCACATCGGCGGCGTTCCCTACCTGCTCAGGGAGCGTTCCGACATTCCCGTCGTGGGGTCGAAGCTCACTCTCGCCTTCATCGAGGCGAAACTGAAGGAGCACGGCATCAGGCCCCGCACGGTTCTGGTACGGGAGGGCGACCGGCGCGGCTTCGGCCCCTTCGACTGCGAGTTCGTGGCCGTCAATCATTCCATTCCGGACGGGCTCGCGGTCGCCCTGCGGACGGGCGCCGGCCTGGTGCTGCACACCGGCGACTTCAAGATGGACCAGTTCCCCCTGGACGACCGCATCACCGACCTGCGGGCGTTCGCGCGCCTCGGTGAGGAGGGTGTCGATCTCTTTCTCACCGACTCCACCAATGCCGAGGTGCCCGGGTTCACCACGTCCGAGCGGGAGCTGAACCCGGCGATCGAGCAGGTGATGCGCACCGCGCCCAGGCGGGTCATCGTCTCCAGCTTCGCCAGCCACGTACACCGCATCCAGCAGGTCCTGGACGCCGCCCACCAGTACGGCCGCAAGGTGGCATTCGTCGGCCGGTCGATGGTCCGCAACATGGGCATCGCCCGCGAGCTGGGCTACCTCCGCGTCCCGCCCGGCCTCGTGGTCAGTACCAAGGAGCTGGAGAAGCTGCCGGACCACAAGGTCACCTTGGTCTGTACAGGCTCCCAGGGCGAGCCGATGGCCGCGCTCTCCCGGATGGCCAACCGCGACCACATGATCCGCGTCGGTAAGGGCGACACCGTCCTGCTCGCCAGCTCCCTCATCCCCGGCAATGAGAACGCCATCTACCGGGTGATCAACGGCCTCACCCGGTGGGGCGCCAACGTCGTCCACAAGGGCAACGCCAAGGTGCACGTCTCCGGTCACGCCAGCGCCGGCGAGCTCGTGTACTGCTACAACATCGTCAAGCCTCGCAACGTCATGCCCGTGCACGGCGAGTTCCGGCATCTGCGGGCCAACGCGGACCTGGCGATCCGTACCGGCGTGGACCCAAAGAGGGTCGTCGTCGCCGAGGACGGTGTCGTCGTCGACCTCGTCGACGGCCGCGCCTCCATCAGCGGCAAAGTCCCTGCGGGCAACGTGTACGTCGATGGCATGGAGGTCGGCGGCGCGACCGAGGCATCCCTCAAGGACCGCCTCACCCTCGCCGAGGAGGGCGTCGTCACCGTCGTCGCCCTCGTGGACGCCGACACCGGCGCGCTGACCGAGCCGCCCGACTTCCTGGCCCGTGGCTTCGTACACGACGAGACCACCTTCGAGCCCGTCATCCCCCTCATCGAGAAGACTCTGGCCACCGCCGCGCAGGAAGCCGTCGGTGACGCACGCCAGCTCGAACAGCTCATCGCCCGCGCCGTCGCGAACTGGGCGTTCCGCACCCACCGCCGCAGGCCCCTCGTCATCCCCGTCATCATCGACGCCTGACAAGGCCGCGTTTCCGCTCCGCCCGCGGGCCGGCCGTGCCCGGCACCGTCCCGGCGGCGCCATTCTTCAGAGCACCGAACGTCAGGAAGGTGAACGGATGAGCTTGCGTTTCGAGGAGATCGACTGGCGGGAGACGCCGATCGGTGACATCAGTCTGCGAAGGCGCCGCCATCCTGCGACGGGCGAGGACGTCTACGAGGTGAAACTGGGCGACGAGTTCCTGATGTCCAGCCTCTTCACCGCCGGCGAGATCGCGCTGGCCGAGCTGGGACTGGCGAACCTGCCGGACACCCGGCTGGACGTGGCCGTCGGCGGACTCGGACTGGGATACACCGCCCGGGCGGCGCTGGACGATCCCCGGACAAACACACTCACGGTGATCGACGCACTCGCCGAAGTCATCGACTGGCACCAGCGCGGCCTGGTCCCCCTCGGCGCCGCGCTGGCCTCGGACGTACGCTGCCGAATGGTGCACGGCGACTTCTTCACGATGGCCACCGAACCCGGCGGCCTGGACCCGACGATGCCCGGCCGTCGTTTCCACGCCGTCCTGCTGGACATCGACCACTCACCGAGCCATGTGCTCAACCCCCGCCATGCCGCCTTCTACCGGCCCGCCGGGCTCCGTGCTCTGGCAACGCACCTCCACCCCGACGGAGTGTTCGCCCTGTGGTCGAACGACCCGCCGGACGAGCAGTTCGTCTCCGCCCTCGCGGATGCCTTCGCCGCTCCGGAGGCTCACGTCGTCAGTTTCGACAACGCCCTCCAAGACGGCAACGCGACCAACACCGTGTACGTGGCGCACAAGAAGTAGCCGTGTCCGCTCAATCGGAGAGGGGGGAGAGGGGCTCTCGTGCCCGTTGTACGACGGCCGTGAGGATCTCCCCAGCCAGAGGAACGCCGACGGCGACACCAAGTTCGACCTGTGGTCATCGGCGCCCAAGGCCCGACGTCGCGAACGGCGCCCAGATGGCTCCTGCCGGAATGCCGGGGCAGCGGTCTCGGCCGGCGGCGAGGGCAGCGGCAGGCACGGCCACTGGTGCCTGACCGCGTCTGCTTCGGCGCCCGGGTTGCACAGGCGATGCGGAGCAGGTGGGTCGGGCCGCGCTGTTGTTCGCGGCCCGGCCCCCTCCTCCTTGTCAGCGCCGCAGGCGCAGTGCAGAGATGAGAAAGAAGACCCCGCCCAGGAAGGCGTATCCGGCCAGAGCGGTCAGGGTGGGGTCGTCCTGCGCGGCCTGTGCGATGAATGAGGCCCCGGCCAGGGCGGAGATGCCGCCGCTGGCGATCATCGGCCACTGTCCCCCCATGCTGCGCCGCAGGACACCGACGATCAACTGGACGAGACCCGCGGTGATGGCCCAGGCACCCCACAGGCGCAGGACAGCCGGGATGCCGGAGGAGACGGCCGCGATCAGCCCCGTGGCGGTCAGGACACTGAGCGCGATGTTCACGTAGAGCACGCGCACCGGCCCTCGGACGGCCCTGGCGGACCGTACATCGACGATCGCGCAGGCCACGTCGAACAACGGGTAGAGAACCAACAGCGTTCCGCTGAGGACCCCCAGGACGTCATGGGCCGTCCACAGCAGGCCGGCCCACACGGCGGCGAACGCGAAGCGGAGGAGGTACAGACGACGCAGCGTCACGGCAGCGCCCGCAGCGGGGGCGGGGGTGGCAACGACGGTGTCCATGAGGAGTCCTTTCGGGAAAGCGGCACGCCGCGGCAAGGCAGGGCAGGGAGACACGCGGCCTGACTGACGGAGACGTGACCATGTCCTCGCCCAGAGCCACAGAGCCGGGAGAGGGAGAACGTTCGGTCTCTCTTCATCTAAAGCCGCTCACAGCCAGCCGTCAAGACCGAACGTTCTCCCTCAGACACCTGATACGGTGGGTTCCATGAGCGCGAGCACTGGGGGCGGCAAGACGTCCGAGGCGCGGTCACGGCTGCTCGGCACGGCGACCCGCATCTTCTACACCGAGGGAATCCACTCTGTCGGAGTGGACCGGATCACCGAAGAGGCCCAGGTCACCCGGGCCACTCTGTACCGGCACTTCAAGGGCAAGGAAGACCTCGTCCTCGCGTACCTCCAACAGGCCGATCAGGGCATCCGAGGCCAGGTCGAGGCGGTTCGCGCCCAACGACTCCCCGCCCACGACACGGTCCGGGCCGTCAGCCGGACGATCACCGAGGGCATCCGGTCCTCAGGTTTCCGCGGGTGCGCCTTCCTGAACGCGGCAGCCGAGTACCCCGACCCGGCGCATCCGGTCCACCAGGCCGTGCTGGCGCATCGGCAGTGGTTCCTGGAAACCGCCATCGAGTTGCTCGCACAGGCCGGCTGCGTGCCCGCAGACGCGGCGGGCCGTCACTTCGTCATGCTCCGGGACGGCGCCATGGCCGCCGGCTGCCTCTTCAACCCCGCACTCATCTCCGAGACATTTCTGCACGGAGTGGAAGGCATCTTGCCCCCCGAGCCTGCGCGCAAGCCGGGCTGAGGGGTCTGTCCAGGCCATGGGGGAACGTCGTGCGTATCCGAGTGATCTGCCCGATTCCCGCTGGGAGTTGGCCGAACCCGTTCTGACGGCCTGGCGGGCCGAGCCACGTCGGCATGCCCTGGACATCGCGCGGCCGCCCGAGCCAGAGGTTGCTGTCACGTCTTCCCGACCGGACTGGGCGGCGGTCGGTCCGGGATCCCGTACCTCTGCTTCCACGCCAGCTCCTGTTCGGTGACTGACGCCCCGGATCGGCGGCGCAGAGGGTTGCGGCCATGGTGTGGGCGCGCGGGTCCCCGGGTGGAGCCACCCTCGGCCGGTGGAGCCGTGGCGGCAAGAGCCGAGGGCGGCGAGGGCCCGGGGAAGACCCTCATCCGCGCCTTCCGCCGCGCCGACTGCTCTCTGGCGTTGCGTCAGCCGTCGTCCGCTTCGGGGGCGCCGGTCAGGCGCGGCTCGGGCAGTCCGCGGATCGCCGGGTGTCGGAGGCTGGGCGGGCAGGTCGTCCGGGTATTGATGGGCGGCAGTAGGTCGGTGAGAGGCGGCCCGGCCTTGGGGAGGGCGTTGCGGGTGCGGTGGTGGAATGCGAGGAGGGCCAGGACGGCCGTGGTGGTGAACCAGGCGAGTTGGACGGTGCCGTAGACGAACACGGAGTCGTCGGAGTAACCGGCGGCGACGGCGGCTTGCATCGCGCCCCAGGAGGGCAGGAAGCGGACGAAGGTGCTGTCGACACCGGAATTCGCGAGGGGGCTTTGCAGAGCGATGTCGATGACGCTGGTCATGAGCATCGCGAACATGCCCTCTACTTCCCGGCGGAAGACGGAGCCGAAGATGACGCCGAGCGTGCCGTAGGTCATGGCGTCGCCGAAGAGCGCGGTGGCGAGGAGGACGGGCCGACGCGCATGCCAGGCGGGCCACATGACCGCGGTGGCATAGGCGGCGACCGTGGCGGAGGCGAGGGTCAGTGAGATGATCTTGGCGACTGCCAGGTGCGTACGGGGGTAGCCGGCCATGGCCAGACGCCGGTCGAAGCGTCCGCCTGCGAAGGTGGCGGCGAACATCATGAATCCGGTGATCAGGGTGACGGCGTTGATGGCGCCGGAGAGCTGGGTGAGCTCGTTGCCCGGCAGTGACAGCACCCGGCCGGTATCCCGGAGCCGGTACGGCATCGGTTCGTCAGGGATGTTGAGGTAGCAGAGTGTGACCCAGGTGGGGATGTAGAGAACCACCAGGAGCATGGCGAAACGATTGCGGACGTGCTCGACGAGGTTGTACCTGGTGGCGGTGGCGAGCAGGGCCAAGTGTCGGTTCACGCGGACACCTCCCGGGTGGAGCGCAGCAGGCCGTCCTCCAGGCGCCACAGTTCGTCGAGGCGTTCGGCGTCGTAGGCCAGGTGGGAGACGACCAGGACGGACCGGCCGGCGTCGCGCAGCCGGGCCGCGAGATGCCAGAACCGCTGGTAGGTCTCCCAGTCGAAGCCCTGGTACGGCTCGTCCAGGAGCAGTAGCCGGGGGTCGCGCATGAGCGCGAGGGTGAGGTTCAGTTTCTGTCGGGTCCCACCGCTGAGCAGCCCGGCGCGCTGGTCGGCGTACTCGGAGAACCCGAGCACCTCCATGATCTCCTCGGCATACCGCAGGTCGGGCAGGGCGAAAGCTGCCTGGAAGAACTCCAGATGCTGGCGCACGGTCAGCGCGTCGTTGAGGACGGCGTCCTGCGGGCAGTACCCGAAACGGCCCTCGCGTCGGACACTGCCGCGCTGCGGGCGCAGCTCACCGGAGAGGATCTTCAGAAAGGTCGACTTGCCCGTCCCGTTCTCGCCCACGACGCCGACCAGGGCGCCCGCCCGTACGGTGAGATCGACTCCGCGCAGGACCGCGCGTCGCCCGTAGGCGTGGCACAGTCCCCTCACCAGCAGCGTGGTGCCGTTCTCGAACCGCATCAAGTGGCCCGTCCGTTCCTCACGCCGAGACGAGGACGGTTCGGTCCGGGTACAGCACCATCGCGGTGGGGAAAGTACCGTCCCAGACATGGCCGCGGCCGTGGTACCGCTCACTTTCCATGGTCCAGCGCAGGTGACCGCCCAGAAGCTCCCACCAGGCGTGCGCGTAGGCGTACAGCGCCTGCGCACGGTCTGTCTCCTTCCATTTCCGCACAAGGCGGTCGACATCGAGTTCGGCTCGGCGGATCAGCCCGCAGACTTTGTCCACGGCGGCCTGCAGGGTGAGTCCCTCGGCGCGCTGCAACACGGGAACGGCGTTCATGGGCACCGGCGCGTCGCGTTCTTTCCGATAGGAGAAGAGGTCGTTGACCAACGTTCCGTGGGCCAGGCAGGCAGCGTGAAGGGTTTCCAGGTCCGAGGAGTGCATCATCTGCTCCAGATCGACGCCCGCACTGCGCTCCACACCTACCGTGAGGAAGCTGAAGCCGGAGTCCGCGCGCCGGAAGTCCAGGTACGACGCCAGGTCCCGCGTGTGTTCCAGTTGCCCCTCCCTGCCCGCATGGCACTTCACCCACTCGGAAAGCCCCCGGCAGTGACGGGTCTTCTGCCCCGGTGTGAGATGCGATCTGGTCTGCGCGAGCGAGTCCGCCCACAGACGCAGGTCGTCCGAGTCGACAGCCGTGTCGGACTCATCGGCTACGGCCAGGTACGCGTCGATCAGACGCGGCGGAGTGTCCGGATCCTCGAGCTCGTCGTCCACGATGAATCCGGTCGTGGTGAACAGGGCGGCATCCAGGAGATAGCCGACATCCGCCGAGGGGGCTGCCCGCGTGGCGAGCCCGGCCATGTCGTGCCGCTTGATCCGGTCCAGCACCTTGTCGCGCTGCCGTCCGATCAGCCGGTCGGCGAACCATCGGTCATGCGCTTCGCGCAGATGCGCGTGCTGAGGGTTGACACGGTCAAGAGGAAGGATGGTCCCTCCGAGCGGAAGATCCAGTACAAGACCCTCCACACCACTCTGTTCGGCAGCGGTCACGGGCCTCTCCTTCACATGCCTCGTCGATGGGTCGTCCTGACCAACGATCACCATCAGGCGAAGTAATCGGGAAAGCCGCGATGGGCTGATCCGGCGGCGGTCAGGGCCCGGCTCGCCGGCGTACCGGAGCTGAGTCGATGCCGCGTCCTGCGCGTATGCGCCGCCTGCGCGTATGCGCCGCCTCAGAGCTGGCGACGTACCTCGTCATGCGCGCGGCCGCTGCACGGTCCGTCGGCCGGGGGTGGCCGGGTGCTCATGCCGTACTTCCGTCCGCCAGGGAGGTGACGGAGGTGAAGGTCTTGGCGCGGGTGGTGCAGCGGCCCTCCGCGTCGGGGGGCGGGGCAGGTTCGGTACAGCGGGCAGTCGAGGCAGGCCGGACGGAGGTCTGCACCGGGTGCGGTGCCGGGGAGCCGCAGTCGGCGCATGCGGCTGGGGCGCGGAATCGGGCCGTGGTCAATGGGCACCGCAGCTTCCGGGGCGGGTGCCCATTCGTGGCTACGGGGCCCGGAACTGCGCTGCGCCGTGTGGTCGCGAGCGACCGGAGGCGGCGACGCAGGCGGGCAGCGGGCCCGAGGCCCCCGGCCGTGTGCCCGCCGGGGCGGTGCGTCAGAGCATGGCGAGCCGGTCCACCAGCAGCTCCGTCCTCCGCTCGGTGTCCTCCGGCGGCAGCCGTCCCTCCCGGGTCAGGGTCGCCAGCCCGTGCAGGGCCGCCCAGAACACCTCGGTGAACAGCCCCGGGTGGACGCCGTCCCCGGCGACCTCTCCGAGGCTCTCCAGCAGGGCGGCGAAGGCGTCCTTCAGCGGCTCCGGGGTGTCCGCCCGCGCGAACGCCAGGCCGCCGTCGAGCTGGAAAATGGCGTCGTAGACCGCCGGGTTGCGTTCGGCGAAGTCGAGGTAGGCGCGGGCGAGGGCGGTGACCCGGGCGCGCGGGCCGTCCGCGGCGGAGGCCGCGGCCCGCAGCGCCGCGGCCATCTCGGCGGCGCCTTCGAGGGCGACGGCGCCGATGATCTCGCGTTTGCCGCGGAAGTGGCTGTAGAGGACGGGCTGGCTGTATTCGATGCGCTCGGCGAGCCGACGTGTGGTGACCGCGTCCCAGCCCTGCTGCTCTGCGAGTTCGCGGGCCGTCGCCACGATGAGCCGTTCGCGGCTCGCCCGTTCACGCTCCTTGCGTTCCTGTACCGACATGATCCGATCCTAGCACTGCTAGACATTGGAGCGGTGGCAGTACTAGCGTTGCCACATCGGCTATCAACGCTAGATTTACGAAGGGGTCGTCATGCTCAATGCACTCGAGGTCTTCACCACCGTGGTCGTCGGCGTGATGGTCGGGGTCGAGTTCTCCGTCGCCTTCGTCGTCAACCCGATCCTCGACGGCCTCCCGGACGACTGCGGTCAGCGGGGCCGCGCCCACGGTGGCCGGATGCTCGGCGCCGTGATGCCGGTCTGGTACATCACCTCGCTCGTCCTCGTCGCGGTCTGGGCCGCCGCCGGGTGGCACCACCCCGGCACCGGCCTCGTCGTCACCGCCGGCGCACTGCTGATCCTCAGCGTGATCATGTCGATCCTGCTGCTCGTCCCGATCAACAACCGGGGCAAGACGTGGACCCCCGACAACCGGCCCGACGACTGGAAGCAGCAGATGAACCGCTGGGACCGCTACCACTACGTCCGCGTCGCCGTCATCATCGCCGCCTTCGCCCTGCTGGCCGCCGCCCTCACCTGAGCCCGCTCGCCGGCACCACGCCGGTGGCGCACGATGCCCACTCCCCGAGGGCGGCAGCGGCCACCGAGATCCCGACATCCGAGTAATGCGACCCGGTTGCCGCGGGGACGAATGCGCCTTGTCCCCGGCGACCGCGTCCGGGCCGGGTGCGAGGACGGCCGACGGGCCCGCGGACGCACACCTGGTCCAGTACGGGGATGAACCGCGGGCCGACAGCGGTCTGCCCGGCGGTCTGGACGAACGCCGGTGGGCGGCACCCGCGGTCGGCGGCGAGGTGGACCTCGCTCGTCCACCCGCCCCTGGAGCGTCTCAGGAGTGCGACTCTCGGTCGGAGTTCGCGACGGCGCCGGGTACTTCGTCGCGCTTCCCGCCCGGGATCGTCTTCGGTCTGCTCACGAGCGGCGTCCGGAGCAAAGTCCGGTAGGTCCGGCTCGTTGTCGCGCCGGAGGACCGTGCCTTCACGTCTTCGGCCTTCACGTCTTCGGCGAGGGCCCCGCGACAGGGCCCGCCCGCCGCCCGACGACGAGGAACAGTCGCCACGCGAACGTGCCGGCACGCCGGCCAACTCCTTCCCGCAACCGAGCTTCCCCACCCCACTCCCCCACAGGACCCACCAACTGCACTTAATGAAAGTCAAAAGAAAAGCCATGCCAGGAACCTTGACCGCGACCGGCATGGCGGGCAAGGTGCCGGAGAGCGCTCTCCCACCCATTCCGCGTCAAGGAGTCTCTCCATGCCCACTGTCGGCATACCCCCGGCGGCGCCGGTGTCGCGCAGACCCGGTCGCCGCGGGCTCGTCGGCGTCCTGGTCACCGCCCTGGCCGCCGCCCTGCTCGCCGTCGTCCCCGCGACGCGGGCCCAGGCCGCACCCGCGCTGTTGTCCCAGGGCAAGCCGGTCACCGCCTCCAGCCAGGAGCACTACGGCACCCCGGCGGCCGCAGCCGTCGACGGTGACGACGGCACCCGCTGGTCCAGCGCCGCCGCCGACCCGCAGTGGATCCGCGTCGACCTCGGCGCCCCCGCCTCCCTCAGCCGGGTCGAGCTGCGCTGGGAGGCCGCCTACGCCACGTCCTACCGCATCGAGACATCCCAGAACGGCTCGGCCTGGTCGACGGCCTACTCCACCACCACCGGAACCGGGGGCACGGAGACCGTGAACGTCTCCGGCACCGCCCGGTACGTCCGCATGCTCGGCACCGCCCGCGCCACCGGATACGGCTACTCCCTGTGGGAGTTCAAGGTGTACGGCACCACCGGCGACGATTCCGGTCCGGTCATCCCGGGCGGCGGCGACCTCGGCCCGAACGTGCACGTCTTCGACCCGTCCACGCCCGGCATCCAGGCCAAGCTGGACCAGGTATTCGAGGAGCAGGAGTCCGCGCAGTTCGGCTCCGGCCGGCACGCCTTCCTCTTCAAGCCGGGCACCTACGACAACCTCAACGCCCAGATCGGCTTCTACACCCAGGTCCTCGGTCTCGGCCTGCGCCCCGACGACACGACGATCAACGGTGACATCACCGTCGACGCCGGCTGGTTCAACGGCAACGCCACCCAGAACTTCTGGCGCGGCGCGGAGAACCTCGCCGTGAAGCCGGTCAGCAGCACCAACCGGTGGGCGGTCTCGCAGGCCGCGTCGTTCCGCCGGATGCACGTCAAGGGCGGCCTCAACCTCGCGCCCAACGGCTACGGCTGGGCCAGCGGCGGCTACATCGCCGACAGCAAGATCGACGGCCAGGTCGGCAATTACTCGCAGCAGCAGTGGTACACCCGCGACAGCTCCATCGGCGGCTGGTCCAACAGCGTGTGGAACCAGGTCTTCTCAGGCGTCGAGGGCGCTCCCGCCACCAGCTTCCCCGAGCCCCGCTACACCACGCTCGACACGACGCCGATCTCCCGCGAGAAGCCCTTCCTCTACCTGGACGGCAACGAGTACAAGGTCTTCGCGCCCGCCAAGCGGACCAACGCCCGCGGCACCACCTGGGCGGGCGGCACGCCGCAGGGCGAGTCGATCCCGCTGAGCGAGTTCTACGTCGTCAAGCCCGGCGCCACCGCCGCCACCATCAACTCTGCTCTCGCCCAGGGCCTGCACCTGCTGTTCACCCCGGGCGTCTACCACGTCGACCAGACGATCAACGTCAACCGGGCCGACACCATCGTGCTGGGCCTCGGTCTGGCCACGATCATCCCGGACGACGGGGTGACGGCGATGAGGGTCGCCGACGTGGACGGCGTGAAGCTCGCCGGCTTCCTCATCGACGCCGGACCGGTCAACTCCCCGACCCTCCTGGAGATCGGCCACCAGGGCGCCTCGACCGACCACGCCGCGAACCCGACCACCGTGCAGGACGTCTACATCCGCATCGGCGGCGCGGGGGCCGGCAAGGCGACCACCAGCATGGTGGTCAACAGCCACGACACGATCATCGACCACACCTGGGTGTGGCGCGCCGACCACGGCGAGGGCGTCGGCTGGGAGACCAACCGGGCCGACTACGGCGTCCGCGTCAACGGCGACGACGTCCTGGCCACCGGGCTGTTCGTCGAGCACTTCAACAAGTACGACGTCGAGTGGTACGGCGAACGCGGCCGGACGATCTTCTACCAGAACGAGAAGGCGTACGACGCCCCCGACCAGGCCGCCATCCAGAACGGTGCGACGAAGGGCTACGCCGCCTACCGCGTCGACGACTCCGTGGACACCCACGAGGCCTGGGGCCTGGGCAGCTACTGCAACTACAACGTCGACCCGGACATCCGCCAGGACCACGGCTTCAGGACGCCCGTGAAACCGGGGGTGAAGTTCCACAGCCTGCTCGTGGTCTCCCTCGGTGGCATGGGCCACTACAACCACGTCATCAACGACACCGGCGCCTCCACGGTCCCGGCCGGCACGACGACCGTGCCGTCCACCGTCGTGTCCTTCCCCTGACCGATCCGTCGGCCACGACTCCCCTCCGGGCCGGATCGCGACCCCGCGCCCGGCCCGGAGGGGCCATCAGGCGGCGCCCCCGGCCGCCCCGCCCCGTCGGCTTTCCCCAACCCGCCAGGAGCAGACGTGTCCACAGCCCTCCCGTATCGCAGACCAGTCCGCCGCGCCGGTGTCCCCCTGCTCGCCCTCGGCGCGCTGGTGGCGTCGTCGCTCGCCGTCGCCGCCCCGCCCGCCCAGGCCGCGGAAGCCCTGCTCTCCCAGGGCAAGCCCGCCACCGCGTCGTCCCAGGAAGGCGACGGTTACGCGGCCTCGGCGGCCGTCGACGGCGATCTCACCGGCACCCGCTGGGCCAGCCGGTGGAGCGACCCTCAGTGGTTCCAGGTCGACCTCGGGCAGCGCGCCGACCTCAGCCGCGTCGTGTTGACCTGGGAGGGCGCGTACGCCAAGAGCTACCAGATCCAGGCGTCCGACAACGGCACGCAGTGGCGGACCCTGAAGACCGTCTCCGGCGGTGACGGCGGCACGGACGAGGTCGCCGTCACCGGCGCCGGCCGGTACGTCCGCATGCTGGGCACCGAACGGTCCGGCGGCTACGGCTACTCCCTGTGGGAGTTCCAGGTGTACGGGACCGCGGAGGGCACGCCTCCCGCCGACGGAGGGGCGGTCAAGGTCGCGGGCACGCAGGGGAACTGGCACCTGACCGTCGGCGGCCAGCCGTACACGGTCAAGGGGCTGACCTGGGGCCCCGCCATCGCGGACGCCCCGAAGTACATGCCCGACGTGAAGTCCATGGGCGTCAACACGATCCGCACCTGGGGTACCGACGGCGGCACCAAGCCGCTGCTCGACAGCGCCGCCGCGAACGGCATCCGCGTCGTCAACGGCTTCTGGCTGCAGCCCGGCGGCGGCCCCGGCTCCGGGGGTTGCGTCGACTACGTCACCGACACCACCTACAAGAACAACATGCTCACCGAGTTCGCCAAGTGGGTGGAGGCCTACGAGAGCCACCCGGCGACCCTCATGTGGAACGTCGGCAACGAGTCGGTTCTCGGCCTGCAGAACTGCTACAGCGGCTCGGAACTGGAGGCGCAGCGCAACGCGTACACCAGCTTCGTCAACGACGTGGCCAAGAAGATCCACAGCATCGACCCCGACCACCCCGTCACCTCCACCGACGCCTGGACCGGCGCGTGGCCCTACTACAAGCGCAACGCGCCCGACCTCGACCTGTACTCGATGAACTCCTACGGCGACATCTGCGGCGTCCGGGAGGACTGGGAGGAGGGCGGCTACACCAAGCCGTACATCATCACCGAGGGCGGGCCCGCCGGTGAGTGGGAGGTGCCCGACGACGCCAACGGCGTCCCCGACGAGCCGACCGACGTCCAGAAGGCGGAGGGCTACACCAAGGCGTGGGACTGCGTCACCGGCCACCGGGGCGTCGCCCTGGGCGCCACCCTCTTCCACTACGGCGTCGAGCACGACTTCGGCGGCGTCTGGTTCAACCTCGTCCCCGACGGGTTGAAGCGGCTGTCCTACTACTCCGTCAAAAGGGCCTACACCGGCTCGACCACGGGCGACAACACCCCGCCCGTCATCACGAACATGGCCGTCAGCCCCGCTTCGTCGGCTCCGGCGGGTGGCGAGTTCACCGTCCGTGCCGACGTGCGCGACCCCGACGGCGACCCGGTCACGTACAAGGTCTTCCTCAGCGGCAACTACGCCACTGGCGACAAGCGCCTGGTCGAGGCCACATGGCGGTCCACCGGCGACGGAACCTTCGCCGTGACGGCTCCGGAGAAGCTCGGCGTGTGGAAGGTGTACATCCAGGCCGAGGACGGCCGCGGCAACGCCGGCATCGAGACCAAGTCGGTCGAGGTGGTCGCCCCACCGGTCTCCGGCACCAACGTGGCGCTGAACAAGCCCACCACCGCCTCCTCCTTCCAGCCCTCCTACGGCGACTGCCCGTGCGAGCCCGCCAAGGCGACGGACGGCAAGAACGACACGCGCTGGGCCAGCGACTGGAGCGACCCGCAGTGGATCCAGGTCGACCTCGGCGCCGCCACCCCCGTCCGCAAGCTCCAACTGGTGTGGGACCCCGCCTACGCCAAGTCCTACGAGGTCCAGGTCTCGGACAACGGCACCACCTGGCGCACGGTCCACACCACGACCGCCGGCAACGGTGACGTCGACACCATCGACATGGCGCAGACCGCGCGGCACGTGCGACTGCACCTGACGGCGCGTGGCACCGGCTGGGGCTACTCGCTGCACGAGTTCGGCATCTACGGCTGACCCGGCAGCAACCCAGGGGCCCGGCCGCCCGTCCAGCACGGGTGCCGCCGGGCCCGTGCTGGACGGGCGGCCGGGCACCTCCGCCCGCCGTCGGCCCGGCGGGCTTGACGGGGAGGAGATGCCCGTCGGACGGTTGGAGAGCGCTCTCCCAACCGGTGGAGGGGCAGGAAGCGGGGCGGGAATGGACGACGAGGCACTGGATCGGCTCATCGGCAAGCTGAGCCTCGAACAGAAGGTGCGCCTGCTCACCGGCGCGACGACCTGGCGGACCGCCGGTGAGTCCGGGATCGGGCTGCGGGAGATGGTGACCTCGGACGGGCCCGCCGGGGTGCGCGGCGAGGCATGGGACGAGCGGCGCTCCTCCGCCCTGCTGCCCTCCGCCTCCGCACTGGGCGCGATGTGGGACGAGGAACTGGTCGAACGGCTCGGCGGCCTGCTCGCCCGTGAGGCCATCCGCAAGGGCGTCGACGTGGTACTGGCTCCCACGCTCAACCTCCACCGCAGCCCGCTGGGCGGCCGGCACTTCGAGTGCTTCTCCGAGGACCCGCGGCTCACCGGCCGTACCGGGGCCGCGCTGATCCGCGGCGTCCAGGCCCTCGGGGTGGCGGCCACCGCCAAGCACTACGTCGGCAACGACTCCGAGACCGACCGGCTGACCGTCGACGTCCGGGCGTCCGAACGCACCCTGCGAGAGGTGTACCTCCTCCCCTTCGAGGCGGCGGTCGAGGCCGGGGTGTGGGTGGTCATGGCGGGGTACAACGCCGTCGGCGGCACCACCATGACGGCCAGCCCGCTCCTGGCGGAGCCCCTCAAGGGGGACTGGGGTTTCGACGGGGTCGCCGTCTCCGACTGGGCTGCCGTGCGCTCCACCGAGGAGCCCGGCCGGGCCGCCCTCGACCTCGCGATGCCGGGCCCGGACAGTCCCTGGGGCGCGAACCTGGTACGGGCGGTGAAGGACGGCCGGGTCGCCGAGGAGGCGGTCGACGAGAAGGTGCGGCGACTGCTCCGGCTCGCCGCCCGCGTCGGCGCGCTGGAACCGCATCACCCGCGCCGGGCGCCCGCGACGGCGGCACGTGCCACCCGGGCGCTGCTGCGCCGCGCCGTCAGCGCCGGTTCCGTCCTGCTGCGCAACGACGCCGTCCTGCCGCTCGACTCCGCCGAGCTGTCCACCGTCGCGGTCATCGGCGTGCACGCCGCGTCCCCGCGCGTCCAGGGCGGCGGCAGCGCGGGCGTCTTCTGCTCCGACGTGGTCACCCCGCTGGCCGGCATCCGGTCCCGCCTGCGGGGCCGGGCCCGGGTGGTGTACGAGCCCGGCCCGGCGCCTGGAGCACCGCCCGCTCCTCTCGGCACCGACCGGTGCTGCGACCCGCGCTCGGGCGCCCCCGGCGTGCTCCTTCGGGTGCTCGACGCGGCGGGGCGGGAGCTGCGCGCGGAGCACCGGCTCTCGGGCCGGCAGTTGGAGCCGGACCTGCCCCCGGGCGCCCGCACGGTGGAGATCGCCGCCGTGCTGCGTCCCCGGCAGTCGGGAGAGTGGACGTTCGGCGCCGGAGGGTTCGGACGCATCACGCTCACCGTCGACGACCACGTGCTCCTGGACGGTGAGTTCCCCGGTGACACGGACGACCCCGCCGTCGTCCACGTCAACCCGCCCGTGCACACGGTGCGGACGGTGCTGACCACCCAGCGGCCCGTGCACGTGGTGGCACGGCGCGAACTGGTGCCCGGCCGAGGACGCGCCACCGTCGTCACCGCCGCGCCGCCCGGACCGTCCCCGGCGACCGCGCTGGAGGAGGCGGTGCGGGCGGCCCGCGACGCCGACGCCGCGATCGTGGTCGTCGGCACCACCGAGCACAGCGAGACCGAAGGATACGACCGCGCCGGGCTGTCGCTCGGCGGGCACCAGGACGAGCTGGTCCGCGCGGTGACCGCCGCGAATCCGCGCACGGTCGTGGTGGTCAACAGCGGCGGGCCGGTCGAGCTCCCCTGGCGCGAGGAGGCGGGCGCCGTGCTGCTCACCTGGTTTCCCGGGCAGGAGGCCGGCGCGGGGCTGGCCGACGTCCTGTTCGGCCACACCGAGCCCGGCGGCCGGCTCCCCACCACCTGGGCGGCGACCCTGGCGGACGCGCCCGTCACCCGTACCCGGCCGGTCGACGGCCGGCTCGACTACGCCGAGGGCCTGCACATCGGCTACCGGGCGTGGCTGCGAGCCGGACGCGAGCCCGCCTACTGGTTCGGCCACGGACTCGGCTACACGACGTGGGCGTACGCGGCCGTGGAGGCTCCCGCGCACGTCCTGGCGGACGAGCCGTTCACCGTTCGGGTGACGGTTCGCAACACCGGCTCCCGCGCCGGGCGCGAGGTCGTGCAGGTCTACCTGGCCCGCCCCGGTTCAGCGGTGGAGCGGCCCGTGCGCTGGTTCGCCGGCCATGCGGCCGTGCGGGCGGAAGCGGGCCGGACGGCGAGCGCCGAGGTGGTGGTGGGCCCGAGCGCGCTGCGGCACTGGTCGGAGGCGGACCACGGCTGGGCCACGGAGCCGGGCGCCTACCGGCTCATGGTGGGCAGGTCCGCGGGGGACCTTCGGTGGGAGGGGACGGTCACGGTCAGTGGCCCCTGACGGGGCCCGGGCAGCGCGCTCGCCGGGACTGCGGCTGCGGGCCGCGACCTGTGGCCTGTGCGATGCCGTGAGGATCTTCCGGGGCGCCGCCGCGCCTTCGGGTGCTGTGCGGGCGCACGCCCCGGGCCCGCGGTGGGTTTCGCGCCGGGGCCGCGGCCCATGACCCCGGACCCCGGTCTCTGGGTGCGCAGGTCTCCTCCATGGCAGCGGGGGGCACGGGCCATGGCCGGGGCGGCCGCCTTCGGTGCACCCCGTCGGGAAGCGGCCCGCGCCGCTCACTGGACCGAGCGCTCCCGCAGGGCCGTCCGCCACGCCGGATCCGGTTCCACCGGTTCGGGTTGCTCCGGCCGGCCGCCACGAGCGAAGAAGTCGGCGAGCGGCAGGATCGCGGCCCCCACGGTGACGGCGTCCGGTCCCAGGGTGCCGAGGTCGATGCGGACGTGGGCGGCCGGGTAGGTCAGGGCGTAGGAGGCGGCGTGGGCCGTCACCGAGTCCAGGAAGCGCCGGCCGAGCTGCAGCCCGGCCCAGCCGCCGACCAGGATGCGTTCGGGCTGGAAGAGGTTGATCAGGTCGGAGAACCCCGCACCGAGGTACTCGGCGGTCTCCTCCAGCACTGCCAGCGCCGTGGCATCGGGTTCCGGGCCGGCCCCCGACGCGTCCGGATCCGGGTACGCGGCCGCGAGCATCGCGGTGAGCGCGGTCTCCTCGTCGACGCCCACGAGCGGCTGCCCGCCCGCCTCCGCCCAGCGCTGGAGCAGGGCCTCCGCGCCCGCGTACGCCTCCAGGCAGCCGCGGGCGCCGCAGCGGCACCGGCGTCCGCGCACCCGCACCGTCAGGTGCCCCCACTCCACGGCCCGGCCCGGGCGCATGTCGTCGCCGACGACGCAGGCGCCGACACCGGAGCCGAAGAGCACCACCGCCGCGCTCTGCGCGCCCCGGCCCGCACCGAACCACATCTCCGCCTGGCCCAGCGTCTTGGCCCCGTTGTCGATGTAGTACGGCACGGTCCCTGGCAGGATCCGGGACTCGCGCAGCAACCGCTCCAGCGGAACGGCGTCCCAGCCGATCGTCTGACCGTGCACGACCGCACCGTCCTCGGCGGTCCTGGCAACGATGCCCGGCACGCCGATCCCGACGCCGAGCAGCCGCTCGGCGGCGATGCCGGCCCTGTCCAGGACCTCGGCGATGCCCTCGCGCAGATGCGTCACGACGACGCCGACGTCGTAGCGGTCGACGCGGCGCGGCCCCTCGGTCTCCAGCGGCCTCTCGACCCGGGCCAGCTCGGTGAGGGCGAGGTCGAAGAGTTCGATCCGCACCCGGGTCTCGCCGATGTCGACGCCGATCATGTAACCGCTCCGCGCGCTGACGCGCAGCAGCGTGCGGGGACGGCCGCCGGCGGATTCGACGCTTCCGGCATCCTCCACCAGCCCTTCGGCGACCAGCTCGGAGACCACGTTGCTCACCGAGCCGGAACTCAACCCGGTGACCGGCCCCAGCGAGAACCTGCTGAGCGGCCCGTCGAAATACAACCGTTGCAATACCGCGGTGCGGTTCTCCCGCCGCAGGTCACGCACTGTACGGCCGTTGCGCACTTTCACCCTCGCCCCCTCGTTGCGGAATCCTCACCGCAACTTACCTGCGGCCGGGCCCTTGACGCGACCTTCACTTGAGGTTTAACTCACATCCTAAATTAAGCCGTGGGGGGCTTCAGGGAACGCGGGGCGTTGCTCCGGCCCCCCTCCGCGGGCGACCCCGTCACTTCTCGGAAGGCCTCTGGAGTCATGCGCAGAAGCAGAGCCGCAGCCGTCGGCGCCCTCACCCTCTCGCTCGCCCTCACCATGGCTGCCTGCGGCGGGGGATCGTCCGGTACGGAGGGTTCCAACGAGCAGCCGAAGACCCTGACCTACTGGGCCTCCAACCAGGGCGCGAACCTGGAGGTCGACAAGAAGGTCCTCCAGCCGGAACTCGACAAGTTCGAGAAGGAGACCGGCATCGAGGTGAAGCTGGAGGTCGTGCCCTGGGCGGACCTCCTCAACCGCATCCTCACCGCCACCACCTCCGGCCAGGGCCCCGACGTCCTCAACATCGGCAACACCTGGAGCGCGTCGCTGCAGTCCAGCGGCGCCCTCCTGCCCTGGGACGCGAAGAACTTCGAGGCGATCGGCGGCAAGGACCGCTTCGTCCGGTCCGCGCTCGGCTCCACCGGCGTACAGGGCCAGGACCCGGCCGCCGTACCGCTGTACTCCATGGCCTACGCGCTCTACTACAACAAGAAGATGTTCGCCGACGCCGGCATCGAGAAGCCGCCGGCCACTTGGGAGGAGCTGGCCGAGACCGGCCGGAAGCTCTCCGAGGACGGCAAGTGGGGGCTCGGCGCGGAGGGTTCGAACCTCTCCAACAACATCCACCAGGTCTTCGTCCTCGCCAAGCAGCACGGCGCCGACTTCTTCACTCCTGAGGGCAAGGCCGACTTCACCTCCGACGGCGCCGTGGCCGCGGTCAAGCAGTACGTCGACCTGATGGCCAAGGACAAGATCATCGCGCCGGGCAACGCCGAGTACGCGCAGAACCAGTCCCTGAGCGACTTCGCCAAGGACAAGACGGCCATGGTGCTGTGGCAGACCGCGTCGGCCACCTTCAAGACGCAGGGCATGAACGAGGACGAGTGGGGTGTCGCGCCCGCCCCCGTGCAGTCCGGCGAGCCCGGCCAGGGCACCGCCACCAACTCGATGGTCGCCGGCATCAACATGGCCGTCTTCAAGAACACCAAGAACATCGACGGCGCCAAGAAGTTCGTGAAGTTCATGACGAGCGACGAGGAGCAGATCATCCTCAACAAGGCATACGGCTCCATCCCGCCGGTCAAGGCCGCCCAGCAGGACCCGGCCTTCGACACCCCGTCCCTCACCGTGCTCCGGGAGACCCTCGCCACCAGCGCCGCCGCGCTGCCGCAGGTCCCCGAGGAGTCGCAGTTCGAGACCGTTGTCGGAACCGCGGTCAAGGAACTGTTCGCCGACGCCGCGGCCGGCCGGCCGGTGACCACCGAATCGGTGCGGGACAAGCTCGAAAAGGCCCAGCAGCAGATGCCCAAGAAGTGAGCACGGACTCCACCATGACTACCACCGCTGCCCCCACCACAGGCGAGCGGACGGCACGGAAGAACCATCCCGGAGCGGCGCCGCGCAAGCGCCGCTCCGGGCGGCTGCGCCGCATCGGACTGCCGTACCTGCTGCTGTTCCCCGCGATCCTCCTCGAACTACTGGTCCACCTGGTGCCGATGGTGATCGGCATCGTCGTCAGCTTCAAGGAGCTGACCCAGTTCTACATCCGCGACTGGGGCACCGCGCCCTGGGCCGGCTTCGACAACTACGCGCTGTCGGTAGACTTCGACGCCCCCGTGGGCGAGGCGCTGCTGAGGTCCTTCCTCACCACCTGCCTGTTCACCGTCCTCTCCGTCGGTCTGTGCTGGATGCTGGGCGTGGCCGCGGCGATCTTCATGCAGGAGTCGTTCCGCGGCCGGGGCTTCCTGCGCACGATCTTCCTCGTTCCGTACGCGCTGCCCGTCTACGCCGCCGTCATCACCTGGTCGTTCATGTTCCAGCGGGACAACGGGCTGGTGAACCACGTGCTGCACGACCAGCTCGGGCTCACCGGCAGCCCCCCGTTCTGGCTGATCGGCGACAACAGCTTCGTCGCGCTGCTCGTCGTCTCGGTGTGGAAGGGCTGGCCCTTCGCCTTCCTCATCATCATGGCCGGACTGCAGAACATCCCGAAGGACGTCTACGAGGCCGCCGCCCTGGACGGCGCGGGGATCTGGCAGCAGGTCCGCCGCATCACCCTGCCGGCGCTGCGCCCCGTCAACCAGGTCCTCGTCCTGGTGCTCTTCCTGTGGACCTTCAACGACTTCAACACCCCCTTCGTCCTGTTCGGCAAGGCCGCGCCGGAAGCCGCCGACCTCATCTCCATCCACATCTACCAGTCCTCGTTCCAGACCTGGAACTTCGGGACGGGCTCCGCCATGTCGGTCCTGCTGCTCCTGTTCCTGCTCGTGGTGACGGGTGCGTACCTCTGGTTCACCTCCCGAGGAAGGAAGGCCACCGATGCCTAGCCCCGCCACGCACCGGCCCCGCTCCCCGATGGCCGCCCCGCGGTCCTTCCTGTGGAGCCGTCGCGTATTCCTGACCCTCCTCACCACCTTCGTCCTGCTGCCGGTCTACGTGATGATCTCCAGCTCGCTGAAGCCGCTGGAGGACGTGTCGGGCCAGTTCGAGTGGATCCCCTCCGGTCTCACCGTCCGCCCGTACTTCGACATCTGGGAAACGGTCCCGCTCGCCGACTACTTCATGAACTCGCTGATCGTGGCGGGCGCCGCGACCGTCTGCTCCGTCACCATCGCCGTGTTCGCGGCCTACGCGGTCAGCCGCTACTCCTTCCGCGGCAAGCGCGTCTTCACGGTGACCGTGCTGTCGACCCAGATGTTCCCCGGCATCCTGTTCCTGCTGCCGCTGTTCCTCATCTACGTGAACATCGGCAACGCCACCGGCATCGCCCTGTTCGGCTCCCGCGGCGGCCTGATCCTCACCTACCTCACCTTCTCGCTGCCGTTCTCCATCTGGATGCTGATCGGCTACTTCGACTCCGTCCCGAGGGACCTCGACGAGGCCGCCAAGGTGGACGGCTGCGGACCGCTCGGCGCCCTCTTCCGGGTCATCGTGCCCGCCGCGATCCCCGGCATCGTCGCCGTAGCCGTCTACGCGTTCATGACCGCCTGGGGCGAAGTGCTCTTCGCCTCGGTCATGACCAACGAAACCACCCGCACCCTCGCCGTCGGCCTCCAGGGCTACTCCACCCAAAACGACGTGTACTGGAACCAGGTCATGGCCGCCTCACTCGTCGTCAGCCTGCCCGTCGTCGCCGGCTTCCTGCTCCTCCAGCGCTATCTCGTCACCGGCCTCACCGCCGGCGCCGTCAAATAGCCGCCGGGGCCCCGGCCCCTCCCCCACTCCTCCCGACCACCCCAGAGAGGCCCTCCGTGTCCGAATCGCTTGACCTCGCCGCCTTCCCCGCCGACTTCACCTGGGGCACGGCCACCTCCGCCTACCAGATCGAGGGCGCCGTCGCCGAGGACGGCCGGGCACCGTCGATCTGGGACACCTTCTCCCACACCCCCGGGAGGATCGACAACGACGACCACGGCGACGTGGCCTGCGACCACTACCACCGGTGGCCCGAGGACATCGCGCTGATGAAGCGGCTCGGCGCCGACGCCTACCGCCTGTCCATCGCCTGGCCCCGTGTTATGCCCGGTGGCCACGGGCCGGTCAACGCGGCCGGGCTCGACTTCTACGACCGGCTCGTCGACGGCCTCCTCGACGCGGGGATCACCCCGAATGTCACCCTCTACCACTGGGACCTGCCCCAAGCGCTCCAGGACCGCGGCGGCTGGACCGTGCGCGAGACCGCGGAACACCTCGCCGACTACGCCTCCGCCGTGGCCGGCCGGCTCGGCGACCGTGTCACGCGGTGGGCCACGCTGAACGAACCTCTGTGCTCCGGCTGGATCGGCCACCTGGAGGGCCGGATGGCGCCCGGCCTGACCGACCTGACCGCCGCCGTGCGGGCCTCGTACCACCTCCTGCTCGCGCACGGCCTCGCCACCCGGGCGGTCCGCGCGGCGGCACCGGGCGCGCAGGTCGGCCTCGTCACCAACCACTCCACCGTCGAGGCCGCCTCGACCCGCCCGGAGGACATCGCGGCGGCCACCCGCATGGACGGCCACACCAACCGCTGGTGGCTCGACCCGGTCTACGGCCGCGGCTTCCCCGCCGACATGCGCGAGCTGTACGGCGTGGACCTCCCGGAGCGCCCCGGTGACCTGGAGACGATCGCCGCCCCGCTCGACTGGCACGGCCTCAACTACTACTTCCCGGCCACCGTCACCGACGACCCCGAGGGCCCCGTCCCGCACGCCCGCGAGGTCCGGCTGCCCGACGTACCGCGCACCGGCATGGACTGGCAGATCGACGCCGGGGGCCTGGAGGCCCTGCTGCTGCGTCTGGCCGACGACTACGGGGTGCGCGAGTTGTACGTCACCGAGAACGGCTCCGCCTTCCCGGACGACGTCTCGCCCGACGGCGCCGTCCACGACCCCGACCGGGCCCGCTACCTGGAGCAGCACCTGAGTGCCTGCGCCCGGGCGGTCCGCAAGGGAGTGCCGCTGGCCGGGTACTACGCCTGGTCCCTCCTCGACAACTTCGAGTGGGCCTACGGCTACGACAAGCGCTTCGGCCTCGTCCACGTCGACTACGCGACCCAGGCCCGGACCGTCAAGACGAGCGGCCTGCGGTACGCGGAGATCATCCGTGCCCACCGGGAGTCCCACGCCTGACCGCGCCGACACCCGGCGGACGGTGGTCAGCGGCGGCCGGCGTGTCACAGCGGTACCCGAGGTGTCGAACCCGACGCACGCGCCACCCTGCGGTGTGCGCCTGCCCAGTTCCCGCAGGACTCGGCAGGCGCCCCGGGCCCTCAGGTCGCCGACCGCTGACACGCCGTCCCCAGCGGGGTGGTCGTGCAGCAGCGTGGCCATGGCAGCCGCCCCGTTGTCCAGTCCTGCCTCGGCCGCTGGAGGGCCGGCAATGCCCTGCGCGAGCCAGGGCGTCGCGGAATCCGGCTCTCCCCGAGGGTCACGTGTCAGGCGCCGGGGTCACACCCGTACCAACCGGTCCGTGAAGTCGTTGCCGAAGACACCGTGGGGGTCGAGCCGGTCGAGGATGCCGACCGCCTCCGCCCACTGTCCGCGCCCGTACGAGGCCGGGATCACGGTGCCGATCACCTCCTGGTCGGCCCAGGCCGCGGTGTCGGTGTACCCCCAGCCCTTGGACCACTCGACGCGGGTGAGCGCGTAACCGCCTTCGAAGGTGCGCAGCAGGAAGCGCTCCAGGTCGCGGTAGAAGGCGTGCGCTCCGGGTGTGGTCGGCTGGGTGAGCACGTCGATCCACACCGCGCAGTCGAACTCCGGGTGGTCGGGGTGCGGCCGCACCACGGACAGCAGCGGCGGACGGGCGCCGGGGGCCGCCGACTCCGCGGGCCTGTCCAGTCCTCCGACGCGGATCTCGACCTGACCGTTGACCGGGTACCTGCCGCGCAGCGCCGATGACTTGAGCTGCTCGCTGTAGTAGGCGACGAACTCCGAGACGACTCTTTGCACATCGGCGCGCCTGGTCAGGACGGCATAGCCGTTCGCGGTCTCGCGCAGGGTGGTGGGGCGCAGGTAGAACTGGAGCGTGTGAGCGGGACCCCACAGGTCGCCGGCGAGGGTGGCGGTCAGGCCGGTCGCCGCCACCGTGTACTGGGCGAGACCGAGTTCGGGAGCGAGGAACCAGGCGCCCTCGGCGGCGAGCCGCCCCGCCAGACGGGCGACCGGTGTCGGCAGGACGTCGCTGAACGGGTAGTTGTACGGGTGGCTGACGGGGCGTGAGGTGGCGGGGCGTTGCGGGCTGAGGCTCCACACCTTCAGCCAAGGCCGGTCGGTGAAGGCGAACCAGATGGCTTCCACGCGTCCCGCACGGTCGAGGAAGTCGGCGAACGTGTTACCCCGGCCGGCCGCCGCGCTGCCGGGCGCCGCGAACAGTTCGTCGCTGCTGATGTCGACGCGGCTGACGCAGCGCAGCGGCACCTCCTCGCCTACCTGGAGCACCACCTCGGTCAGCAGTCCGCGTCCGATGTGGGCGGCCAGCGCCTCGCACTCGTCGTCGGTTCCCCGGTGGAAGGTGCGCACCACGTACTCGGCGCGTCCGGTGTCCCAGACGACCGCGGTGAGGGAGAGGACCAGGTTGCTGAGCGATCCGTAGGTGTGACCGGGGCGCGCGGCCTCACCCGCGGCCGGCACGCTGGTGCCGTGGGCGTCGATGGCCAGGGTGCCGCCGAGGGTCAGCTCCCCGGGTGCCGGTGTGTTGGTGACTCCGAGGCCGTGGTCGGCGAGGAATGCCATCAGGGTCTCCAGGAGCACCCCGGTCTGCGCGCGGACGGCGCCGGGCGCACCGGCGGGCGGCGTGACGAGTTCCATGCCGGTGAGGTGGTGGGTGGTGTCCATGAGCAGGACCCGCTCGTCCGACTCGGCGGGACCGGTGATGGTGAGCGGGGACCAGGTGTGCGCCTTGCCGCGTGCGCGCAGCCGCCAGCCCTCGCGGTGGGCCCAGTTGGCCAGGTCGGCGACGTCCTGCGCGGTGCGCGGCGCACAGGCCCATAAGCCGCTGTGGGTGATCTCGCCTGCCCAGTTCACGTAAGGGGTGCGGTACGCGGTCAGTCCGGCGGGCAGTTCGGGCGCGGCCGAGGGGGCTGCCGCGGCCGGGTGTGCCCCGGCCGCCCATGTCTGGAGCGGTACGCCGACCACCGCGGCGGTCACCGCCGCCGCCCGGATCACCGCGCGGCGGGAGAGACGGGGAGCTCTGGCTTCGGGAGTGAAATGTTCAGGCATGAACTTGAATGTACGTCGTCAGACTGTCGAGTCGGGGAAGAGTGGGAAAATGCGGCCGAATCGCTCAGCACCCAGCCGAAGTGGCGCGGTTGCCGTCGGTGACACGGCTCGGCATGGGGACCGGGTGGAGGAGCGGCCGCCGGGCCGGGACATGAGTACGGACTGAGTACGCGCGCTCATGTCCGGCGAGGTGATGGAGGCCACACTCCGAGGCATGATGAACCTTCCGCCCCCGGCCGAGGAGTTGCGGCTCCTCGACGCCGAACTGCGGCAACTCGACGCCCGCCGCGTCGTCCTGCTGCGGCGCCGCGAGTGGCTGATCCACACCCTGCGTGCGGCCCGCGGCCCCCAGACGGCCGGGGGCACCCGGCCCGGGGCGCCGGACTGGCCGGCCGGTGCCGGGACCGCCGTCGACCGGCCGGAGGCCACGGCACCAGGCGTGCAGAACGTGCTCCTGGTCCTCGGCGGAATCCTCCTGACGATCGCCGCAGTCGCCTTCACCCTGGTCAACTGGGGCGACATGGGGGTCGCCGGCCGGGCGCTGGTGCTGGGCGCGGTGACCGTGGGGGTGCTGGGCGCACCCGTGGCGCTGTTGCGGCGCGGACTGACTTCGACCGCCGAATCAGTGGCGGGTCTGGGGATCGCACTGACCGTGCTCGACGCCTACGCGCTGCACGAGGCCGCGTTCACCGGCACGGACGGTCTTGGCTACGCGGCCGCCGCTTCGGCCGTCCTGGCGGGAACGTGGGCCGCGTACGGCGTCGGGGTGAGCGCGCAGGCGCCACCGCCCATGACGGGCGCCGCGGCGCAGGAAGGCCCGGCGCGGAGGGGCCCGCGTCTCGTACTCCGGCTCCCCCTCCCCCTCGCGGCGGCTGCCACGCACCTGCCCCTGCTCTTGTGGGCGCTCGCCATCGACGCGGGTCCGCACACCCTCACGGCCGTGCTGCTGGTGACCTCCGCGGCCGATACCGCTGTCGCACTGCGGACGGCACCCGTTCCGGTCCGGGTCGTCGCCCTCGTCGGCGCATGGGGTACGGGTGTCCTCGGCGCTCTGTCGGCCGGATGGCTCTGCTGGAGCGCGTCCGGTGCGGGCACCGCCGCACGGGCGGCGACCCTGCTGTTCCTCGCCGCGGCCATCGCCCTGACCGCGGCCCGGTTCGCCCCGCAGCGGGACGTCGCCACGGGCGCTGCCCTGGCCGCGGGCCTGTGCGCGGTCGCCGGGGCGGGCGGAGTGCTGCGCGCTCCGGCGCCCGGCGAGTGGGCGGTGCCCGCGTGCCTGGCCTGTGGGATCGCCCTGCTGGCGGTGGTCCGGACACAGCTCCCCGCCCCCTTGCGTCAAGGACTGGGCCTGGCTTCGCTGACCGTGCAGGCCCTCGCGGTGCTGTGGGCGGTGCCGTCGGTCGCCAGCGCGCTCTTCGGTCCGGTGGCCGGGGTGGAACGGCCCTGGTCCGGCATGCCGCAGGACACGTGGGCCGCCGTGTTCACGGACGTGCTCCGGCCCGCGCACGCGAGTACTGTGCCGCTCGTTCTCGCCGCCGTGGCCGGCGTCCTCGCGGTGGCCGGGCGCGGCGCCGCCTGGCGTCCGGCGGCGGCGGTGGGGGCACTCGTCCTGGGATGGGCGGCGGCGTTCGTGCTGCCGACGGTGCTCGAACTCCCCTACGGGGCCGGTCTGGTGGCTCAGGGCGCCGTCGTCGTGGCCGCGTTGGGCTTCGCCGAGTGGGCCCGGCGCGCTGCGGCCGGGCCGTCCCCGCTGTCCCGCACGGCCGTTCTCCTGGCACTCGTCACCTCTGTCGACGTCGCCTTCGCCTCGCTGGCTTCCGAGCCGGTGACGATCGGCGTGCTCGTCGCGCTGACGGTCCTGTTCGGTGCCTCGAGCCCCCGCCCGGGGCTCGGCCTGTTCACGGCGCCCGCCTCCCTCGTGTACGCCGCGGCTCTGGCCTGCGCGATCGGCGCGTCCGCCGGGTGGCAGCCGCAGCACACAGCGCTGCTGGTCCTCGTCGTGCCCGCCGCCGCGGCCCTGATCGCGGCACGTCTCGCGGGCTCGCCCGCGACCGTGCCGGTCGAGGGGGCGGGTGCGGCCGCGGGGCTGCTCGCGCTCGTACTCGCCGTGACCGCCCCACCGGTGTTCGCCCTGGTGCTCTCGCTCGGTGGAGTCGTCGCGTCCGGGACCGCGCTGCGACCGGATCGGCGGCCGGCCGGCTACGTGGCCGCCGTACTGTTCCTGCTGGCCACCTGGGTGCGTCTGGCGGCCTGGGACGTCACCACGGCGGAGGCCTACACCCTGCCGGTGACCGTGCTCGCGCTGGTCGTCGGGTACCTGCGCCGGCGCCGCGACCCGGCGCTCTCCTCCTGGACGGCGTACGGTGCCGGACTGGCCGTCGCCCTGCTGCCGAGCCTCCTCGCGGCGTGGGGCGACCGGCACTGGCTGCGGCCCCTGCTGCTCGGCGCCGCGGCGCTGACCGTGACCCTGGTGGGCGCCCGGAGCCGGCTGCAGGCGCCGCTGGTCCTCGGCGGGAGCGTGCTCGCACTGGTGACGCTGCACGAACTCGCCCCGTACGTCGCCCAGGTCGCCGGCGCGCTTCCCCGGTGGGTCCCGCCCGCGCTCGCCGGTGCGCTGCTGCTCGCCCTGGGCGCCACCTACGAGCAGCGGCTTCGCGACGCACGCCGGCTCCGGGGGGTGCTCGGGCGGTTCCACTAGACCGGCCCACTCACGTCCAGTCGCCGTCGCGGTCACGACGTCGCACGCGGCTACGGGCACGCGCCACTGTGCCCTCGTGTCCGGCGTTCGGGCCGCGCGCCCGACTGGGCACCACATGCGCCCCGGGGCCTTCGGGGCCGGCGGTGCCGGTCGAGGCGCGGGTGGCGGAGCCGGCCGCCTGCGCCTAACTCACCACCCTCGCCTGTCACGGCATCGGCTACGGGGCCATCTCGTAGGCGCCGGACAGCGCCTCGACGCGCTCCCAGACACGGCCCGAGCGAGCTTCGTCGACGACGGGGCGGCGGATGGCGTCCAGGGCCCAGCTCTGCTGCCGTTCCGTGGCGGAGTCCTTGCCGTGGAGATCGACGGCGTGCCCCGAGAAGTCGCGGACGAGCACGGAGAACAGTTCGTCGAGCACATCCTCGTCGAGACCGGTCAGCGCGGCCTGCTCGAGGATCAACTGTCCGTGCACCACGAGGGCGAACAACTGGCCGACGGCGAGCAGGAGGTCCAGGTCACGGCTCTGCCGCTCGTCGGGAGCCGCGGTGGTGACGAAGGCGCACAGAGCATCGGCCTGCTCGCGGAACCGGGCCACGTTGGGCACCCCGGCACAGGCGTCGAAGGCGGCACGCCAGTCATGGAACCGGATGGAGCCGAGCCCTCGGGCCGGGCCCTGCCGGAAGAGGAACGCGTCGTCGGCCGCGTCGAGACGGGTCGGCACCCGCGGCTGGTCGACCGGGTCGAGCAGGTGGTTGCGCATGAACTTCAGGATCAGCGCGAGATTGACGTGCACCGTGCCCTCGAGCTTCGGCAGGCTCCGGATCTCGATCGCGGCCTGGGCGAAGTAGTTGTCCTTCTCGAAGCCCTTCGCCGCGATGACGTCCCACATCAGGTCGATGACCTTCTCGCCCTCGGTGGTGACCTTCATCTTGGTCATCGGGTTGAACAGCAGGTAGCGGCGGTCGTCCGGGCCGGCGGAACGGAAGTAGTCGACGGCTCGGTCGCTGAACAGCTTCATACCGACGAGACGTACGTAGGCGTCGATCAGTTCGCGCCGCACGTGCGGGAACGCGGTGACGGGCCGGCCGTACAGGATGCGGTTGTGTGCGTGGGTGACGGCCTCGTACATGGCGTGCTCGCAGATGCCGATCGAAGCCGTGCACAGGTTGAACTTGCCGACGTTGACGGTGTTCAGGGCGGCGTCGAAGGCGGCCCGTCCGGTGTGCAGGACGTCGTCCGGGCCGACCGGGTAGTCCTCGAGCCGGAACTCGCTGACGTACTTCGAGGAGTCGACGACGTTCTTGACCAGGTGGTACGCGGGGTGGCGGCTGTCGGCGGCGAAGAAGACGTAGCCGTCCGGGCCCTCGATGTCGGTACGCCGGCCGAACACGGAGACGATCCCGGCGGCGTTGCCGTTGCCGATGTAGTACTTGGAGCCGGTCGCCCGGAAGCCGCCCTCGCCGTCGGGTTCCAGCAGCATGTCCGTGGAGTAGATGTCGGCACCGTGGCTCTTCTCGGAGAGGCCGAAGGCGAACACCTCGCCCTGGGCGAGGAGTTCGTTAGCCCGTGCCCGGGCACCGGCGTTGCCGCTCTGCCAGACCGGGCCGAGCCCGAGGATGGTCACCTGCCACGCGTACCAGTAGTCGAGGCCGTAGAACCCGAAGATCTCGTTGAGGGCGGCGATACGGGCGGTGTCCCAGCGCTGGTCCGGCCGGCCGCCCTCTGCCGCCGGGGTCAGGAACGTGGCGAACAGGCCTTCCTTGGCGGCGAAGGCGAGGAAGTCCTCCAGCCAGACACGCGAGCGGTAGTCCTCGATCAGCCTGCGCTTGCCGCGCGCCTCGAACCAGTCGACCGTGGCGCGCAGCAGCCTGCGCGTCTCCGGGTCGAAGTGCGCCGGGTCGTAGGTGCGCGGGTTGAACAGGAGCTGGTCGGCCATGAGGTACGCCTTCCGGGATCGGGTCTGACGGGGTGGGTGTCGCGGGGGGCGGGACGGAGAGGGGCGCGGGGAGCCGGGCCGCGGGGGTGCACGGGTGCAGGGGCGCAGGGGTGTAGGAGTGCAGGGGGGCGAGTGCCGGTCGGCGGGGCCGGTACGGGCACTCACCGTGTGTCAGGTGCCGGACCGTGCCGCGCTGAGCCCGTGCAGGGTGTCGAGGACATCGTCGAGCCACGCGATCGTCATCCGCTCGAAGGCGATGCCGCCGCGCAGGACGACGTGCTGGAGTTCCTGTCCGACGTCCAGTGGCCGGGGCGCTTCGGGGCCGGTGAAGTCCCGCCGCTCCCCGGTGAGGTAGCGCCTGAGCCGGTCGTCGTGGGCCTTTCGGTGGCGCTCGACCTCGGAGATCAGTGCCGCCGGGTCGTCGAAGGCCGCGCCCCGGATCTTCACGGCGAGCTCGTGCCGGATGCTCTCCGGTTCGACGGGCTCGTGCAGCCACGCGGAGAGTGCCCTGCGGCCGGGCGTCGCGACGGTGTACTCCTTCTTGTCCGGCCGGCTCTGCTGCGGCACTTCGCGGACGGCCAGGAGGCCGTCGCCCTCCATGCGTCGCAGGACGCGGTAGATCTGCTGGTGCGTCGCGGTCCAGAAGTAGCCGATGGACCGTTCGAACCGGCGCGCGAGTTCGTAACCCGAGCCCGGCTTCTCCAGCAGCGAGACGAGGATCGCGTGTTCGAGCGCCATGCTCCGATCCTGCTATGCAACTTGTTGCATATACAAGCCGCCGGATCCGGATGAGACGCGGCTCACCCCGTGCGGGATCTCGCCTCGTGGGCGGCCTGCCCCTGCGCCCAGGACTCAGACCAGTCGGGCGGCCGCCACTCCTGGTACGGCGTGTACTCCTGGTACAGCGTCTACTCGTCGTACGGCGTCTACTCCTGGTACTGGGTCAGGTCGATGCCGTACACCGCCAGGTCGTAGCCGTGGACCGGGTGCTGTGTGACGCCTTCCGCCTCCATGCCGAGTTTGTCGACCACGTTCGCGGAGGCACTGTCGCCCGTCCGGAAGACGGCGACCACACGGTCGAGACCGCGGTCCTGCAGGGCGAACTCCAGTGCGGCGTGCGCCGCTTCGGAGGCGTATCCCTGTCCCCAGAAGACCCGCCCGAGCCGCCAACCGACCGCCACCTGACCGGCGACCTCCGTCGGAGCGTCGGCGACGGACAGTCCGACGGCCCCCGCCAGTTCGCCGGAGCCCAGAAGCTCGACCGCGAACATTCCGAAGCCTTCCTCGTCCCACCCCTCCTCCCACGCCTCGATGTCCTCGGCGGTCTGCTCCGGGGAGCGCGGGCGGCCGTCGCCGATGCCCCGCATCACCACCGGATCGGCTTGGATCTCGGACAAGGGGGCAAGGTCGTCGTCCAGCCAACGGCGCAGGACAAGACGGGGGGTGCGGATCTCGGTCATGCCCCCATCCTGCCGACGAGGGGGCGAGAGCGCGAACTGCGGCGTCGCTCCCCCGGGGGCCCCGCAGGGTCGGTCGGCGCAGTTCTGCAGCCGATCAACTCCGCCGGCTTCCGGCTGCACGCCCCGGCCCCTCGACGCCTTCGCGCCCGCCAGGGTGGCCATTTCGCCCACCCCACGCCCCTCTACACAACTGTAGAAGATGAGCTGCTCCGGCAAGCCCCGCCTCTCACGAGGGCACAGCGTGCCCCTCCCTCCCACAAACACACCACCGCCGAGAAGGAGAAGGCCCTCGGACGCAGGACCGAGCGGACCGGCGCGACGCGCACGGACTCGGTACCTCCGCCGTGGACGGGCCGGGGTACGGACGACGAGCGGACGGCACTCCCGGAGGGACAGCCGCGTCCTCGCCGACCGTCACATCCCACGCCAGATGTTGTCGAAGGCCGCTTGTTCGATGCTGCGACGCTGCCGGATGTCCGCCAACTCCACCACGGCGTCGTTGACGGCGGCGAGAGCGGCCGCGATCCCGTCATCCTCGGGGTCCGCGACCTGATCCGCCGACTCGTGCCGGATTCCCACCGCCGCCGCGAGGCCCACCAGCACAGGGTCGCCGGTGGCCCAGCGGTCGGTGGCCCGCCGGCGGGCCATCGGATCGACCGGATCCGGCCGGTCGGCGGTGCGCCGTGCGGTCCATCGCGAGCGCCTGCGGCCGCCGTCGCCCGCCCCCGCGGCGGCGAGGTACTCCGCCGCCAGACCGCGCCCCCGTCGCCACAACCAGTCCTGCACGGACTCGGCCGGTTCCGGCCTGACGAGGGACGCCGCAGCGTCCAGAAGTCGGTCACCGCTTTCGGGCGGAGCAATCGGCCGGATCAGGCCACCTTCGAGGGACACCGCCCCGGCCTCGAGCAAGTCGACCAGCTCGGCCCCGGCCAGGGCCAGCGAGAGGTCGCCACGCTCAACGGGGTAGTCGGAGCGAACCTCGAGAGAGACGATCGTCAGGTCATGTGCTGTGGTCATGGCGGGAGCTCCACATCTGTCACATCTGCTGCGACATGGCGACCGTGATCCGGTCAGCCTACCCACACGGCGAAGCGCGGGCGGGCCGTGTCCCACTCTCACGGGAACACGCGCTCGAAAGAACGTGTGCCCGTCAGCCGGCGGCTGACGGGCACACACCGTGCACGATTCTCAGGCACGTCGTCGGGACCAGAGAGGGGTGACAAGGGCGATGAGGAGCGCCGCGACGGCGATCTGGAATATGTGGCGGATCCAGTCGATGCCGCTGGTGTCGCCTACGCCGAAGGCGGTGGCGAGCGCGTTGCCGACGACGCCCCCGACGATGCCGAGGATGGTCGTCAGCCACAGCGGGATGGGCTGGCGTCCGGGGATGACCAGCTTGGCCAGCAGGCCGATGATGAGTCCCGCGATGATGGCCCACAGAAACGACACGACTCTCCTCCATACAGTGCTGCCAGAGTTCGGGCGTCTCCACGAGTGCCCCATGGGCACGGCCGTACGCCTGTCCGGCGTACCCGGCCTGCGTCCCGGGCGCCCTGCGCCGACAGCGGGCACGTCCGGCCCTCATTCCGGCTCACCGCGACGTGGAGGAGGCGGCGGCCACTGCACGTGGCCGCCGCCCTCACGGTCCGCGCGAGACGGCTTCAAGCCGAGCCGTCAGTTGGCGTTCACCAGGTCGTGCGCCGGCACGGTCACCGTCCGCTTGCCCGGCTTGCCGCCGAGCACGATCTTCCGCAGAGCGCTGTTGTTGCCGACGTTGGTCTCCTTCAGCCGCTTCTCCGGATTGGCCAGCACCTGGATGTAGTAAGTGCCGTTGGGCACAGTGGTGATGTCGAAGGACTGGCCGGGCAGGTCCTGGGAGTACGTGTCACCCGAGCCGACGTCCAGCACCTCGCGTACGGAGATCGAGTTCTCCTGGCCGCAGGCCGTGGCCAGATCGGTGTTGTACGGGTGCCAGTTGGCGTTCTTCACCGTGTAGTCGACCGCGTCGGTGTTGGCCAGGCAGAAGGCTTCCTTGCCGCTGCGTACGGCCTCCTTCTTGTCCGCCTTCAGCAGCCGGTAGCTGGCGAAGTCGGTGAAGTGCCAGTGCACGTGCCCCGGACGCGGGTCCCACTCCATGGTGCCGGTGGGGGTGTAGCCGACCTGCTTGCCCTTGGCGTCGTAGAAGTACTGGAAGGCGTCCATCTTGGCTTTGCCGGGTGAACGGAAGCCGTCCACCACGAGCTGGGCCGGACCGGCGTTCCACACGTTGGCGCTGAAGGCCAGGTAGTCCTTGCCGGGGATGTCCTTCTCGCCGTCGCTGACGACGATGCCGTAAGCCGGCAGCGAACGCAGGTCGGGCTTGGGGACGTCCGGGACGGAGGCTTTGCCGACGGGCCGCTTCGACAGCGGCTTGAGCGCCGGCGCCTTGCGCGATCCGTCGGTCTGGCCACCCGTGTCACCGACCCGCATCGAGCGCGCGGCCTGCTCCTTCTTCAGGGCCCACGGCAGGGCCGGCGGCGCCGCCTTCAGCGGTCCGTGGCCCACGTTGTACGAGGGGCCGGCACCGCTCGTCACCGGCGCGGCGGCCTGGGCGCGCGTCGGGGCGTGCCCCGGCCCGTGGCCGGAGTGTGCGGTCGGCGTCTGATGAGCGGCTCCGTGCTCCGCGTGCTCGCCGGCCATGGCGGACCGCGCGGACCGGGACGCGGGTTCGGTGACCTCCTGTTCGTCCTCGTAACTCCGCTCCTCCACGATCACCTTCACCGTGGCCGCTTTGTTGGCGATGCCGAACAGGTCACGGTACTTCTTGGCGACCCCGACCTTGGCGGTGTACGTGCCGGCCGCCAGCTTGACCGGCTCGGTGTAGGCACCCCCGTAGGTGTTGGCGGCCCAGCCCTTCTCGACGCCCCACACGGAACCGAGGGTGAACGGGTTGGTGGGGCAGCTCTCGGGATACTTGGAGGTGGCGGGCGCGTCGGGTCGCACCCGGCCGCTGGCGTTGTTCGGGCAGAAGTCCTCGGTACGGGTGAGTACCTTCTTGCCCGCCTTGTCGGTGACCGTGATCTCCGAGAAGCCGGGCAGCCCGGAGAAGTCCTTCACCGTGCCCTTGGGCAGCACCTTGGCCTTGGCCTTGCCGCCCTCGTGCACGGTCTGGGCGACGGTCACCGGGTCCTTGTAGGACTTCCTGGTCACCTTCAGCTCCAGCGGCGCCCCCTCGGCGGTGAGGTAGGTACCCAGGTCGAGGTAGACGCCCGGATCCTCCTTCCAGGAGGTGAGTGTGAGCGAGTTGGTCGCGGCGATGAGGCTCAGCTCGGGCCCTGTCGCGGCCTTCGCCGGCTCCGACGTGACGGCCACGAGGCCGGCTGTCACGGCCATGGCGGCGACGGCCGTGGCGGTGGCGAGCAGCGGGCGCCGCAGCCGGGTGGTACGCGTTCTGGTCATCGTTCCCTCGTCCTTTGGATGCTGTGAGAAGGAGACAGGCAGCAGTCGGCACGGCTTGTCGGCGAGAACAGCCGCCGGGCCGGCACGGTGAGGGGCACTTCCTGTGCCCGCGCTGTCAGAGGAACGGATCGGATGCGCGGTTGTCCGGGAGGCGGAAGACGGTGAAACCTTGGCCGGATAGCTCCATAGTCGATGAAATCGGGTCGATGTCACGGGTACGGCCCATCGGCGACAAGTCTTCTGCTAATGAGCTGGTGCACGGTTGACGGCCATGGGGACGAGTCCGTGACGGCTGGTCATGGTCGGGTGGTGGGGAACGCGGCTCGTGCGGTGCTCACCGGTAACCGGGGGATCACGGGCTTGACGGCCGGACTGACACCTTCGCGCGCCCGTCCGATGAGGGACCACCTAAGGTGTGCGGGATGACATTGCAACTTGTTCAGGTGAACTTCAAGGCCCGCGACGACTCGGCGCTCGGCCGGTTCTGGGCGCAGGCGCTCGGCTGGGGTCTTTCCAGCGAAGGGCCTGGCGTCACCAACCTGGAACCCGTGGGCTTCGACTGGCCGGACCCGTCCGCCGTATGCATCGACCTCGTACGCGTTCCCAGCCCGGAGACGGTGAAGTACCGCGTGCACATCGAGCTCGCCACCACCTCCGACGCCCATGAGGCGGAGTTGGTCGCACGTCTGAAGGAACTCGGGGCGACGCCCGCCGATGTGGGCCGGGGCGACGGCGACGCGCCCTGGACGGTGATGGCCGACCCGGAAGGCAACGTGTTCAGCGTCCTGAAGCCCCGGGAGCTCTACCGGGACACCGGGCCGATAGCCGCCGTGGTCGTCGACTGCGCCGACCCGCGGGCCATGGTCCGGTTCTGGGGCGAGGCGATCGACTGGACCGTCCACGAGCTGACCGACGACCGCGCCCTGCTGCGCTCCGTCAAGGGCGTCGGGCCGTACCTGGAGTTCCGCCGCACGCCGGACGACGAGGTCATCTGGAACCGCGTCCACCTCGACCTGATGTCCGACCCCGTCGAGGATCAGGCGAGGGAGGTCGCCCGGCTCGAAGGCCTCGGCGCGGTACGGGCCGACGTGGGTCAGGGTGATGTCTCCTGGGTCGTCCTGGCCGACCCGGCGGGCAACGAGTTCTGTGTCCTCGGCCGGGGCTGACGCGGGGCTCGGCCGTACAGGTACGGGTGGCAGCCGTTGCCGGCCACCACCTGCTGGCGTGCGGCGCCCATGCCACGACGGGAACGTCCGTTCCGGCCGACCTTGCGCGCCGTGGATATGCAGGGTGTACCCGTCGGCCGAGGCACTCTGACGCGTACTCAGTCCGATGCGGGCTGCGGGGAAGACGGTTCCGTTGCACTCGCCGACCACCTGCCCGGCGGAGCCGAACGAAGTGGCGTTGGGCGAGTCCGCGATCACTGCCGAAAAGAGCGGACTCTCCATGAATACTCACTTCGTCAGCCTCGGCGTCATGCACGGTGAAGCGGAATTTCTCGTCCCTCGTGGTTTCTTCACCTACCGGGCACTCGATGCACCCGAAATGGTTGAGTCAGATTCAGGGAGAACGCTGATTCGTTTCGGTGTAATGGGCCTGAGTGTCTCCATGTACCTCGACAAGGACTCACAGGAGGTTCTGTACGGACTGAGCCCCGGAGACGTCAACATCGTGAATACCTCAGTTTCGCACTTCACTCAGTGCATCCTCCGATTGAGTGACATATTCCCTTTCTACGACGACGACTGCGATTCTGACGAGTGGGAGGTTGGCGCAGAGAAGGTGGAAGACGTTATTCGTGAGGTCGACCCGAGTGCGTACCACGAGGGATCTTACTGGTATGAATTCCGATGGGACGTGACGATGGGGAATTTTCACGGCTGAGCTCCTCCTTGACTACGCCGCTAAGAGGTCGTCTCACGTGGCAAGTTCCGCGAGCTTCTCGTAACAGGTCAGGGCGGCGGCCACGGCCAGACCTCGGCTCTGCCAGTCGTCGCGGACCACGTACGGGATCTTGAGACCGCGAGCAGCCCATGGCAGGCTCATGCCGCATGATCGAGAGATTCGCGAAAGACAACCTGCACGGGAGACTGCGGCGGGACCGCAAGGCGCTGCTCTGGAAACTCGACGGCTTGTCCGAATACGACGCCCGCCGGCCTTTGACAGCGACCGGGACCAATCTCCTCGGCCTGGTCAAACACGTGGCCACCGTCGAGGCCAGGTACTTCGGCGAGGTCTTCGACCGACCTTCCCCGCACCCGCTGCCCCGGTGGCAGGACTCAGACGGCAGCGATCTGTGGGCGACCGAGGACGAGAACCACGATCAGATCATCGGGTTCTACCGGAGCACGTGGGAACACTCGGACGCGACGATCGACGAGCTTCCCCTCGACGCCCCCGGCCACGTGCCGTGGTGGCCGGAGCCTTATGCCGACACCAACCTGTTCGCCGTCATGGTCCATGTCCTCGGCGAGTCCATCCGGCATGCCGGGCACGCCGACATCCTGCGCGAGGGTCTCGACGGCCGGACCGGGTTGCGCGCCGAACTCGAGAAGCAGATCGACGAGGAAGCCCGTGCAGTCCACTGCGCGAAGATCGAGCAGGCCGCCAGGTCGGCCGCGTCAATCAAGGCACAGAGGTTGTCTCACGTCACTTGATGTTCGTGCGGCACCCCGACATATCCAGGAGGAGTCACCCGCGCTCCGCCAGGCGCCGGGCTTTCGACCGCAACCTCTCGACCTTCGCCGGCGTCGCTCCAAGGCCCAGCTTCACCGCAATCTCCTTGGCTCGAAGCGGCCCGTGCCCCGTGGACCGCCACTGTTCCAGCACGCCCAGGTTCCGCTGATACTCCGGCGCCAGAACCGTCACCGGCAGCTTCCCGAGAGGGCGGCACCGTCGAGCCCGGCACCGGCGCGAGCGACGGCGCCGCTTCCTCCTCCGCCTCGGTCGTGGTCACGGCAGTGGACTCGGCCACGTCACTGGCGGGTGCTGCGCGAGGCGGGCCTGGTGTATCAACGCGACGCTGGCAACGGGCTCTACATGCGCCTGCGCAAGGACGACCTGGATCGCAGATTCCCGGGCCTGAACCAAGCCGTTATCGCTGCAGACTAGAGCAAGCCTTCGGACTCACAGCCACTCGCATGCACAGCCTCACCTGGTCATGGTGTGATGATTTTCGCCGACCGGACCATCTGACACCTCGGCCCACTTCTCGCGCTTCAGCCCAGTCGGTGTTTCGCGAAGCACACCGTCCGCATCGTGGACGGCACTCTGGTGCCCACCCGGGACCACGCGATCGCCGAGCGGTCCAAGAACTACCGCTACTCCACCAACCACCAAGTCGTCGTCGACGCCGACGCCCGTCGCGTCGTCGTGGCCGGCCATCCACTGCCAGGCAAGCGCCCAGGTACACGCCCGCGTCGAGCACGTTTTCGCCCGCACGGGAGCCTGGAAGATCCTCCGCGACTGTCGCCTCAAGGCAACGGCGTCCACCACGCAGCGCTTGGCGTCGCCCGCCTGCACAACCTCAACGCCTCCAGATAGATCGGCCGCCTCGCCACGACGGGCCCCACTCGTCCGAAGATCAAAGCGGGACAAGCGCCTTTATGCGTCTCTCACAGACGGTCGTTTGTGAGAACAGGAGCAGACGACCGGGTTCATCCAGGGTGGCCCACCCTCGCTGCACAGCGACTTGGCTGCGATCGTCCGTGACCAGATCACGCCGGCCGTGGCAGCGGGTGTCGAACCAGTTTCGCTCCAGGCCGATCCGATCGTCGCGGTCCTCGTGAACCGTTGCGCACATCTCCTCGGCCGCTGTGACGATGCCAAGTCGCGCAGGCAGCTCCTAATCCGGCGGCTGGAACGTATGAATGACCCTCGCAGAGAACGGTACGTCTCGTTGCTTGCGGTGATCAACGGCTGGCCGGGTCCGCAGAGTTTGCGGCCGGTGCTCGACTGGGCCGTCGATGCCCTGCAGGCTCGGACACAGGGATGAGGGGGCGGCTGCGGGGCGGGATCGACCTGTCGCCAAGGTCAGATCAATGCCCTGCTGCATATGATCCGGCAGTGAACTCTCCCGTCATACTCAAGGTTGCCGCGACGCCGACCACCCCCGCTCTCGTCCTTCGTCCCTGGTGCGCGGAAGACGTTGCTGCGCTGGTTGAGGTGTACCGGGACGCCGAGCTGCGGCGTTGGACGAACTCTCGTATGGAAAGTGAAGACGATGGACTGAGATGGGTGCAGGATCAGGAGCAGGGTTGGGCAGCAGGCAGCCGGTTCGCCTTCGCAGTCCTTGAGAGGGCCCTTGACGCGGCGCCGCTGCGGTTGGTGGGCAACGTGGTACTCAAGGAAGTCGCATCCGGCAAGCCTTCCGCAGAGGTCGGCTACTGGACGGCGGCACAGGCTCGCGGACGAGGCGTGGCCCAGCGAGCCCTGAATACTCTCACCGCCTGGGCCTTCGACGCTTTCCAAGCGAATGGTCTGGAGTGCCTCGAACTCCTGCATCAGGTCGACAACCTGGCATCCTGCCGCGTCGCCGAGAAGAACGGCTACCAGTTCGACAGGCTTCTGCCATCGGCTCCTCCTTCCTACCCTCTCGATGGTCATGTGCACGTACGGCGCCAGCTACCTGACGCCTTCCCCTCGGCACCTGCCAACGCCCACTTCTCTGCCTGACCACTGAGATTGAACGGTTCACCCAAGGCGAGGCGAGCTCGTTGATCGCCAAGGACCGGCGGTCGGCGTCCGTTCCGTGCAGCGTTGGCGGCAGATGTGCGACGAGGGCGGTCCGCGGGCTCTGCGGTCACAGGACCGGCGTCGCCGTCCGAGGCTGAGCCAGAAGCAGTTCGCCCAGTTGGAGGCGGAGCTGGCCAAGGGGCCCGCCGCGCACGGCTGGGAGGACCAACGGTGGACGCTCGCGAGGATCAAGACGGTGATCGGCCGGCGCTTGAAGAGGCGGTCATGACCCCGGCCGACCATCGCGGCCCCCGCGCCTTCCCCGACCTTATCCGCTCCCTGGAAACCCGTGTGGACCACTGGCGGGTCCTCTACGGCGTCGGCGGCTACCCACAGGCCGCCGACCGGCTCGTCCCCCTCCTCGCCAACGGCCTGCGATGCATCGATCCCGCCCGCAAGCACCCAATCCCGCCGGCCTCTACCTGTCCTGTCTGGCCGAGCTGAAGGACCCCATCGCCATACCCGTGATCACCGACACCCTCACGTGGGCCAGCCAACACCGAAGCTGGACCGTAGTGACCGACGCCCTCGACGCCCTCGCCGCCTTCGGACTCAACGCGCAACCCGCCCAGACCCTCATCCGCCCCTTGACCAACACTCCTGACGACGCAGTGCGCGCCGCGGCCCGAGCCACGCTCGACGCGCTCACCGACCGCCAAGCGCCCGACCCCGCCCGGTCAAACCCGGGAACGGCTACGCGTAGGAACCGCCCTACTGAACCCCTCGAGGCGCCTCGCGGTGCTTGGGCGAATTCTGAGCATCCAAGTTGTCCATCCGGGTCAACTGCCGCGCTCAGTGACAGGAACTGTGACTGAGCACTTCACCTGACGGAGGAGTGCTTGAGTTGGCGGGACTGAGCGCGCCACATGGCGAACCACTTCGCAGAGTGGTCCCCAGATTCAGGGACCGACCACTCCCGGCAAGTCCTCCTACCATGGGCACAGCGTTGGTGTGGCTTCGGCGGAGGTGCCCGGGGAACGTGAAGGACGTAATGATAGGGATCCTCGTCGCCCTTGCCATGTTGGCGATCTTCATTGCAGTCTTTTGGACGATGGCTGCCAGCAGCGAGGCTGATCGGGACGACTGCCAGTCGGAGGCCGACAAGTACGGCAATCGCGCGACCTGCATTGTCGTGGTCAGGTGATACGTCAGTGCCTCAGGATCAGCGTCCAGGCGAGGCCCGCCCCTTGGTCCACGGATGCCGCGGCTTCGCGGTGCCAGCAGAGCGGCGCGTGAGGCGGAAGCGGCGTGGTCGTGGCGGCCGAGCAGCATACGGGCCGACCCGATCGTGCACACGCGTTGAGGCCTGGTTCCCCGGCAGTCCGGCTTCGGCGCCCTGACCGCACCCACAGAAAGATCACGCCGACGCGGTGCAGGCGAAGCCAGGGCCCCGCGAGGAGGGGCGTCGCGTAGACCCCGGCTGTGGCGGCTGGACGTCACCCGGGCCAGGCGCATGGACGCCCGGCCGGTCCGCCGGAGAGGGAGCGTACATCTGCCCATTCCTTCACTTCGCCGCGCGGCGGGTCCCGGTGGTCGCTACCCCAGGGCGTCCGACCCAGGCTCGATGGTGGGAAGCGACGCGTAGTCCCTCGCGCAGGCGACCTCGCAGGACACCGACACGCGTTCTGCCCTCGAGGACCTGAAAACCGATGGCCGACGGGTCCGGGAGCCGTCGGTCGATCAGAATCGGGGCACGCATCCACGTCCCGTGCTCTTCCCAGTGGCGGCCGACCTCTGCGGGGCGAATCTTCACCCAGTGTTCCGGGTTCTGGGCGAAGCTCTCGATGCGGCCGACGCCGGGCGCCCCGGTCGGCATCTCACCGAAGTTCGCGGCCGGGATCGTCTCCAGCCGCCAGGTGATCTCACGCAGGTCGACGCCGCCGTTTTCCTGCTTTGGTCGTGCACGGGGTGTCCCTTCATCTGTGAGAACGGGAACGGGCGCAGCGGTTCGCTGCGCCCGGGTGGCTTGCGGGGTGGGGCTGCGGGGCGGCCGGAGACGTGTCGACGGCCGTCTCGCAGGCATGGGGGGGGGGACGGGTTGCGTGATCGCGGTCGGCGGGAGGTGAGGGCGGCGCGGTGCTCGTCGCGGTGCGCGGCCGCGGAGGGCTCGGCGACGGTCCTGAGGTAGTGCGGGTTTCCGACGTCACCGTGTTCGCTGCAGACGACTAGGCGGCCCTCCCGGGGCAGCCGGAGTGCGGGTCGCGGGGCTTGCCGGACGGCTTCACCTCGTGTGTGCAGGGGCCGTTGTCGGCGTGGCGGGGCTCCACGCGGACGGTGATACGTGCCACTCGGAGGTTCTCCGTGTCGGCGACGGATGTGCCTCGCCCGGGCGGGAAGGGCCGGGCGAGGCGCGGGGATCTCGTGGTGAGGGCTCAGGAGGACACGGCCGCGCGGAGGATGTCGGCGTGGGGTCGAACGCCAGATGGTTCGGCAGGCCGTTCAGGGGCCACCATCGGGCGGTGCGGGCGTCGTCTCCGGCGGTGGTCTGGATGCCGACGGGGACGATGACCGCGTAGGCGTCGGTGCTGTACCTGCCGCGCGGCTCTCGGCTGGGCTGGTCCCACGTGCCAATCTCGCGCGGGTCGTCGGCAGGGGCGCGGACGCCGGTCTCTTCAGCCAGCTCCCGGGCGGCGGCCTCGCGGCTCGACTCCCCCGGGTCGACATGGCTACCGGGCAAGCCAGGCGGGTCGCGAATTCTGGCCGCTCAGTCGCAGGAACCCGCGCGTTGGTGGACGGCAGGGCGCTCTGCACGGACGAGTTCAGGGACACCCGCCTGTCATGCGGGTGTGACCGAGATACTCCCCAAAGGGGCAACGGGATGATGTCGACAGCGCTGCCGTGGGGACGGGGTTTGTGACGGTTCTTGTGAGCGCTCGCCGTATTCCACAGGGGTAACCCGCGCTGTTCTGCCAGCGGCAGAACAGCGGCCGGATCGGGCTCGACGATCACTACAGTCCAGTCTCATGACGACGATTACGACGCGTCCGGTCCAGTATCCGGCCGACGGTCTGACGATGATCGGGCACCTCGCGCTCCCGGCCGGTGTCGACCGCCGGCCCGCGGTGCTGCTCGGACCAGAGGGCATGGGGCTCAGCGACGTCGAGCGCCGCCGGGCAGATGCTCTCGCCGAGCTGGGTTACGTAGCGCTGGCCTTCGACCTTCACGGCGGGCGCTATTTGGGTGACCCCGAGGAGATGCTGGCCCGTTGCCTGCCGCTGCTCGCTGATCCCGACCGGATGCGGGGGATCGGCCATGCGGCGCTCGACGTTTTGCGCACCGAGCCCCGGACCGACCCCGACCGGATCGCCACCGTCGGCTACGGAACCGGGGGCGCCGTCGGGCTGGAACTCGGGCGCGACGGCGTCAACCTGCGCGCGATCGGGACAGTCAACGCACTGACCACGGGCCGACCGGGCGAGGCGGCGCGCATTCGCTGCCCGGTGTGGGCCGGGGTCGGGTCGGAAGACCCGATCATGCCGCCCGCACAACGGAACGCGTTCACCGCTGAGATGCAGACCGCGGGCATCGACTGGCGCCTCACGGTCTACGGCGGAGCCTTGCACGCCTTCCACCACCCGCCGGTCGACCACTCCACGGTCCCCGGCGTCGGCTACCACCCACAGCACGCGCAGCGAGCCTGGCGCGACGTCGTCGACCTGCTCGCCGAGTGTCTGCCCGTGCCGGAGAACCTGGGGGCATGACCCAGGCAAACACACTGGCGCCAGGCCTGATCGGAATCGGGCACTGACAGTCCCCTCCCCTCAAGACCGCACAGCAGAACAGCATTCGGGTAGATGCTCGATCGCGGAGACGTATGCACAACTGCCGCAGTTAGGTGGGCAGCATCCTGGCCGACACGGCTTACCGTCTGCTGGTGGCTTGACGGCCCGGCGTCACTTCAGGTGCCGGGCGAGGAATCGGCCCGCTTCGTCGCTTGCGGACTGCGGGACGCCGGTGTGCCCGCCCATGTTGGCGTGCAGGGTCTTCTCCTTGGAGCCAAAGGCGTCGAACAGGTCCAGGGCCGCCTGCCGGTCGTTCCCTTCGTCGTCCCACTGCAGCAGGACGTGCAGCGGAATGGTGACCTGGCGGGCCTCCTCGAACATGGCCCGGGGGACGAAACTCCCGGCGAACAGAACGGCGGCCGAGATGCGCGGCTCGACCACCGCCAGCCGGGTCCCGATGGAGATCACTCCCCCCGAGTAACCGACCGGGCCGCCGATCTCGGGCAGCGACAGGAGGGCGTCCAGGGCAGCCTGCCATTCCGGGACCGACTTGTCGACGAGCGGGAGGATGAGGGCGTCGATGATCTCGTCGCTGACCGGCTCGCCGGCCTCCATGGCCCGACGCAGGTCGGCGCGGGCCTGCTCGGCGGCGGGCCAACGGGGCCGGTCGCCGCTTCCGGGGAGCTCGATGGTAGCCGTGGCGAAGCCGTCGGCCGCAGCGTGCCGGGCCCGGGCCACCAGCCGGGGGTACGTCTTGCGCAGCCCGAGAGGAGGAGGGCTGAGCAGGATCAGCGGCGCCGGTGCGGATGCGGATGCGGGCGTCCACAGGATGCCGGGGATCTCACCGAGGGTGAACTCACGCTCGATGACGGCGTCGTCGAGACGCTGTTCAGAAGTGAAGTGCATGGTGGTGCCTTTCGGGAGAGCCATTGAACGGCGCTCCCGGACGACCTATCGCCCGACCGTGACCCCGGAGGGGAGCACCCATGTCGATACGTTCACGGGTACCACCTCCTCGTTCTCTTGCACGGCCTCCGGAAACGTAGCAGTGGCCGCCGTGGTTCCACCAACGGGTTTCTGCGGAGGCTCTGTGGCCGAGCACCATGGCGTCGGAGTCTCGACTGTCACTGGGTCAGGAAGTGCACGTCCGCCACCGATTCGAGCACCGAAAAGCCGGCGTCGTCGCCGTACCGGAACGGCGTCGGCATCATCGCGATCCAGGAACTGCTCGGTCACGAGTGGATCGCCACGCCCCGACCGTTTCCGGGTGGTCGTCTTCCCCGTCATCACCGGGGCCACCGGCAAGGAACGCATCTTCGACGGGTACCCCGACATCACCCTCGACCTGGTCGACAGCCGCACCTTCGACGGTCGCATGCAACTGCTCGAGTACATCCCCACCGTCCTCGACGGCCCACCCGGCGTCGGCGACTGAACGACGTCCCGTAAGCCCTGCTCAGGGGCGTGCCGCTCTGGGTGGGGATGCTGTTCTCACCCGCGCGGGCGACGCGGCCGGGGTCAGCGCCTTGGGCCGCACATCCGCGGATGCGCGCTCAGGGAGCACGCGTCGACCTCATCTGCGGTGCTTTCCGTGGCGGGGGCGGGGACGCGTGCCGAGGGTGAAGGCGCTGAGAAGGCCGAGGCACTGCAGCGCGGCGCAGATGGTGATCACGGTGCGTATGGCTCCCGGCTCGACGACTGCCATGAGGACGCCGGCGAGGGGATAGGGCACGAGCAGGATCAGCACCGTCACGGACAACGTGCTGCCGAACACCTCGGCGGGGATGAGATGGGAGCGCAGGGTGCGTAGCACGACGGCCAGGACGCTGTCCCCGGCCAGGAAGAGAGCGGCCAGGATCAGGTACGCGGGGTAGGAGTCGGCGTGCGCGATGAGGAAGCACGGCACGATGGCCACCAAAGCCGCACAACGGCCCACCCTCGTCAGCCCCCACCGGTCGATCGCGACGCGGGAGGTGGCGACCGCCAGCAGTGAGGCGACGGCCGCACAGGACCACACCAAGCCGACCGACGCACTGGACTGGCCGAGTTCCTGCACCACGATGACGGGGGTTGCCGCCTCCAGCAGACCAAGCGCCAGGTTGGACAACGCCAGCCCTGCGACCAGCCACGCGAGAGTCGGCAGCGCGCGCAGGGTGGACCAGCCAGTGCGCCATCCCCGCGCGGCGGGCCCGGTCGCTTCCGGTGGCTGCGGAGGTGACTGGCGGGAGCCCGGGGCGATGGCGGCCGACAGCAACGACATGGCACTGATCACCAGGAGCATGCCGCTGGAACCGCCCCACTGCAGAAGGAGGCCGCCTGCCGCGGGGCCGACCAGAGCGGCTGCCTGGTCGATGCCCAGCAGAACCGACTGGACGCGGTGAGCCCCGTCGCCGGCGTCACGACTGGCCATCGCACCGACGCTCTCGGCCGCGATGAAGCTGAACTGGGTCAGGCATCCGGCGCACGCTGCCAGGAGCATCACCAGACTCGACGCCGTTCTGTCGTCAGCCATGGCCAAGGCGGGCACCGCGAGTCCGCCGACCAGCGCCCGGGCCGAGGCCGCAAGCCGGAAGACCCGTGCGGGCCCGAAACGGTCGACGGCCATGCCGGCCAGACTGAACGTGCACAGCCGCGGTGCCCACGCCAGCATGAAGGCGGCTCCGGTCAGCGACGAGGAGTTCGTCGTGCTCAACACCAGCAAGGGGATGCCGTAGGTGGCCATGGAGGAGGCGGCCGCGTCCGCGAGGCGAGGCAGATAGACACCTCGCACCCGGCCGTAGGACACGGTGCGGGCATGCCGGGGCGCGGCGGACCGGACTTTCGTGGATATCAAGGAGACGTGCTTCTTCTGTGAACCGTGCGGTGGTCGATGATCGACCTGGACAGGAATGGACAAGTCACGGCAAGACAATTGTTTCCAAGCAAACCCCTGGGAGCTAGGCAGGCCGCGTTCCGGACCGTGGTCACGAGGGCGGACCCGCTCCGGACAAGCCGGTAACGGGCGCCCGACGCCGCACAGCCCACGGGGGACACCCGGGGACTGCGACGTGACACCGGCGATCAACCGGCACACTCCTAACAGCGTGATCAACTCGCGATACGTTACGCCGGGTAAGCCGAGGTCACGCATGCCGAGCGGGGAGCCGAGGGTGACCGGCCCGGCAGGTAGACCCAACCGCTGAGCACCACTGTCACCGCCCGTCGGGTTCTTCCCTCCCCCGAGGTGGTCAAGTCCTGTTGGGGATGTAGCCTCGAGCGACGCAGTGGGCCTGATGGCGTGTCAGGCCCGTGTTGTGCGGCTGGTGCTGTGCCAATCGTCGCCTCGGCAACTGGCGGCCGCTCAGGTGTCATCCGGTGCGCCGAGCGTGACGGGACGCGCGTCTTCGGCGCTCAGTGGTCCGGGCCCTGCTCCACACCGCCGCCTGGGGCCGCCTCTACGGCGAGAGGGAGTGGAATCCCTCGCTCACCGTCGGCGACATCCTGGCCGGGCCACTGATCGCGCACGGCACGAGCCCGCGGGAGGCCCGGGGCCGGGTCCCAAGCCTCCTCGACCGCGTCCACCTGCCCGCGGACGCCGCCCCACCGGCTGCCCCGCGAGTTCTCCGAGGGCCGGCGGCAGCGGGTCGCCATAGCCCGCGCGCCGGCTCTGCGCCCCCGGCTGGTCATCTGCGACGAGCCGGTCTCCGCGCTCGACGCGACCACCCAACGGGCCGTGCTCGACCCGCTGCTGAACATCCAGGAGGAGGCCGGAACGGCGCATCTCTTCGTGACGCACGACCTGCCCGTGGTGCGTTTCATGAGCCACCGGGTGGCGGTCATCCACCGGGGAGAGATCGTGGAGACGGGCGACGCCGCCGACGTCACGGGGGCTCCCCGGCACGCCTGCACCCGGGCGCTGATGCTCGCCGCCCCGGTGGCGAACGTCGCCGCGCAGCGCCGACGCCGGGCAGCGATGTCGGGTAGCGATGTCGGGTAGCCGGAGAACCGGTGGCGGCCCCTGAGTCAGCCGGCGGTCGTACCGGCCGACCCGTTCGTCCGGACAGGACGGCCCTGGGCCGGCACAGCACGTCCCCTGCCTCGGACGAACGACGAGCCGCGCCGATCACCGGCCCGCCATTAGGTGGCGGATCGAGCGGAAACGCCCGGCCGGTCAGTTCTTCCCGTGCCAGGTGGCGGTGGTCGTTCACCCGGCGCTTCAGGGGCGCGTGGTCGAGTGACAGGGCCCGTACACGTGCCGTGCGCGCGGCGCGTTCGTCGTCCGTCTCCTGGGGTGCGGAGGGCCGGCGCCCGGCAACGGGCGGTTCTGCCGCGTCAGTTGGCGAGGGCTTCCGGACCAGACGCGCCCCGGTTTCCCTGCCGCGATGGTCTTGGTGTCAGTGGTGCCGTCTAGGTTGTGCGCATGGCCACGTTCAAGGACTTCAACTTCAAGCTCATCGTCGTCGAGCAACTGATGTACATCGATGAGAGGCTGACGCCACAGTTCCGCCTCGCCGACCTCCTCAAGGAGAAGGGGCTCGGCGACCCCTGGGAGTACGCCCAGCAGCACGGCCTGGCGTACCAGATCGTGCCCGAGGCACGCAGCTACTTCGAATCGCTGAGGATCGGCGACGGGCTCCTGGCCGACGTCGAGGAGCTGTGCATGGACGGCGGGAACCAGGTCTACCAAGAATGCGCCCCGGTCTGGGACGGCGAGGACGACCTGTTCGACGTCGCTTCCCTCGACGACCTCGTGCTGCTTCCGAACCTTCGGCGCGTCCTCGGCTCCGAGTTCCTGGGCCCGGAGTTGCGCAACGTCCTCAGCGCCCGCGGCATAGCCGCCGACTAGCGTCGCGGGAACCAGCGGCCTCGGCCACAGGCGTGAGACCGATCAGCAGCGGAGCAGGTGAAGGGAGAACGCGCGGCGTGGACACACCCGAGGACATCGCACGGGCCGTCGAGGAAGGCCTCGAAGCCAGTCGGAGAGGAGAGTCGTATCTGGTGTGCCAGTACCCGCGGCCGTCCGCGCTACGTACTGCGTGGATCAGCGGCTATTACGGCACGGCCACGGGTGCCGGCTGCCAGTCGTCCCGCTACGCCGGACCGATGCCTGGTCAGTAAGGTGACCGGTCTGGAGTTCCGCGGCTCCACCGGCTATCGCTCTCCTGCCGCGCGACCTTCAACAGGGCTCTGGGTCCTCGGTCGGCGGGCGGAAGCAAGCGGTGACCGTCTTTCCGTGGGGGCAGGGCCGGGCTTCCCAGCCGTCGGTCAGTGCATCGACCAGGAGCATGCCCCGTCCCCCGATGCGGTCGCTGCTGGCGGCGCGTTGGGTGGGCAGCGTGGTGGAATTGTCGTGGACGGCAACGTGCAAGCACCTCCCGTCCCAGGTCATCAGCAACTGGGCATGGGAGTGAGCGTGCACATGAGCGTTGGTGACCAGTTCCGAAACGGTCAGCAGAACAGCATCCACCGTCTCCGGAGCCGTGTCGGCCCACGCCAGTGACCGCAGGTGCCGACAGGCCCAATCACGCGCAGCTTTGGGGCTCGTGTGCATCGGTATCGACCGCGCCCATCCCACCGCACGAAGCGACGCTTCATCCACTGCAAGCCTCCCCGACTCTTCCGTTGTGATGCGCCTTCCCTCTGGAGACCGCGTGACGCCGCCCGAGTGGGGAAGGATGCTCGCCGGCGCGATCCTTCCCGGTTCGCCAACTGCTGTCCGAACCGGCGGACATGAGCTGGTGCCTGAAGTGGACGAAGCCGTGGCCTGGATGTCGTAGGCGAGCGCTCGAAGCGGGCGCAGCGGTATGCGAGGGCCGCGTCCGTGGTGTCGGAGGCCTGGCCGGTGCCGCCGCGGCGTCGATGCCGCTCCCGGGCGTGGCACCGCCTTTGTGCTCGGGTTGCTGAGAGCGCATCCGGTGCACGCCGGGCGTCCACGGGCTGCCACGGGCGGCCGGCAACCGGGCTCCGCGACAGCAAGGGACCACCCCGAGGCGCGCACACAGGACCGGGCCGACGCTGTAGTCGTGACACGGTCACGAGGTCAGCATCGGCGGCACCATGCGGTCATGGCGCCGGCAGCGATGCCACTGCGGGGACTGGACAGGGGTCACTCACCCGGCCTGATCCGCCCGCGCCAGGCTCCGGACTCACCGCCACGTCCCTCGATGTACTCCTTGAAACGCTGCATGTCGCCCTTCACCCGCCGGTCGACCACTCCCAGCGCGTCACCGGTCTTCTCCGCGGCTCCCGTGGGCTCGACGTCCATGACCAGCTCGACCCTGGTGTGCGTGTCGTCCAGGCGCTGGAAGCGGACCGTGCCCTTCTGCCTGGTGTCCCCCGTGGTGGTGCGCCACGTGATGCGCTCGTCGGGGAGCTGGTCGACGATCTCGGTGTCGAACTCGCGCTTCACCCCGCTGACCTTGGTGGTCCAGTGATTGCGGCGCTCATCGAGCTGCCTGACTTCCTCGACCCCTTCCATGAACTGCGGGAACTCCTCGAACTGGGTCCACTGGTTGTAGGCGGTGTGCACAGGAACCTCGACTTCCACCGCTTCCTTGACCGTGCTCATTCGAAACCGTCCTCTCTACTGGATTCGTCGCAGCCGGGACCGAGCAGTACGCGGCCTCGGCACACCGAGGCGAGTACCCGAGGATCACTCGTCTAACGATCCGCCGGCAACGTCCCGTGCCGGCCGCACGGTCGCGGACGCCAGCGGGGCCCGGCCCTCGTGGGGCCCGGCGTCACCGACCGCGTCGCCGCGGTCGTCTGAGCCAAAAACGCCGGGTTCGGCGCGGATCGGTAGTGACGGCGTCCGGGGCGGACAGACTCAGCGAAATGCGGCGGCGTGCAACCAGGCCGACCAGGATCAGCAGCAGGAACGGCAACCAGGCGATCGCGTACGCGACTCCGTAGTGCTGGACGTCCAGGATCGACCGGCGCGGGTCCACGTCGCTGCTGTTGACGCCGAAGAACGCCAGCAGCAGCGCGGGCGGGAGCGCGATGACCGAACCGACTGCGATCACCGCGGCCAGTACCCGGTCGCGGTCCTCGGCGTACTGCTGGGCCGCCGTCTCCAGGTCGACGCGGCGCGTCGCGAGCACGGCGTCGACGCGCTCGACGATGCGGGACGTGTTGGCCAGCGCGTCCGCCAGCGCCGAGATGTCGCGCAGTGACGAGTGGAAGCTTTCGACCAGCAGCTCGGGGATGAGGATCGTGTCGGCGTACGCCTCGACGCTGAAGCTCAGGTCGAGTTGGAGATCGCTGAGCCGGCGCGAGAGCTGCGCGACCAGGGAACGGGCATCGTCCGTCGTCTCCACCACCGCCGCCCGGTCGAGCTCCAGCGCCTCGAACGCCTGCCGCCTGATGCGGTGCACGGCCGCGACCGCGTTGAGGATGCCGGCCGCGGCCAGCCCGAACGCGTTCTCCACCGGCGGTGCGTAGCCGACGATCAATGACACGCCCCTGCCGTGCGCGACCATGGTCTGGCCGGCGTTGTTCAGCGTCTCGGGCCGGCGGATGCCCAGCGTGGCGCCGGTGTCGCCGTCCAGCGTGCCGCGCAGCACGATCGTCACGACCTCCTGGCCGACCGCGTCGCCGGGCGCGTGCTCTGCCAGCAGCCCTCGTGCGAGTGCCGCTCCAGGGAAGACGCTCTGGTGGACGTTCCGGCCGAACTCGAGCGGCGGCTGGCCGGCGGGCCCGTCCGTGACGCCGTACGCGCGCAGGCGTCCCTCGAGCCACTCGGTCAGCGGCACCCCGCCGACGCGCGTCGCGGAGCGGTCCTGCCAGGTGGCGTAGAGGGTTTCGGCGAGGGCGTGCGAGCCGTCCGCGTCGTCCGCGATTTCGACGTCCACGAAGAGCAACGGGTCCCGGCGAGGCGTGACAGCGAGGGTGACCGCCGCACCGTCGACCCGCGCCGCGCTCGGCGGCAGCGTGATCTCGGGGACGCGCTCGTGCAGCACCAGCCGGGGCAGCAGCAGCCCGGCGGCCTCGACATGGGCGGCGAACCGGCCGAGGTCGAGCGCCTCGGTCAGCGGGCGGAGCATGTCTTCGGGCACCCCCACCTGCGGCGTGAGGTTGTACATCAACAGCAGCCGTGTACGAGTCCTGACCGCTGCGTCGGACCGTGGCACAACGTCCCCCCTGGGCTGACACTCGTGTGGGGCAGCAGCCTAGTGGCCAGGCCAATGGCAGCGGCGGGCCGCACCGCGGTGGCACAGGCGGCTGGACGTGCTCAGTGATCGCTCGTGTACGGGGGCACCGGGAGAGGCAGCGGCTGACGCCAGTCGTCGAACATCGTGAGGAGGAACTGGCGGGCGAGCGGGCGTATTTCGTCCCACGCCGGTTCTGTGGCCAGGGTGTTGGCCCAGAGGCCGGCGCGGCAGGCGGCATCGATCCCGCCGAGGCGACGGCCGATCGCCTGAAGGACGCCCAGACTCCGGGGTTCGAAGACTCCGCGCTCCGAGAGTCCTTCGGAGACACGGCAGAGGAGCTCTATCTCCTCGACAACGGATTCAGTCTCCACCTCACGCTCGCCCAGCCAGGCAAGCTGCTCCTGGGTGTCGGCTGCGAGCAGGGCCATGAATCGCAGCGTCCAGGTGCGCAGGTGCGCATCGCCGAGATGGTTCATGCGTGCATGATCGCACCGAAGGACGTCGCAGAAGGCCGTGATCAGGGCCTCTCGATGGCATGGCTGGGGCACTGAGATCTCGCTGTGCTGCTGAGGTCCGTCGCCGGGGTGTGCTGGGGCCTCGTGTTCTGGGAGCAGGAAGGCCGAGCGCACGCGGCCATCACCGCTCCCGAGCGCCGGACCGGCACCGCGCCGGTTCCGGAAGGCGCAACCTTCACGGGCCCGGGTTCTGCGCTCGTACGTCGGCCTCACCGCCAGGAACTGCGCGAAGGCGACGGCGGTCCGATCGCCCGCCGCCACTGCGGTGCCCCTCCCCCGGCCCGCCGAATGAGTCCACCACACCGTCCAGCGACATGAAACCGGTGCAGACCGAGTCACGCATCGTGCTGCCTCCCCATGATCGGGCGAGCTGCTGGGTACACGCTGAGGCTCAGCCGCAGATCTTGTCCTGGACGGAAACGAACACCGGGTCCAGAACACGTGCCGTGACAGCGCACGGAGCTGCGACCTGTCCGGCAACGACACAGTGCGACCTCGCCGGACGGCTCGACCGCTCGTCTGCCGACCCGAGAAGGAAGCCACGAACGGCCGCCGAGCCCTCGCCTCCGACAGCCTCGGAACAGGACCGGCCGAAGACGCCCTTGGCAGGGGGACAGGGCGCCGGGGCGCTTGACCAGGCGGCGGACGTGAGGAGGCGTCCGCCGCAGCGAAGGTACTTCGCCGCAAGGAACGTCAGATCCTCGCAGTACGCGCGATGCGGTACAGCATGTTCGGACGCAACGGCCCTTCGGGCTCGGCGGGGTCGTCGAAGTCGCCGGCCGGGTCCCGGGTCATACCGATCCGGCGCATCACCGCCTGCGAACGAAGGTTGGTGGCTGTTGTGACTGCGAGGATCTCGGGAAGTCCAAGGGTGTCGAAGCCGTGGGTCAGGACTGTCAGGGCAGCCTCGGTGGCGTAACCCCGGCCCCAAGCCGAGCGGGCGAGCCGCCAGCCGATCTCCACTCCGGTGAACGGCATGCCGTCGTCCACTTCGTCCAAGCCGGCGAAGCCGACGAAGTCGCCCGTGACCCTCTCCTCAACCGCCCACCACCCATAGCCTCGCCGGTCGAAGTCGGCCTGGAACCGCGCCACGGAGGCATCGCTCTGTTCGCGGGTAAGCAGGTCACCCAAGTGTTCCCGGACTTCCGGATCGGCGTTCATCGCCGCCCACGGTTCGAGGTCGGAGTCACGCCATCGGCGCAGGACGAGGCGATCGGTACGCAGTTCCACCATGCCGCCCAGCCAATGTGAACCTCGTCCCCGAGGCAATCTCTTTTTCTTCTGGTACCGCTGTCCCCCTCCCTCCATAGGCTCGGATCGCTCCCAGGGTGGTGAGCGAAGCCCACCACCGGCGAGAAGAACGTGCGAAACGCTCACGGCACCGTCGCCTCGATCCGACTCCGGCTCCGCCCGTGGTCTCCGCCGCATCCCATCGCCGGTCGTGCCGTCGCGCATCTCGCGCAGGATGTCCAGGTGGCCGTTGTGGCGGGCCCTCTCCTCGGTGAGGTGGAGGAGGATCCAGCGGTCACTGCGGCAATTCGGCGCCGGTGGGCCGCCCGGCACGGTCCGCTGGTCAGGCCCTGGCCGAGACGGCTGAGGTTCGCATGCCGCCACTCACCTCCCCACCGGCGGTCCTGGCGGGGTCATTCCTCCGCGTCGCGGACCAGGAGCGCGATCTGCACCCGGTTGTCGACCGCCAGCTTGGCGAACAGGCTGCCCGTGTGCGCCTTGACGGTCGCGACGCTGATGCGCAGTCGCTGGGCGATCTGCGCGTTGCCCAGTCCGTCCGCGATGGCCCGAGCGGTCTCGAGTTCTCGTTCGGTCAGCGCGGACAACTGTTTCCGGGCGGCCTCGCGCGACGAGTTGCGGGCGTGAGCAGACTGCGGCCCGGTCGCCGCGGCTATCACCCGTGTCGTGGCCGCCGGTGACAGCACGGGGTTGCCGGCCGCGACGGTCCGCACCGCGTCGAGCAGCCGCGGAGGCTGGGTGTCCTTGAGGACGAACCCGAGTGCCCCGGTGCGCAGGGCGTCGAGCACGAGATCGTCGGAGTCGAACGTGGTCAGGATCAGCACCTGTGGCGGCGTCGGCCGGGAGAGGAGTTCCCGGGTCGCGCTGAGACCGTCACGGCCCGGCATCCGCACGTCCATCAGCACGACGTCCGGCCGGTGTTCGTCCACCACGGCGATGGCGGCGTCCCCGTCGGCCGCCTCCGCGACGACGGTCAGGTCCGGCTCGCCGTCGATGACGAGCCGCAACGCCATGCGCACCAGTTGTTCGTCGTCGACGATGACGACACGCACCGGCTCCCGCTCGCTGTCCACTCATGCTCTCTTTTCGTGGGTGGGGTCCGGCCAGGGTAGTTCCGCGGTGAGGAGGTACCCGTTGTCGCGCGTGGAGCGGTGACCGAGTTTTCCCCCGGTGAGGTGGACTCGTTCGTTGAGGCCGAGCAGGCCGAATCCCGATCCCGGCAGGCGTGCGGCGCGCGTGGCGGCCGGGGAATTGCGGACGCCGACGTCGAGCCTGTCGCCCGCTGTTCCTTCGATGGTGATGTCCACGTGTGCTCCGGGAGCGTGTTTGGCGGCGTTGGTCAGACCTTCCTGGACGACCCGGTAGCAGGTCCGTCCGACGACGTCGGGCGGTGTTTCCGTCACGGTGACGGTGAGCGTGACGCCCAGTCCGGATGCGCGTGCGTCGGCCACGAGAGCGGGGATTCGCTCGAGGGAGGGTTGCGGTGGTTCCGGGCCCGGGTCGGCCCGGAGGACGCCGAGGACGCCCCGTAGTTCTTCCAGGGCCTGGTGGGAGCCCTCGGCGATGCCGCGGACCAGGACGCGGTTCTCCTCGGCCTTGAGGTCGCTGCGGTGATCCAGCACGCCGGCCTGCATGGCGACCAGCGAGATCCGGTGCGCGAGCACGTCGTGCATCTCGCGGGCGATCCGGTTGCGTTCCAGGATCCGGGCGCGCTCCGCTCGTGCGGTCTGTTCCCGCTCCGCGCTCTCCGCCCGGTCGCGCAACGACCGTACTTCGGCACGCCGCGCACCGACGGCCGTGCCCACGGCGACCGCGAGGCCCGCGGCCAGTGCCGGCAGCGCGAGCTGGAGCCACCACGAGGCGGGTGAGCTCTGGACCGAGTAGAACCCGGCAGCGAACTGTGACGCGGTCACGTAGGCCAGCACGACGGCCCCGGTCTCCACCGGACGACGACGGGTGGCGATCGAACCCAGCGCCACGAGCGCGGCGCCGGTGGCGAGCGCTGACGTGGTGGAGGCGATAGCGACCGACGTGGCGACGGGGAAGGGGAACCGCCGCCGCCACAGAAGCGCGGTCAGACAGCAGAGAGCCACCAGTGGGTCACCGATGAGGAACCAGGAGCCCGTTTCGGCCGCCGGTCCCCGCGACAGCACCACACCGGTGGCGAGCCAGGCCAGGGCGCCCACTGCGGTGGCCGCCGTCAGCCGCCAGGCCTGCTGCCACCATCCGAGCCGTGAAGCGACGTCCGTGTGCACCTGGTCATTATCGCGAAACCGTACGGCCGGTGAGTCGGACCGAGGACTGATACGCCCTAGACCCAAGTCGAATCACGGCCTCACCCGTGGTCGAAGACGTTTCCGACCACCGGGCTGATGTGCCCGCCGCGCCGCACGGACAGACTCGGTCCCGGATTCGTCGCGCCGATGGCGACGGAACACGGGTGGCTGGACTCTCACCCGAGACAGGGAAAGTGGGAGGCATGTTCAACGAAGTGCGGCGTCGTCGGGCTGTGCAGCGGGTCAGGCCCGGGGACGGGCGCGCGCTGAAGCGGTTCCGCTGGTGGCAGTTGCCTTTCCGCGCGCTGTTCTACCTCCGGCTGACACGCGACGACGGTCGGCGGACGGTCTGTGCCGTGGACGTCAGGCATTGGCGGAACAACTCGTCCGGCAACGTCAAAGCGTGTCTCTACGTCGACGGCAGGCAACACGCCCGGTCCGGACTCCCTGCCGCCTTCCCCGTCCCGGGTGGCGTCGTCGAGGTGAGAATGAGCGCGTTCGGGCTCAAGCGCTGCCATTACGTCACGGCCGACGGAGCGGAGTACCAACTCGTCCCGGACGGCGACTCCGCCGAAGGACGC